>NZ_JAVFXA010000001.1:0-519088 GCF_040981195.1 Kocuria oxytropis | reverse complement strand
GGTTCTACTTCTGGTGGCCGAAGTTCACCGGGAAGATGCTCAACGAGCGGATCGGCAAGATCCACTTCTGGTTGCTGTTCCTGGGCTTCCACATGACCTTCCTGATCCAGCACTGGCTCGGGGTCTCGGGCATGCCCCGCCGGTATGCGGACTACCTGCCGGAGGACGGGTTCACCTGGATGAACCAGGTCTCCACGGCGGGCGCGGTGCTGCTGGGGGCGTCCATGATCCCGTGGTTCTGGAACGTGTACACGACCTGGCGCAACGGCACCAAGGTCGAGGTGGACGACCCGTGGGGCTTCGGCGCCTCCCTGGAGTGGGCGACGTCCTGCCCGCCGCCGCGGCACAACTTCACCTCGCTGCCGCGGATCCGGTCCGAGCGCCCGGCGCTGGACCTGCACCACCCGGAGCTGGCGGCGGAGTCCCCGCAGCAGTCCCCGGTCGACGACGGCGCCATCGCCGCTCACGGACCGGCTACCGGTGCCCAGTCCCCGGACGGTCGTGCGGCTCCTGCGCTCCGGCGCTGAGGGCAGGCCGCCCGCAGCGCTTGTGAGTTGCAGGGAATGCGGACGGGGACTGTTCCCACACCTGGGCTGCCCGGTTAGGGTGAGCCCGGGCGGTGTCGACGCGGATGCGCCCCGCCCGGCGTGGTGATCAGGTGCCGGCACCGGCACCCGGTCGTCGTCCATCGAGTTGCGGGAGGAAGCATGACCGAGCAAGAGCAGGATCCGAACCAGCAGGAAGGCCCGGCCGACGGCGGTGCGGCCGGTGTCCCGGGTGTGCACGACGGTGGCGCTGACGGCGGTGCTGACAGCGGGGCCGAGGGTCCCGCCGACGGCGGTGGGGCCGGTGTCCCGGGTGTGCACGACGGTGGTGCCGATGGTGGCGCTGACAGCGGGGCCGAAGGTCCGGCCGACGGCGGTGCGGCCGGTGTCCCGGGTGTGCACGACGGTGGCGCTGACGGTGGTGCTGACAGCGGGGCCGAGGGTCCCGCTGACGGCGGTGCGGCCGGTGTCCCGGGTGTGCACGACGGCGGTGCCGACGGCGGTGCCGAAGGTCCGGCCGACGGCGGTGCGGACGGTGTTTCCGGCGTCCACGACGGTGGCGCTGACGGCGGTGCCGACGGCGGTGCCGACGGTGGTGCCGACGGGGGAGCCGGAGAACGGGGCCTCTGACCTTGAGCACCACCCGTTCTGACTCCCAGGACCCCGGCGCCCCGCGCGGCGCCGGGGTCCTGGAGACACGCCTGATCGGCATGGGCCGGGAGGAGTTCGCCCGCGAGGTCTGGGGGCGCGCACCGCTGCTCACGCGCGGGACCGGTGATGTCTCCGACCTGTTCTCCCCCGAGGCCGCGGACGAACTGATCTCGCGCCGCGGACTGCGCACGCCCTTCCTGCGCGTCGCCAAGGGCGGCTCCACCTACCCCGACTCGTCGTTCACCGCCCCCGCCGGGGTCGGCGCCACGATCTCCGACCAGCTCGACGACACCGCGCTGTGGCGCAGGTTCGCCGACGGCGCCACCCTCGTGCTGCAGGCCCTGCACCGGACGTGGGAGCCGGTCGCGGACCTCAGTTCGCGGCTGAGCACCGAGCTCGGGCACCCGGTGCAGGCCAACGCCTACATCACCCCGCCGCAGAACCGCGGCTTCGACGACCACTACGACGTCCACGACGTCTTCGTCCTGCAGATCGCGGGGACCAAGCGCTGGATCCTCCACGAGCCCGTCCACCCGGATCCGCTGCGCGATCAGCCCTGGACCGAGCACCGCTCCGCCGTCGTCGAGGCCGCGAAGGGCGAGGCCTACCTCGACACCGTGCTCGAGCCCGGGGACGCCCTGTACCTGCCGCGCGGCTGGCTGCACGCGGCCCAGGCACAGGGCGAGGTCTCCATCCACCTCACGCTCGGCGTCCACAGCTGGACGCGCTACGCCCTGGCCGAGCAGCTCGCCCAGGCCGCGATGGCACAGCTGGGCGAGGACCCGGAGATGCGCGCCACGCTGCCCCTGGGAGTCGACGGTCCGCACGGGGAGATCGACATCGTCCGCGACCGTCTGGCCGCCGCTGTCCGCGAGGCCGATCCCACCGCGCTGTTCCACCGCACCCGCCGGTCCCAGGGGCGGCCGGGGCCGCTCGGGCCGCTGGCCCAGCTGGCGACGGTCCAGGGTCTGGGCCCCGGGTCCGCGGTGCGGCTCCGCGACGCCCTGGAGGCGCGCCTCGACGGCACGCGCCTGAGCACGCGGGTGGGGTGGCTCGACTTCCCGGAGGCCCATCTGCCCTCGGTCCGGTGCGTGCTCGACGGCGAGGCGCACACCGCGGACGAGCTCGGACTCGACCTCACCGAACGACTGCTGCGCGCGGGGGTCCTCGTTCCCGCCGGGCGGTGACGTCGCCGTCGTGACCGCTGCCGAACGCTTCTTCTGCGCCGAGGACGCCAGGACCCGGGGGGACCCGATGGCCGGGACCGCGCCGCGCGCCACGGTGTGGGTCCTGATCGAGCACCGGGGCGGGTGGCCGGTCAACGGGTTCGACGGCCTGGAGCTCGATCCCGGGACCAAGGCGCTGGTGTTCTCCGCGGCGCAGGAGGCGTGGGCGCGCGTGCTGCTCGTCAGGCGGCACGGCCGTCGCGGCGAGGACGGTCCCGGCCGGTGGGCCGTGCTGCGCCAGGAGGGCTCCACCTGCCGTCAGCACTGGGGGATCTGGAGTCGCGACGAGGACCTGGCGGGAATCGCCACGGCCCTGCGCACTCCCGGCGAGCTCGGCCGCCCGCCCGTCGTCCTGGTCTGTGCCCACGCCCAGCACGACCCCTGCTGTGCCGTGCGCGGGCGGCCCGTGGCCGGCGCCCTGAGCGAGCGCTGGCCGGAGCTGGTCTGGGAGTGCTCGCACGTCGGCGGCGACAGGTTCGCCGCCAACGTCGTCGTCGCCCCGGACGGCGTCTACTACGGCGGACTCGATGCCGGGTCGGCCGTCGACACGATCGGGGAGCACCTCGCCGGCCGGGTGCGTGCGGAGCACCTGCGCGGCTACACGGACCTCACCCCGCCGCAGCAGGCCGCGGTCGCGGCGGCGCTGGGCCGCTTCGGGCCGGCCGGCCGGCACGACTACACGGTCGGCGAGACCGTCCGGGACGGCGACCACTGGCGCATCCGCCTGGCCGCCCGTCCGCCCCATCCGCAGGTCGTGGACGTCGAGCTGCAGGCCCGCCGTGCCCCGCCGCACCGGCTGACCTGCCGCGGACCGCAGACGAGCTCAGCCGTGGTCTACGAGGCCGTCGCCGTCCGCCGGGGCTGAGGGACGGGCCGGCGACACAGCGGGGCACGTCCGGTGGGGTGTCGGCCCCGCCGGACGTGCCCGGCGGCAGAGGGTGGTGGGTGCGGCGGCTCAGGCCGCGGGTTCCAGCCGGACGTCGTCGAAGGTGACGGTCACCGGCTCCAGCAGGGTGAGCTCCTCGAGGCTCTCCCCGTGCCGGGTGAACTCCGGCGGCTGCAGGGTGGCCCGCAGGGTGTAGTCGCCCGCGGCGGGGACGCTGAAGTTGTTGGCGTAGTGGAAGAACCCGGCGTTGAAGAACATCAGCTCCTTCTCGTCCACGACCTCACCGTTCTCGTCGAGGACCTCGAGGCGGACGGGGACGTCGGGGACGATGCGGCCGGTGGCCGCTTCGATCGGGATGATCTCCAGGTGATGGGTCTCCCCGGCGGCGGGTTCACGCCGGGTCGGCTCCCCGCCGGTCACCTCGAACCACGGTTCGGCCGGCTCGACGATGTAGGCGACCTCCCAGTCCCCGGAGGTCGTGCGACCGCCCTCGGCCTCGACCTCCTCGTCCAGGGTGGCGTACTGCGCCGCGACCCCGTCGGGCACCGCACCGCTCGCGGGGGAGCCCGTGCTGTCGGGGGTGGCGGCGGCGGACGGTGCCGCCGTGGAGGTGCTCTCGGCGGCGGTGCCGCTCGGAGCCTCCGCGGTGGGAGCAGGGGTCTCGCCGCAGCCGGTCAGGAGCAGTGCGGCGAGGGCGGTGACGGCGAGCGGTCGGTGCGGGGTCATGATCATGGTTTCCTCGGTCGTAGGACGGACGGGACGGACGGGACGGACGGGACGGACGGGACGGACGGGACGGACGGGACGGACAGGACGGGCGTGACCTCAGCCGGTCGGGGTGCCGGCGACTGACGCGGGTCGCGCTGTCCGCCCCGCGGAACGGTGCCGGGAAGGACGGAACGGCAGGACGGTTCCGCCCGGGAACGCGGCCCCGAGGTCACCGTGCGGCGTGCCGGCGGACGACGGCGCCGAACCGGCCGCAGCACGGCCCCGTTCCGCAGCGGCGCGGTGGGCGCGGGAGGACCCCGGGGCGCGGCGGGCCCCGCCGGTGACCGCGGTGTGCTCCGCGCGCCGCGGTGCGCTCCTGATGTCCCGCACCGTGCCGTCGTCGTCAGCGCCGGAGGTCGTCCAGGCGCGCTGCTCGGCCCGCAGCCGCCGCAGGTCCTCCGCATCGGCCGACCGGGCGGGGTCGGGGAGGACGAAGCGCACCTGCTGGGAAGGGTGGCCGAGGTGGCCCTCCCGGGCGTGCCGGACCAGCTCGTCCACGGCGGCGGTCCCGGTGGTCCGGGTGCCGGAGAGGTCCACGACCACCCGGGTGACCGGGTCCAGGACCCGGGCGAGCCGGATCAGGGGGTGCAGGGCGGACTGGGTGTCCACGGTGAGCGGTCCGGTGACGACCAGGCGCACGTGCCGGCCGTCCGGATCGATCACCGCGACCACGGAGAGCTGGGGTGACCCCACGGTGGCTCCTCTCTGCGGGCCCGGTGCGGGAGCACCGTGCGGTCCCGGGTGGTGGGCGAACGGGCGGGTAAGGGCACCCTTACCTCGCTCCGCTGAGCCAGACTGTAGCAGTCTCCGGATGATTAGCGAACACGTCGCTGACGTAATGAACATGATGCGGCCCGTGGTCCGGGCCGGTGCCGCGGCACCGGCACCGCTCCGCCGACGTCCGGGCGGACACCGGTCCCCGGCGCCCCCGGGGAGCCGGCCCGGGATTCGGGCACGAAAAAATTCGCTATCCATTGCCCCAAGTGAGGCGCATCCTGGAAGGACGAAGAGGCCGTCGCCTCCGGGCCGGTCTCGTGGATGCTCCAGGAGGAACCGTCATGGCCACCACCGAGTTCGCCCCCGTCTCCGACTGCACCGTCGGTCAGTGCTCGTTCAACCACGACCACGAGTGCACGGCCCACGCCATCACCGTGACCGGCAGCTCCGGGCACGCCCACTGCGGGACGTTCATCTCGCTGGGCCCCGACGGCGGCCTGCCGACCGTGCACGCCGAAGTGGGCGCCTGTCAGCGCGGGGAGTGCGTGCACAACGAGCACCTGATGTGCACCGCCCACGACGTGAAGATCGGGGCCGGGGCCGACGAGGCCGACTGCCTCACCTACCAGGCCGCCTGACGGCACTGCCGGGCCGAGGGGCGGGCTGACCGCCGGCCACCGGAGCCGCTCGGTCCGGCCGGCGCCTAGGCTGGAGCGGGTGAACGCCCTGACAGCCGCCGCGTGGGCGGAGCGCCACCAGGTGTCCGTGTACCTGACGGCCATCGCCGCCGCGCTCCTCGTGGGCTGGGCCGTGCCCGGCGCCCCGGGGCTGGCCCCGGCCGTCACCCCGGTCCTGGGCCTGCTGCTGTTCGCCACGTTCCTCGCCGTCCCGTTCGCCGCGCTCGGCCGTGCCTTCACGGACCTCCGCTTCCTCGCGGCGCTGCTGGTCCTCGACTTCGTCCTCGTCCCGGTCGTGGTCCTGGCCCTGTCCCGGGCGGTCGCCGGGCACGAGGCGCTGCTGCTGGGCGTGCTGCTCGTGCTCCTGGCCCCCTGCGTGGACTACGTCATCGTCTTCACCGGTCTCGCCGGGGGTGCGGCCGACCGGCTGCTGGCCGCGGCCCCGCTGCTGATGCTCGCGCAGATGCTCCTTCTCCCGCTCTACCTGTTGCTGCTCGCGGGCCCGGAAGCGGTCGCCCTGGTGGAGCTCGGCCCCTTCGTGGAGGCGTTCGTGCTCCTGATCCTGCTGCCCCTGGCGGCGGCCGCGGCCGTGCAGGGGGCCGCGGACCGGTCCGCCCGGCTGCGGCGGCTGGAGCCGGTCACGGCCGCGGCCATGGTGCCGCTGATGGCGCTGACCCTGTTCACGGTGATCGCCTCCCAGGTGCGCGGCGTGGGGGAGCAGCTGGCCGACCTCGCGGCGGTCGTGCCGCTCTACGCGGCCTTCCTGGTGCTCATGGTCCCGATCGGGATTCTCGTGGCTCGTCTCGCCCGGCTGGACGTGCCGGTCTCCCGGGCCCTGGTCTTCGGCGGGGTCACCCGCAACTCCCTCGTGGTGCTCCCGCTGGCCCTGGCGCTGCCGGAGCGGCTCGCGCTCGTGCCGTTCGTCGTCGTCACGCAGACCCTGGTCGAGCTGGTGGGGATGGTGGTGCTGGTGCGGCTGGTCCCCGCGCTGGTGCGGGAGCGCGATCCGCGACACAGTGGGGGGACCACCCCGTCCGATCGAAAGGCCCCCCGCCCATGACGCAGCGCCTCCGTCCCGCCGCCCAGGCCCTCCGGCTGTGGGGTGCGCGCCAGTGGGGCGTCGCCGTGCTCGCCGGCCTCGCCACCGCCCTCCTCCTGGGCCTGACCACCGAGCTCGCTCCCCCCGAGGCGCTGAGCCGGGGCACCGCGGCCGCGTGGTGGGACGGTGCCGTCTGGATCGTGGTCTCGGCGCTCTCCGGGCTCCTCGTGGCCTCCTACGCCTCGCCCGTGGCCGGCGGCACCCCGCTGCCCGCCGAGGACGACGTCGCCGCGGCCACCGTGGTCCGTGCCGTCGAGTCCGGCGAGCGCCGCAGCGCACTGCTGGGCGCGGTGGGCCTCCTCACCGCCTGGCTCGCCCTGCTCCCGGTGTGGGCCCCGGGCTGGTTCGCACCGGTCCATCCGTGGCTGGGCGCCCCGGCCCTCGCCCTGAGCGTGTTCGCCGTGGTCCACCGCCTCGCCGGGCAGATGACCTGTCCCGTGAACCTGCCGGTCAGCACCGCCAAGAACGCGGTGGTCCCGCCCAAGGACCCGGGCGACCGGTAGGGCCCGGGGGCCGGTAGGACCCGGGCTGGGCCTCAGACGGCCGGGTACGGCTCGGTGCGCAGCAGCCGCGCCAGGTGCGCGGCGTTGCGGGCGGCCCCGGCCGTGGTGGCCGCGACCTTCTCCGGCACCTGCTCCAGGTCCTGGTAGTCCACGGACTGCATGGCCTCGCCCACCCAGTACGTCCCGGCCTGGGCGGGGACGGTGAAGCCGATGTCGCTGAGCGCCTGCGTCATGTCGGCGATCGTCTTGTGGGCGCCGTCCTCGTTGCCCACCACGGCCACGATCGCGGTTCGGTCGTACATGATGGGCCGGCCCTGGTCGTCGGTCTCGGCGAGGTCCGCGTCGAGGCGCTCGACCACCCGCTGCGCGACGCTGCAGGGGTGCCCCATCCAGATGGGGGTCGCGAGCACCAGGATGTCGGCTTCCAGGACCTGCTGCCGCAGCGCGGGCCACGCGTCGCCGTCGCCCATGTCCACCTGCACGCCCGGTTTCACGTCGTGGTCGACCACCCGGACCGAGGAGGTGCGCACCCCGTGCTGCTCGAGCTGGTCCAGCACGTGGCGGGCCATCAGCTCGCTGCTCGAGGGGGCCGGGGAGGGAGTGAGGGTGCAGACGAGGGCGACGGCGGAGAGCTGGTGCATGGGAACGTCCTTCCGGGGCGGGCACGGTGCCGGTGTCCGCTCCAACGTATGACGTGTCCGTCCGTGGGGACACCCCTCGTGCCGGACGCGCGTGCTTCGTAGACTGGCCCTCCGTGCCGCGCTCCCGCAGTTCGGACGTCGAGAAGTTCAGTTGTCGACCACAGAAGGGACCTCCCCATGACCGACCAGGACGACGGCACCGCGAAGGTGCGCGAGCTCATCAAGAACACCCGGATCGCCATGCTCACCCACGCGGACGAGCACGGGAACCTGATCTCCAAGCCGATGGCCACGCAGGACGTGGACTTCGACGGCACCGTCTACTTCATCGCCGTGCGCACCTCGGACCAGGTCCAGGACCTGCAGCAGCGGCCCGCCGTGAACGTCTCCTACGCCGGGGCCGGCGCCTGGGTCTCGCTGACCGGGACGGCGCTCGTGCTCAACGACGAGGCGAAGCTCAAGGAGCTGTGGGACACCTTCACCGGCTCCTGGCTCGAGGGCGGACCCGAGAACCCGGACAACGTGCTCATCGAGGTCACCGGCCGCTCCGCCGAGTACTGGGACACCCCGGGCGGCGGCAAGGTCACGCAGGTGGCCAACCTGGTGAAGGCCAAGGTCACCGGCGACACCATCAAGGGTGACAAGGGCGTCGTGGACCTCTGACCTGCCCCCGGGGCCGTCCGGTCCACCCGGACCGGACGGCTCCGCTCCCGGGCGTGTCCGGAGCCCCAGGAGTAGGATCGGGCCATGAACACTGCACTGGTCCGGCCCCGCAACGGCAAGCTCATCGCCGGCGTCTGTGCGGCCCTCGCGGCCCGTTTCGGACTGCCGAAGTTCCTGCTGCGCCTGGGGTTCATCGTCTTCGGCCTGGTGGGCGTGGGGGAGCTGGTCTACATCGCGCTGTGGATCATCATCCCCAAGGAGTCCTAGCAGCCCGCGAACCAGGCGCTGCGCTCACCGCCGCCGGCACGGGGCGGCCTGGCGCCGCCCGGTCGCGTCCGGGCCCCGGCCGCTACTGCTCCGGCGCCGCGTACGGGTCGGTGATCTCCCGCAACGCCGTGAGCGCCTCGCGCAGCCGGCGCATCCGGAGTTCTCCCAGGTGCGCCGTCCACTCCGCCTCGATCCTAGCCTCCTCGGCCCGCGCGACCGGCACGAGCTCCAGGCCCCGGCCCGCGATCCGCACGAGACGGGCCCGGGCGTCCTGCGGGTCGACCGTGCGCTCCACGTAGCCCGCGCGCTCCAGCCGGTCCACGAGCACCGTGGCCGTCTGCTTGGCCACCTGGGCCTGCTCGGCCAGGTGGGACAGCCGCGTTCCCTCCGGGCCGATCCGCGCCAGCATGCGCGCCTGCGCCACGGTGAGGTCCGTGTAGCCGGCCCGCCGGGCCGCGTCGACGATCCGGTTCTCCGCCGAGCGGTACGCGATGAACATGAGCACCCCGACGTGCAGCTGATCCGTCATGCCCGCCCCTCGAACAGTCCTATGAACGAACTATCATCGGAGGATCCCGGAGGCACGAGGGGTCCGCTGGCGGCCCCGCCCCGGGGCGAGGGAGCACGGCCATGCACGAGGTCATGAACGACAGCACGAGCGGCCGGACGGGCGACGACGAGATCTGGGCCGCGATCGATCTCCAGCGCCGGCGCACCGCGGACCTGCTCGCCGGGCTCTCCGGGGAGCAGTGGGAGCACCCGTCGCTGTGCGAGGGGTGGAGGGTGCGGGACGTCGCCGCCCACCTCACCCTCCAGCAGATGGGCCCGGTCGAGGCGCTGCGGTCCGCGCTGCGGCACCCCGGGGGACTCAACCACGTCATCCGGGAGTCCGCCCGTGAGCGGGCCCGCCGCCCGGTGGACGAGCTGGTGGCGGGGATCCGGTCCTCGGCGGGGTCCCGGCGGACCAACGTGGGCATGACGAACCTCGAGACGCTGATCGACATCCTCGTGCACGGACAGGACATCGCGGTCCCGCTCGGACTCGAGCTCGCGGTGCCGCCCGAGGCCGCCGCCGTGGCCGCGGAGCGCGTGCGCTCCACCAGCGGCACGGGCAAGGCCCGGGTGTTCCGGGGCCTCCCGCTCGAGGGGTTCCGGCTCCGCGCCACCGACGTCTCCTGGGAGACGGGGGAGGGCCCCGAGATCAGCGGGCCGATCGCCGCCCTGCTGCTCCTGCTCACGGGCCGCCGGGCCGGGCTGGACCGGCTCGCGGGGGAGGGCGCCGAGACGCTGCGCCGTCAGCTCGCGGCCGCCTGACCCGGCCCGCCCGGGTGCCCGCGGGAGTCGCCGCCGGGTCAGGGGAGGGGCGTGCGGAGTCCCGGACGCGGCATCCCGTGCGCTGCGTCCCCCGGGTGCGCGCCCCGCTCCGCCGGCCGTGAGCGACGTGTGGCACCGTGAGGAGCACGTCCCGGCAGAAAGCGACACCACCATGACCGACGCCACCCCGACCTCCGGCCGCACCGTCCGCCTCGGCGAGCTCGTCGACCGCCTCTCCCTCGCGGAGAAGGTCCACCTGCTCACCGGGGCGACCGCCTTCACCCTGCCCGGCCACGAGACGATCGGACTGGCGCCCCTGGCGTTCTCGGACGGGCCCACCGGGGTGCGCGGGCTGACCTTCGTCGGAGGGGACGCGGTCGCCCTGTTCCCCAGTGCCACCCTGATCGCCGGGTCCTTCGACGACGGGATCGCCGAGGAGGTGGGACGGATGCTGTCCGAGGAGGCCCAGCGCCAGCACATCCACGTGGTCCTCGGCCCCACGATCAACCTGCACCGCACCCCGCTGGGCGGGCGGCTGTTCGAGGCATACTCCGAGGACCCGTACCTCACCGGGCGCACGGCGAGCGCCTGCGTGCGGGGCATGCAGGGGTCCGGCACCGCCGCCTGCCTGAAGCACCTGGTGGCCAACGAGTCCGAGACGCTGCGCAACTTCATGGACTCCCGGCTCTCCGAGACCGCGCTGCGGGAGCTGTACCTGCTGCCCTTCGAGATGGCCGTGCAGGACGCCGGCGCCTGGTCGATGATGGCCGCCTACAACGACGTCAACGGGGTGCCGGCGACCGAGCAGGACCACGTGCAGAACGGGATCGTCAAGGGGGAGTGGGGCTGGGACGGGCTGATCATGAGCGACTGGTTCGCCACCAAGCGCACCGCGGCCTCGGCCAACGGCGGCCTGGACCTGGTCATGCCCGGCCCCGGCGGCCCGTGGGGCAAGCGGCTCGTGACCGCGGTCCGGGCCGGGGAGGTCGCCGAGGCGACGATCGACGACCACGTGCTGCGGCTGCTGCGCCTGGCCGAGAGGGTCGGTGGGCTCACTCCCGAGGGGCGGCAGCCCCGCCCGTGGGCCCAGGGGCTGCCGGCGGTGGACTCGCCGGTCCGGAAGGAGCAGCTGCGCCGGATCGCCGCCCGCGGCATGACGGTGGTGGCCAACAACGGCGTCCTGCCCCTGGTCACGGAGGGGACCGACGACGCCGTGGCGCTGATCGGACGGCACGCGATCGACACCGTGGACATGGGCGGGGGGTCCGCGGTCGTGAACCCGCCCTACCGGTCCACGATCGCCGAGGGGCTGGCCGCGCTGCTCGGGGACCGCGTGCGCACGGCCGACGGCCCGGCCGTGCGGGCCCGCCCGGTCGCCGCCGACCCCGCCTTCCTCACGGACCCGGCCACCGGCACCCCGGGGATGCAGGTGGTGCTGCGCGGCGCCGACGGCACCGAGCTCGCCCGCTACCACTCCGACACCCCGGCGATCTCGATCGACGGGGACCACCTCGGCCAGGATCCGACCGTCGCGGTCCTCACCACCGCCCTGGTCCACGACGGGGGACCGGTGCGGCTGGGCGCCCTCGGCGCCGGGCGCTGGCACCTGGCGGCGGCGGGGCAGGAGCTGACGGCCGAGCTGCGCCTCGAGGGCCAGGACCCGGGCGAGGCGATGCTGCGCCCACCGGCCTTCGCCGAGGTCGTGGAGCTGCCGGCCGCGGCCACCGTCACGGCCACCGTGGCCCTCGACCCGGCTGTCCGGCCCGAGAACCTCCTGCGCGACCCCGCCCTGGGGCTGGCCGAGGAGAGCCATCTGCTGGAGATGACCACCCTGGGCCGGACGGCCCTGGTGGCCGGCCCGGCCCCGCGCCCCGACGACGAGCTGCTCGCCGCCGCCGAGGCCGCGGCGGCCGCCGCCGGCACCGCCGTCGTCGTCGTCGGGCTGACCGAGGACCAGGAGACCGAGGCCGCCGACAAGACGACGCTGGCCCTGCCCGGGCGCCAGGACGAGCTCGTGACCCGTGTGGCCGCCGCCGCCGAGCGCACCGTGGTGGTCGTCAACGCGGCCACCCCCGTGCTCATGCCCTGGCTGGACCGGGTGGACGCGGTGCTGGTGGCCGGGTTGCCCGGCCAGGAGGGCGGGCACGCCGTGGCGGCCGCGCTGACCGGTGCGCTCGAGCCCACCGGACGCCTGGTCACCAGCTGGCCCGCGGCGGACGGCGCGGCCCCGGCCTGGGACGTGGTCCCGGACGGCGACCTGGCGCTGCGCTACGACGACGGGACCTTCATCGGCCACCGCGGCTACCACGCCGGCCACGCCCCCGCCCCGCTGTTCTGGTTCGGGCACGGGCTGGGCTACGGCAGCTGGGAGTACGGGACCGTGCAGGCCCGTGCGGGCGAGAGCGGCCTGGAGGCCACGGTCGAGGTCACCAACACCTCCGCCCGGAACTCCCGGGAGACCGTGCAGGTCTACCTGGACCCGGCCGAGGACGACCAGCCCGTCCGCCTGGTCGGCTACCAGGGGGTGGACGTCCCCGCCGGGGCCACGGCCGCCGTCACGGTGCGCTGCGACGAACGGCTGCGCCGCCGCTGGGACGAGGCCGCCGGCGCCTGGGCGCCCCTGGCCGCGGGCGGCGAGCTGCTGATCGCCCGCGGGCTCGGCGACGTCCGGGCGCGGGTCCCCCTGCCCTGAGGCCGGGGCACCACCGGTCCTCCCCGGGGCCGTGCACGTGCCGTCCCGGCACGAACGCCCGGTGGCCCGGTGGGCACGCCCGTGCCTCAGACCATGAGGTCGCGGCGGGCGAAGGAGACGGCGCCGCCGAGGGCCGCCAGCACCGCCAGGGCGGCCAGCAGCGCCAGGCCCGGCCCGTCGAAGCCGGTGGCCAGCGGTTCGGCGCCGATGTACCAGTGGAAGGGGGAGAGCTGCTCCATCCACGGCGCCTCCGCGATGGGGGAGAGGTAGCTGAGCAGGTAGGAGGCCACCGCGGCGGACGCGGCCGTGCCCAGGGCGAGCCCGCGCCGGCCGGTCGCGGCCCCCACGGCGAACGCCACGGTGCCCAGGGCGCCCCCGAACAGCAGCAGCCCCGTGCTCGCCGCGGCCACGTTCGTGGCCGTGAGGCCGAGCTCCAGCGCGGCGGAGAGCACGCCCAGCGAGGCGCTGAGGGCCAGGATCAGCACGAGGACCGTCAGCCACAGGGCCGCCAGGCGCTCGGCGTAGACCCTGCGCCGCGAGACGGGCGCGCTGAGCTCGAGCTCCAGCGTGCCGTCCTCCTCCTGCCCGGCGACCAGGCGGGCGCCCAGGCCGATCGCGCACACCAGCGTGAGGACGGCCCCGAGCAGCGAGTACACGGTGGAGGTGACGTAGCCGGCCGCCGTGGTCATGCTGTCGAAGCCCATCGCGGTGATGAACTCGGACGGCATGGACTCGAGCATCGCGTCCATCTGGCCGCCGCCGACACTGGGGTAGAACGCCGTGTACAGCGCCGTGACGGCCGCGACGGCGAACGCCCACAGCAGCAGCGACCGGCGGTTGCTCCGCAGCACCGCGGTCAGGACGGTGCCGCCCCGGGCGGTCACCGCAGGACCTCCCGCTCCGTGGCCCCGGCCGCGGGGCCCGGCCCGTCCTGCCGTCCCGGCGGGGCGGGAGCGGCGGGACCCCGGTAGAAGTCCAGGAACAGGTCCTCGAGCTCGCGGTCCTCCGCCTGCCAGCGGACCACGCGGTGCCGGGTCGCCGCGGTCAGCAGCGGCATGGGATCCCCGCGGAGCAGGCATGTCAGGGTCACGCCGTCGGAGGGGTCGACGGCCGCGTCCTCGACGCCGGGCAGGCCGGCGAACTCGGCCGGCGCCACCGGTTCGGCGAAGCGCAGGAGCACCTGCTGCCCGGCGCGGGCCCGCAGCGCCCGGACGTCGTCGACGTCGACCACCCGGCCCTCGCGGATGATGGCGACGCGTCCGGCGACCTCCTCGACCTCCTGCAGCATGTGGCTCGAGAGGAACACGGTGGCGCCGGCGGCACCGGCCTCGCGGACGAGGAGCAGGAACTCCCGCTGCAGCAGCGGGTCCAGGCCGCTGGTCGGCTCGTCCAGGACGAGCAGCTCGGGTTCGTGCATGAAGGCCTGGACCAGGCCCACCTTCTGCTTGTTGCCCTTGGACAGCGCCCGCAGGGGGCGGGACAGGTCCAGGGAGAGCCGCTCCGCGAGCTCGCCGGTGCGGCGCCGCCCCCGGCCGCCGCGCAGGGCGGCGAGGTAGCCGAGGTAGTCCCCGGCGCTCATCCGGGCGGGGAAGGAGAGCTCGCCGGGCAGGTAGCCGATCCGCGCGCGCAGCGCGGGCCCGCCGGCGGAGGGCGCGGTGCCGAGGACCTCGACCTCCCCCGCCGTGGGCCGCAGCAGGTCCATGAGCAGCCGGATGGTGGTGGACTTGCCGGAGCCGTTGGGCCCCAGGAAGCCGAAGACCTCCCCGGCCTGCACGTTGAGGTCCACGCCGTGCAGGGCACGGGTGCGCCCGTAGTCCTTCACGAGTCCGTGCGCGCGGATGACCGGTGTCATGTCAGTGCTCCTCGACCTCGCGCACGGTCGCTGCCGAACGCATGACCACATCGTAGGGCAGGTGCCCCCGCCCGCCGCGGACCCGGCCGACCCATCCGCCGTCTCCTCGGCGCCGAACACCTCCACGAGAGCACCCCACCGAGGAGGAGAACAGGCATCATGGCCTTCGACATCGACCGGTTCGCCGAGGAGTCCACCAGTCTGCACTGGGAGGACCTCGGACTGGACGCGCTGCGGGAGGACCCCCTGCCCCCGGAGACGCTGCGCACGCTGCGGTACATGTGCGACGTCGAGTTCCACACCGTCTGCTACCTGCGGGACATGCTCGTCAGCCCCTCCCGCAAGGACCCGGAGGTCGCCACCTTCATGACCCTGTGGAACCGGGAGGAGTTCTGGCACGGCGAGGCCCTGGCCCACGTGCTGTCCCTGCACGGCATCACCGTGGCCTTCGACGAGGTCAAGGCCAAGCGGGTCAAGCTGGGCTGGCGCGACCGGCTCGGCCCGGTGAAGCAGTCGCTGCTGTCCGGCCTGGTGGGCACGGACTTCGTCGCCGTGCACATGCTCTGGGGTGCGGTGAACGAGCGCTCGGCCGCGGCCGCCTACCGGCGCCTGGCGGTGCTCGAGGAGAACCCGGTGCTCGCCCCGCTGCTGCGGCGCATCGCCGCCCAGGAGACCAAGCACATCGCCTTCTACACCACCCAGGCCCGCGCCCGGCTGCAGGACAACCCGAAGGCACAGAAGCTGGCACGCCTGGCACTGCGCACCGCCTGGCAGCCCGTGGGCTCCGGCGTCTCGAGCGAGGAGGAGGTCACCCACGTCATGGGCCACCTCTTCGCCGGCCCCGAGGGCCGCAGGGAGATCGAGGCCATCGACCGCCAGATCGCGAAGCTGCCCGGCATGGACGGTCTGCGCGTGGTGGCCGACGCCCTGGACGCCAGGGGCGTGCCGGCGTGAGCACGGCCGCCGGCGTGCCCGTTCCCCGGTTCGACGTGCGCGCCTATGCGCGCGACCCGTACGACCTGCGCCCCGCGGACCTCGACCCGGCCTGCCTGCACGGGCTCGCCCCGGAGACCCTCGACGTGCTGGTGCACCTGTGGTGCGTCGAGCGCGGTCTGCTGGACCGGCTGCGGGACGTCCTGGTGACGCCCACCCACGCCGAGTCCCGGGTGACCGCCTTCCTCACCGCGTGGGGCTACGAGCAGCACTGGCTCGCCGAGTCCCTCGGGGCGGTCCTGACCGCTCACGGACGGGCGGTGCAGGAGCCCGCCGGCACGCGCCGCGGGCGGGTCCGGCGGGGCTGGGACGAGCGGGCCCGGCCCGCGCTCGCCGCCGTGGCGAGCAACCTGCTGGGCGCCGACGTCACGGGAGGACAGATGGCCGCCGCGGGGCTCGACACCGCCGTGCTCGCGGCGGTGTACCGCCGGCTGGGCGCCACTGAGCCCCGGCTGACCGCCACGGCCCGGGAGATCGTGCGTGTCAAGGAACGGCACCTGGCGTTCTTCGCCGAGGAGGCCCGGACCGCGCTGGCCCGCAGCGCGGGCGCACGCCGACTCGCCCGGGCCGCGGTGGCCCGGTGGTGCTGGCCCGGGACCCGCTACGCCGGCCCCGGGCCGGCGCGGCCGTGGGTCGGCCGTCTGTTCGCCGATCCGGACGCCCGTGCCGATCTGCTGAGGCTGGACGAGGACCTCGCGGCCCTCCCCGGCCTGGCCGGCGCCCGGCCGGTCGCCGTGGCGCTGGGGCGCCTGGGCCGGGCCCGAGGCGCCCCAGCAGGGGCCTACATGTCCTCCGCGGGGGTCATCAGCACGAAGACCTCCCGGTCCGGGCCGGCGGCGACCGTCATCCGGCCGAACTCGAAGTCGAAGGGCTCCCGGTGGATCGAGCCGCCGGCCTCGCGCACCCGCTGCGCGGCCGCGTCGACGTCGGAGACCTGGAACACCACCGACCAGGCCGGTGGGGCGTCGGGGGACTCCGGGTCCGGGCCGCCGAACCCGCCGGCCGGCCTCTGCCCGCCGGGGACGGTGAACAGGGCGTAGGGCATGCCCTCGTCGCCGATGTCCTGGTAGTCGTAGCCGAAGACCGCGGCGTAGAACTGCCGGGCGCGGGCCGGGTCGGCGGTCATGAGGTCGCACCAGACCACCGCGCCGGGCTCGCCGAAGGCGGTGAACCCGGTGTGCTCCCCGGCCTGCCAGAGGCCGAAGGCCGCCCCGGTCGGATCGGCCCACATCCCCATCCACCCGAAGGGCTCGACCTGCATGGGCTCGTACACCGGCGTGGCCCCGGCCCCGGCCGCCCGTGCGGCGTGGGCGGCGATGTCCTCGGTGGCGAGGTAGACGGTCCACACGTGCGGGGCGTCCTCCATGCCCTCCATGGTCGGGGAGAGCCCGGCGACGGGGCGGTCGCCGAGCAGGGCGTTGCAGTAGCCGCCGTACTCGGGCTGGGACTCGCTGAAGTCCCAGCCCAGCACGTCGCGGTAGAAGTCCTGGGTGCGGCCCAGGTCCGAGGCCATGAGATCCACCCAGCAGGGTGTGCCGGCCGGCCAGGGTTCGGTGTGCGTGGTCATGACGGGGGTCCTTCCGGGGAGCGGGTGCAGCGGTGCCGCCGGGGACGTCGCGGCGGGGCCCGTGGTCCTGCCGTCACCTTCTGTGATCTCCGGCACCTCCCAGGCTAGAGGTCGCCTCGGACGCGCTGTCCGGGGACGGGCCGTGCCCGGCGGGGGCGGCCTCATGCCGAGCAGCAGGCGGCGATCTCCTCCGCCGTGAGGCGGCTGGTGCCCACGTAGAACAGCACGGAGCCCTCCGGCAGCGGGGTCTCCCACCCCGGGTCGAGCAGCGCGCCACCGTGCTGGACGGCGAGCACGGTGGCGCCGAACCCGCGGCCCAGGGCCTCCTGGACCCGGCCGAAGCCCGTGCCGGCCAGCCCGGAGGGCAGCGGGGCGCTGTAGGTGTTCCGCCCGCCGTGGGTCATCAGCTCGGCGTAGACCGCGGCGATGCCCGGGTCCTGCAGCTCCTCGGTCGCCAGGCGCGGCGAGTGCCACTGCACGCAGCGCACGTCGTCGTCGACGTAGAAGAAGTTGCGGGCCCGGCCCATGTCGCGCAGGGTCACGACGACGTGGGCGTCCGGGTTCACGTGCGTGACCGCCACGGTGAGGGTGAGCGCCTCGTTGTCGTCCCGCGCGTCGACGAGCACGCGCGCCGTGCGGTGCAGGCCCGCGCGGCGCAGCACGGTCTCCTCGGTGAGGTCGCCCCGGACGAACGCGACACCGGGGTGCTCGGGCAACGGGTGCTGCGGCACGTCCTCCCACGCGCCCAGCACGATCGACCCGGTGCCGTCCCCGGTGAGCTCCTCGATCAGCCGCTCGGTGCGCCCGGGGGTGTAGCCGAGGATCACCAGGTGGTCCGACACGTCGAGCTCGGTCCGGCCCTTCATGCGCTGTCCTCTCGCGTTCTCGATCGCGGTGGCGATCCGGGTGAAGATGAGGGTCAGGGTGGCGATGCCGCCGACGATGACGTACACGCCGACCAGGTGGCCGCCGAGGGTCGTGGGGAAGAAATCGCCGTAGCCCACGGTGGAGGCGGTGACCAGGAACCACCACCAGTAGTTCTCCGCGTGCACGATCGTGTTCTCGGCCGGCTCGGCCCAGGCCATGAGCGGCCAGCTGGTGAGGAAGACCACGCCGATGACGAGCAGCGGCAGGCCCCAGGCGCGCAGGCGGCCGAGCCGTCGCACGAGACGGACCAGGAAGAACGGCACCGGCGGTCTCCTTCTGCTCGCGGGGCACCTGCGACGACCCTACGCCGAACCGCCCCGGCCACCCTGGCGGCGCGGCCCGGCCGTGCCGACCGCACGGCCCTGCGGGCTCGGCGCGGCCCGGCGGCCTCAGCCGCCCGCGCGGCCCAGCCGCTCCTCGTGCCGGAGGTGCCCGGGGACCACGCCGGTCAGCGCGGTCTCCACCAGCGCCTCGCCGAGCGCCGGGGCCTGCTTGAAGAGGTTGTGCCCGGCCAGGGCCGTGAGCCCGTCCTCGGACCAGACGCCCACGCCGTCCTCGCCCCACGGCAGCCGGGTGACCCAGCAGTGCACGTGGTCCACGGGGCGCGGATCCAGCCCGGGCAGGGCGCGCCGCACGTAGGCCACGGTCCGGTCCGCCAGCGCCGCGAGCTCCGCCGGATCGGCCAGGCCCCCGTCCGCGCGGGCGGGGGTGTCGGCGCTGAGGCCCACGGAGTAGTGGCGGCCGTCCGGGTACGGCGCGGCGTACACGCCGGTCTCCCCGAAGTCCCCGCTGCCGTCCTGGAGGGTCGGGAGGCCGCGGGCGGCACCGGGGGCCGGTCCGCCGGGGGCCTCCCCGGCCGGGGCCAGGGCGAAGGTGAGGCGCACGTGCGCGCCGAGCTCCACCGGCAGCTCGAGCCCGGCGCCGCGGGCCAGCGGGGCGGTGCCGCGGCCGGCGCACAGCACCACGTGGTCGTAGCTCTCGCAGCCGGTCCCGGTGCGCACCTCGGTGGACCGGGGACCCGTGCGCCGCACCGAGAGCACGTGCTCGCGCAGCAGCGACCCCTCGAGCCGGTGCGTCAGCGCCGCCACGGCGGCGAGGGTGCGGATGGCGCCGCCGTGGACGTCGAGCATCGCGGGGCCGGTCCAACCGGCCAGCAGCGGCAGCCGCTCGTGCAGCTCGTCCGGGGAGAGCCGCCGCACCGGGACGTCGTCGAACGGCGCCAGGGTGCGGAGCTTGTCCTCGACCCCGTCCCCGATCGCCACGGCGCCGTCGGGGGAGACGAGCTCGGTGCCGAACTCGTGCTCCCACGCCCGCCACAGGGACCGGCTGCGCACCACGAGGGCGATCAGCCGCGGGTCCTCGTGGGCATGGCGGAAGATCCGGGACTGCCCGGCGGACTGGCCGCCGCCGGGCGGACCGGACTCGTAGACGGTGACGTCGGCGCCGCGCGCCTGCAGGGCGTGGGCGGTGGCCAGGCCCACGATGCCCGCGCCGACCACGGCCGCGCGGGTCACCGGGACCCTCCCGGGGAGCTCGTCGTGCGGGGCGTGCGCCCCGCCGCGCCGGGGCTCAGCCGTCCTGCTCGGGGTCGGAGGTCTCGCCGAGGATGTCGTCGAAGGCCTCGCGCACGGCCTGGCGGGTGGCCAGGCGCACGCTCGCGGCGCCCTGCTTGTCCGCGGTGTCGGCGTCGGCGATGTTGCTGCGCTCCTCGCGCTCCTGCTCCAGGGCGTGGTCGCGGGCGGAGCGGATGCGGTCCATGATCTCGTTGGCTTCCATGGGAACCATCTCATCACGGACGTCCGACATCGAACAGGGGGCTGATCAGTTGGGCCGGGTCTCGGGGGCCGCCGCGGCCTCCGTCGTGAGCTCGGGCGTGCCGGCTCCCACCATGACCACGGCGCTCGCGGCCACCACCAGGGCCATGCCCACGAGCTGCAGGCCCGTGAGCGCCTGACCGAGGACCAGCAGCCCCGCGAGGGCCGCGACCGCGGGCTCCAGGCTCAGCAGGATGCCGAAGACCTTGGGCGGGATGGCCCGCAGCGCCAGCAGCTCGAGGGAGTACGGGACCACCGAGGAGAGCATCGCGATGCCGGCCCCGGCGCCCAGCACGGCCCAGGTCACGGCGGGGGCGTGCGCCGTGAGGACGCCCACGGGGGTGACGAGGACCGCGGCCACGGCCAGCGCCACGGCGAGCCCGTCCAGCTGGTCGAAGTGCCGGCCCGCGGACCGGCTGCCGAGGATGTAGGCGGCCCACCCCGCCCCCGCCAGCGCGGCCCACGCGATGCCGGCGAGGTCGAGCTCCGCCCAGGGCACGGTGAGGGCCTGGGAGATGAGCACGATCCCGGCCAGGGCCGCCAGCACGGCTAGGACGTCCCGGGGGCGGCGGGAGAGCACCGCCGAGAGCGTCAGCGGGCCCAGGAACTCGACGGTCACCGCCACGCCCAGCGGCAGGGTGGCCAGGGACTGGTAGAACGCGAAGTTCATCCCCGCCAGGGCCGCCCCGAAGAACAGTCCGGAGCGCCAGGCCTGCCGGGTGCGCCCGCGCAGCCGCGGCCGGATGACGGCCAGCATGATCGCCGCGCTGAGCAGCAGCCGCAGGGTCACCGTGGCCGAGGCCCCGATCAGGGGCACGAGGACCGCGGCGAGGGCACCGCCGAACTGCACGGAGACGACCGCGGCCAGGACGTAGAGGGTCGGGCGCAGAGCGGGGCCGCGGGCGGGAGCGAGGGTGGTCACCCGTTCAGGGTAGGGCCCGGCCGCGCCCCGTCGCTCACCGGCGCTCGGCGAGGACCGCGGCGCCGTGCACGGGGTCGCGCTCGAGCACCCGCAGCTCCCCGAGACCGCGGGCCGCGGAGGCCTCCCGCAGCCGCTGCCGCAGCAGCGGCTGGTGCCGCGCCAGGCCGCCGCCCACCACCACCGGACCGGTGAGCTCGAGCCGCCGGGCCACGGTGGCGGCGAGGTCGGCCAGCGCCGCGGCCGCCCGGTCCACGAGCTGCAGGGCGTCGTCGTCGTGCGGCGCGGCCTCGAACGCCACCCGCGAGAGCCCGGCCCAGAACCCGCGGTCCGCGCGGGCGTGGAACCGCTGGATGAGCCGGCCGGGCTCGTCGATCCCGCAGTGCGCCAGCACCGCCCGGTCCAGGGCGTCGGGGAGCAGGCCGTCGTCGAGGCGGGCCAGGGCGCGGCGCACGAGCTCGCGGCCCAGCCAGTAGCCGCTGCCCTCGTCGCCCAGCAGGTGCCCCCAGCCGCCGGCGCGGGCCTCCCGGCCGTCCGGGGCGGCGCCCCACGCTGCGGAGCCGGTCCCGGCGATGACCGCGATGCCGGTGCGGCACCCGCCGGCGGCGAGGACCAGCCGGGTGTCGTGCACCACGACGACGCGCGCCGCACCCGCGTGCGGGGCGATGAGCGCGCGCAGCGCCTCGGCGTCGGCGTCCGTGTCGACGCCGCCGGCTCCTGCCACGACCACGTCCGCGCCGGAGGCGCCCAGCTCGCCGAGGACGCCCGCCAGGGCGCGGGACGCCTCACCGGGACTGACGTTCTGCACGTTGGCGCTGCCGCCCACCGTCTCGCGCACCGGGTGGCCGTCCTCGCTGCGCAGACCGTGGGTCGTGGTGCCGCCGATGTCCAGGCCGATGAGGATGCTCATGGGTCCATCCTGCCGTGCCGTGCCGTGCCGTGCCGTGCCGGGACCGGCGGGACGCGGGCACGACGACGCCCGGCCGGGCGCCGGTGGGAACCGGCCCGGCCGGGCGTCGTGGAGCGGGTGCGCTCAGGCCGCGAGGGCCAGGGGTGCGGGGCGCAGGCGGCAGCCCTCGAAGGAGAACAGCCGGCGGACACCGGTACCGGCCTCCAGGATCCACAGCACGCCCAGGGAGTGCGAGACCTGCCCCACGGTGCCGATGCAGCTCTCGTAGAACTCGTCCCAGATCTCCAGCCGGTCGCCCGGCTGGATCCGGCTCAGGTCGGTCATCCACTTCTCAGCAGCGGTCATGACGCCACCTCCCATCGTCGTTGTCGTGCTCGTGCTCGTGCTTCCATGGTGCCCTGTTCGTCGCGACCTGTGCGGACACCCCGATTTGACAAACGGCCCGGGCGTCTTGAGCTTCGTCACACCCTTCCCCGGACGGCAACCTGCAGCGGTTGTCCAGGGCGTGTCGGGGGCGCGGTTCTGTGACGGCCGTCCCGGTCGGGCGCGTGAACAACAACACGTCACGAATTCCTCGTCGCACACCGTCATCCGTGTCGCGCGCCCGCCCGCACCGTATCCTCAGCCGCCGGAGCCCTGCGGGACGTCCGGGCCGGTGCGCTCCCGCAGGTGCCGGTCGAAGAACGCGGCGATCCTGCGCCGGGCGTCCTGGGTCGCGGGATCGTCGTAGGCGGTGCGGCTGAACCGGCCGAGGACCCGGAGCATCGGGGAGAGGTCGGCGGGGTCGTGGTCGTTCATGAAGCCGTGGCCCACGCCGGGGTAGATCCTGATGTCGTGCTCCACCCCGGTCTCCGTGAGGATGCCCTCCAGCCGGCGGCCGGCGTCCCCGCCCAGGGGCGTGGTGTCCGCCCCGCCGTAGCTGCCCACGATCGGGCAGGCGCTCGGCAGCCACTGCTCGGCGCCCGCGGGACACCCGCCGTAGTTCGTGCTCGCCGCCGAGAACCCGTGCTCCGCGGCCAGCGCGAGCGCGTAGCCGCCGCCCATGCAGAAGCCGATCACCCCGATCCGGCCGGTGCAGTCCGGACGCGCCGCGAGCCAGGACCGGACCGCCTCGACGTCGTCGAACGTGCGGCCCCGGCGGGCACCGATGTCCTTCATGACCGTGCGCAGGCAGCGGAGCCGGCCGCCCCAGTGGAAGAGGTCCGGGGCGGCGGCGAGGAAGCCCTCGCCCGCCAGCCAGTCCGCCTGGTGGCGCAGGTCCTGGCTCATCCCGGTGAAGTCGTGCACGAGCACCACACCGGGCCAGGGCCCCGGGCCCTCCGGCACCGCCACGTACACGGGCATCTGCCCGTGCCCGGTGGCGACGACGACGTCGCTCATGACCGCTCAGGCCTGCCGGGCGCGGCCGGCGCCGGCCGCGCCGAGCCGGCCGCGGAGGTGCCGCGGGTCGGGGCGGGATCGTCGTGGTCGGGCTTCATGGCGGGCTCCTGGATCGACGGCGCGCGGGTCGGGCCAGTCTACGCACCGGTGACCCACGGCACACCGGGACGCCGGGGCGGTCCGGAGCCCCGGTAGCCTGGCAGGCGACCCTCGTCCCTGCCCGACCCCCACCGCTCAGGAGCTCCCGTGACGCCCTCGTCGCCCCCGGACCGTCCCTCGACCTCTCCGGCCACCACGACCCCCGCCGCCCACGCCGGCGGGGAGGTCCGCCGCAGCATCCCCGGCAACGTGGTGCGCGGCGCGCTCATCGGCGTGGTGGAGACCGTGCCCGGGGTCAGCGGCGGCACCGTGGCCCTCGTGGTGGGCATCTACGACGAGCTCATCAACTCCGCCGGCCACGTGGTCTCCGCCGGCCGGCGGGCGCTGCTCGGGCCGGACCGGGCCGCCGGGGTGCGGCACCACCTGGCCCGGGTGCACTGGCGGATCGTGGTGCCCGTGGTGATCGGGATGGTCGCGGCCCTGCTCACCGTGGCCGGCCCGATGAGCCACCTCGTCGAGGAGTACCCGGTGACCATGCGGGCGCTGTTCTTCGGCATGGTCCTGGCCTCGATCGGGGTGCCCCTGCGCCTGGCCGGCGGGGCCCTGCGCGCCCGGGACGCCGCCGTGGTGGCGCTCGCGGCGGTGCTCGCGTTCGTGCTCGTGTCCGTTCCGCCCACCACGGTGGCGCCGGCCCCGCTGCTCGTCGTGCTCGCGGCCATGGTCGCGGTGTCCGCGCTGCTGCTGCCCGGGCTCTCCGGCTCCTTCCTGCTCCTGACCATCGGGCTCTACCAGCCGACGCTGCGGGCGGTCGACGAGCTCGACCTCGGCTACCTGTCCCTGTTCTTCCTCGGGGCCGCCCTGGGCATGGTGGTCATCGTCAAGGGACTGCAGTGGCTCCTCGACCACCATCACCGCGTCACCATGCTCGCGCTCACCGGGCTCATGCTCGGTGCCCTGCGCACCCTGTGGCCCTGGCAGCTCGAGGACCGCACCCTGCTCTCCCCCGCGGGGGACTGGTGGGTCCAGCTGCTCGCGGCCGCGGCGGGCTCCGTCGTCGTCCTGGCCCTGCTGGCCGTGGACGCCCGCACCCGGGCGCGCACGGGGCACGGCTCCCAGGAGGAGCTCGCCGGAGTCGGGTCCGAGGACGAGGAGGCCACCGGCAGCACCCGGTAGACGGCCGCAGGCGCGGCGCGGGACACTGGGGGCAGAGACTCCCGCCCGCGGCTCCCCCGGAGGAGGTCCGGCAGCGCCCATGGAGCACGTCACGCACTTCACGCGGGAGTTCCTGAGAGCCCTGCGGAGCCTGCTGCCCATCGTGGCCGTGGTCGTGGTGTTCCAGCTGGCCGTGTTCCGGCAGGCCCCGGACCAGCCCCTGCGGCTCGTGGTCGGGCTGCTGATCGTGGGCGCCGGCATCGCCCTGTTCCTGCAGGGCCTGGACCTCAGCGTCTTCCCCGTGGGCAAGGACCTGGCCCACCAGTTCGCCCGCCGCGGTGCCCTGGGCCTGCTGCTCCCGTTCGGCTTCGCCATCGGCTTCGCCGCCGTGGTCGCCGAGCCCGCCCTGATCGCCGTGGCCGGGCAGGCCGAGCTGGTGAGCGAGGGGCGCGTGGACGCCCTCGTCCTGCGCCTCGTCATCGCCGTGTCCGTGGGCGCGGTGCTCGTCCTCGGCATCCTGCGCATCCTCCGCGGCTGGGCCGTGCAGAGGCTGCTGATCCCCGGCTACGGGCTCGTTCTCCTCGCCACCTACGCGGCGCCCCCGGAGATCGTGGGCCTCGCCTACGACTCCGGCGGCGTCACCACGAACATCGTCACCGTGCCCCTCGTCGCCGCCATCGGGATCGGGCTGGCCAACTCCATCCGGGGCCGCAGCGCGCTCTCGGACGGCTTCGGCCTCGTGGCCCTGTGCGTCATGGTGCCCATGATCGGCGTGCAGCTCTACGGCATCTGGGTCTACACCCTCGGCGCCGGCACCGCGACTGCCGGCACCGGCGCCGCGACCGCCGACGCCGTGACCGCCGGCGCCGCCGTCCCGGACGGCGCCCCCGGGCACTGGGTGCCGGTCCACGTCCTGGGCCTCGCGGAGATGGTCCGGGACATCCTGCCCATGGTGCTGGTGGTCCTGTTCTTCCAGTACGTCGTGCTGCGCCGCGGCCTGACCCACCGGCTGCGGGTCGCCGTGGGCTTCGTGCTCGTCCTCGTGGGGCTCTGGGCGTTCGTCGTCGGACTCGAGATCGGGCTGTTCCCGCTCGGGACGATGATGGCCGAGCAGCTGGTGGAGCGCGGCGCCCCCGCCCTGATCCTGCTCTTCGCCCTGCTCATCGGCTTCGCGACGACCCTGGCCGAGCCTGCCCTGGTGGCCATCGGCGAGCAGGCGGAGGCGGCCTCGCCCGGCCGGATCCGCGGCGGCACCATCCGGCTCGTCGTGGCCCTCGGCGTGGCGGCCGGTATCACCCTGGGCGTGTACCGCATCCTCGTGGGAGCACCGCTGCACTACGTGATCATGGGGGCCTACGCCGTGGTCCTCGTCCTGGTCCTCCTGGCTCCGCAGCACGTCGTGGCCCTGGCCTTCGACCTCGGGGGCGTGACCACCTCGGAGGTCACCGTGCCCCTCGTGACCGCCCTGGGCATCGGGCTCGCGGGGGCGATCGAGGGCCGGGACGTGCTGATCGACGGCTTCGGGCTGATCGCCTTCGCCTCCATCTTCCCGATCCTCTCGGTGCTCGGGTACGCCATGATCCTGGAGAGGATCTCCCGACCGGACAAGGAGCCGACATGAAGTTCACCGCCGTGGTGGTCATCGCCCCCGACGATCTCGAGGACACCGTCATCGAGCAGGCCCAGCGCGCCGGGGCCACCGGAGTGACCATCCTCCCGGGCAAGGGCATCGGCGGCGAGACCAAGCGGACGTTCTTCGGCCTGACGTTCGAGGGCGCCCAGACCGTGCTCCTGATGGTCGTGGGCACCCACCTGGCCACGCCCATCCTCAAGGCGATGCACGAGCTGCTCGTCGACGAGGACGGCACCCGCGGCATCGCCTTCACCGTGCCCATCGACCACCTCACCGGCATCGACATGCAGCAGGTCGCCCGGTTCGAGGAGCACCTGCGCCGCGAGGGCGCCTGAACCGACCCCCGCCCCGTCCGAGACCCCAGGAGGAACCCCGTGCTGACCGTCCAGGACGTCATGGTGCGCGACGTCATCACCATCTCCCCCTACAGCACGCTGCGGGAGGCGCTGGCGATGATGCGCACCCGGCAGGTCAAGAGCCTGGTGGTGGAGCCGCAGCACCCCCATGACGGCTACGGGCTGCTCAGCTACAGCGAGCTGCTGCAGTCCATCGTGGCGGAGGAGGGGGACGTGGACCTCCTCAACGTCTACGACGCCGCCGTGAAACCGGTGGTCACCGTCGGCGAGGGCCTCTCCGTGAACCAGGCCGCGGCACTGATGGCCCGCTTCCGCCTCAACCGCCTGGTGGTGGTGCAGGGCAACGAGCTCATCGGGCTGCTGGCGATGAACGACATCCTGGCGCGGCTGATCAGCGACCTCACCTGACGCGGCCCGCCCGCGGGGCGGCAGGTCGGGGCGGCTCCGGGTCAGCCCGCGGGCGGGCGCCACGCCTCGCCCGCGTCGAGCGCAGCCACCAGGTCCGGGCCGGCGGCCTCCTCCACGACCTCCCGGGGCCCGACGACGACGAGCAGCGACCTCGCGCGGGACATGCCCACGTAGACCATGTGGCGAGCCCGGGCCATGTCCTGGAATCCGTTGACCGCCAGGACCACGGCCGAGCGCTCAAGGCCCTTGAAGCCCAGGACGTGCCCGTAGAACACGTCCTCCTCCGCGAAGTGGCCGTCCCAGTAGGCGCCGAAGCCCTCTGCGTCCACGATCTCCCGCTGCACCGGGTGGCGCCTGCCGGTGGTCAGCAGGGCGATGCGGCCCGGGTCCCACCCCTCGTCCTGGAGGGCGACCACGGCGTCGTCGGCGAGCTCCAGGACCGCCCGCGGCTCAACGTCGACGAACCGCACCGCCGGGCCCTCCTCGTTCCTGCACCGCTGCGGCTCCCGGGCCAGCGGGGCGAAGGCCCGGGCGATGGTGGCGGTGTTGCGCAGGTTGTCGTCCAGCGGGAACGGGCTGAGGTCGATCGGGGCCTGACCGTCCCGGTCGAAGATGCGCTGGTGCTCGTCGGTGAACACGAACAGCACGCCGTGGTCCGGGTCCTCGAGGCACTGGACGAGCGCCTCCCACCACAGCTCCCCGAAGTCCTGTGCCTCGTCCACGACGATCGCGTCGAACCGGTCCCCGTCCGGACGGGCGGCGGCCAGCTCCCGCAGCCGTTGGGGGAGCCGGTGCTCCCAGTAGCCGGGGTCGTGGTCCTCGCCGGGCTCCGCGCCCCACTCGACGGGCAGTCGGTGGAACAGCCCGATGTACGCCGGGCGCTCCTCCTCCGGCCACGCCCGGGACATCAGCTCGAAGTACCGCGCGAGCCCCCGGGAGTAGCACACGAGCGCCGTGCGGTGCCCGTCGCGGGTCAGCCGGCGGGCCTTGAGCATCGCCAGATGGGTCTTGCCGGAACCGGCGCCTCCTGTGATCTGCGCGCGGTGCTGCCACCGCAGCAGGGACAGGGTGCGCTCCTGCTCCCGGGTGAGCTGATTGCCGGAGTCCTCGAGCTCCCGGGCGAGGTCCTGCACGTTGCGCAGGGACAGGTGGGTCCGGCGCAGGTTCTTGACGACCAGCTCCACGGTGGCCGCGTCCGGTGGGTGGTAGGCCTGCGTGCTGCGGCTCAGCACCTGCTGCAGCCGTCCGGTGATGCCGTCCAGGTCGGTGCGGTCGAACAGCCGGTCCCGCGGGGCGTCGGGGACGTCCCAGTCCTCGGGCAGGCTCGTGTAGGGCAGGGCGGCGAAGAACGTGGTCCGCCCGCCCCCACGGGACAGCCGCGGCGCCAGGTAGTCCAGGAGGGCGTGCATCCCGGACCGGGCCTGCTCCAGCGGCGACCGCTTCAGCCGGTGCGCACCGCCCCGGCCGGACTGGTGCCACTGCCCGTTCCGGACCGAGACCTGGCCGCCCTTCACCTCGATCACCGCGTTGCCCACCCCCGGCCAGAGCACCAGGAGGTCCAGCTCCGCCTCGACCGCGTCCCCGGTGATGCGCTGCCCCGAGATCAGCACCGCGTCCTCCGGGAGCTGCGCCCGCAGCGCCTCCCAGACGCACTGCTCCGCCTCGAAGCCGGGCGGGAACTCCGGGGACTCCGGGAAGGTCTGCGGCATGGCCTCAGGCTACCCATCATGTGCCATCGCAACCGGGAGGTGGTGCGCCGCTGCCGGACGAGGCGCGCTCCGCAGCCCCCTCCGCCGGCGGGTCCAAATCTGTCGGTAAGAGCGGCACACTCCGACAGGACGCGACCCCTCGCGGCGGGCGGAGGCAGAACGCGACTCCTCGCGGCGGGAGGGGGGCGGAACGGGACTCCTCGCGGCGGGAGGGGGGCGGAACGGGACTCCTCGCGGCGGGAGGGGGGCGGAACGGGACCCCTCGCGGCGGGCGGAGGCAGAACGCGACTCCTCGCGGCGGGAGGGAGGCGGAACGGGACCCCTCGCGGCGGGCGGGAGGCGGAGCGCGGCGAAGGGCCCCGGCGTCGACTGCGACACCGGGGCCCTCCGGGTGGTTCGACGGCTGAACCGTGCTGCTAGATTCCGTCCTTGAAGTTCTTGCCCGCGTCCTTGACGTTCTCGCCGGCCTGCTTGGCGCTGCCGGACAGCTTGTCCGCCTGGCCCTCGGCCTGGAGGTCGCGGTTGTCGGTGGCGTCGCCGACCTTTTCCTTCGCGGTGCCGCCCGCCTTCTCCGCGGCGTTGCTGATCTTGTCTCCGAGTCCCATGGGCTCTCCCTCCGGTCGGTGAACAGGTGCCCTCAGAGTAGACCTGTCAGCATGCTGAGGGAACAGGGGCGGCAGCCGGAACCGGGCTTTCACCCCAGGGCGAACAGACGGCACGCGGTGAACAGACGGCACGCGGGGAACAGACGGCACGCGGTGAACAGAGGAAATGCGGCGACCAGGACGGATCCGGGGGACCGGGCGTGAGCGGTGCGCTCAGCGCTCCGGGACGTCGAGCCCCGCGGCGGTCAGGCGCTCGCGCAGCCAGGCCGGGATCCTGCGGTCCATCCGCCGGTAGCGCCCGAGGTGCCGGCGCCAGTCCTCCGCGGCGACCGGGTGCGGGGCGTGCGCCGGCAGGACGGGGTCGTCGTCGTAGTTGAGCACGAGCTCCACGCCGGGGTGCTGCCAGTGCCGCTGCGCCACGGTGACGATCAGCGTGGCGGACAGCCACGACCCGTCCACGAGGTCGGCGTAGTCGTCCTGGAGCGCCCGGGCCAGCCGGCGCGGGGTGCTGCGCACGCCCTCGACGTCCACGGGGCGGCGGACCGTGCGGTCGCCCCGGACCTCCCGCACCTGCAGGCGCAGGTCCCGGCCCACGCACAGCACGTCCAGCACGAGCGCGTCCCATCCCGGCTCGGTCCCGTGGGCGCGGACGAGCCACCGGGCCAGCCGGTCGATGGTCTTCCGCTGCCGGGGGCTCTGGAGTCTGTCGGTCCGCACGGGCACACGCTAGCAAGCGCCGGGCCGGCTGCTCAGTCCGCCGTGATGACCACCTTCACCGCCCGGTGCTGCGCGGCGTTGCCGAACAGCTCGTAGGCCTCCTCCATGTGGGACATGGTGAAGCGGTGGGTGGCCATGGCCTTCGCGTCCAGCCGGCCGGAGCGGACCATGTTCAGCAGGTTGCCCACGGTGCGGCAGTCCACGAGCCCCATGCTGATGCGGACGTTGGAGATCCACATCCGGTCCAGGGGCAGCTCCACCGGCTTGCCGTGCACACCGGCGTTGGCCACGGTGCCGTAGGGGCGGACCACGTCCAGGCAGGTCCGGAAGGTCTCCGGCACGCCCACGGCCTCGATGGCCACGTCCACGCCGAGACCGTCCGGGGACAGGGCCTTGATCCGCTCGACGGCGTCCGGGTCCCCGGCGTTGACCTTGTCCGTGGCCCCGAGCTCGAGCGCCTTGTCCATCCGGTTCTCGTCGAGGTCCACGGTGATGACCCGTCCGGCGCCGCAGAGGTTGGCCGTCATGACCACGCCCAGGCCCACCGGCCCCGCGCCCACGATCGCGACCGTGTCGCCGGGCTTCGTGTTGCCGTTGAGGATCCCGATCTCGAATCCCGTGGGCAGGGCGTCGGTCAGGAACAGGACGTCCTCGTCGTCGAGCCCCTCGGGGACCCGGTGCACGGAGGTCTCCGCGAACGGCACGCGCACGTACTCGGCCTGCGTCCCGTCGATGAGGTGCCCGAACACCCAGCCGACCCCGCCCAGGGTCTGGCAGTGGGAGGGCTGGTTGTTCCTGCAGTAGGAGCACTTCCCGCAGTTGGTGACGGCCGGGATGATGATCCGGTCGCCGGGCCTCAGCCCGGTCACGGCGTCCCCGACCTCGGTGATCGTGCCCACCGCCTCGTGGCCGAGGATCCGGCCGTCGACGACGGCGGGGACGTCGCCCTTGAGGATGTGCAGGTCCGTGCCGCAGATGGTGGTCGTGTCGACCTTCGCGATCACGTCGGTGGGGTCCTGGAGGACCGGGTCCGGGACGTCCTCCCACGCCTTGCTGCCCGGTCCGTGGTAGACGAGTGCCTTCATGGGGTCCTCCTCGGTCGGCGGACCGGCGGACTGCCGGGCCGCTCCGGCTCATCGTAGGCGTGCCGGCGCCGCGGACCGACGGATCACTGGTAGGAGACGAACCAGGGCTGCGGCTCGATCGCGGACGTCTCCTCCGGGGTGAAGGTCGGGGTGTCCTCGTCGTAGAAGTTCTTCCACGCCATCCGGATCCCGTCCGGCAGGCCCTGCTGCAGCCTCTCCCACGTGCCCCTCTTCAGCTCCGGGGTCCCGTGGCCGTCGGCGTGCAGGACCAGCGCGAGCTCCGGGCGGGAGGCGTCCACGAGGTGGCGGTTCGTGATCATGGACTCCGCGAACTGGTGCAGGACCACCACCTTCTGCGGCAGCTCCTGCTCCCGGGTCAGCTCGGCGAGCCACGCGGTGGTCGCGTTGATCTCGGCCGCGTCCACCGAGCCGATCTGGACCATGTGCACCTGCTCCGGGGCCAGTCGCCACTCCGGGTCCAGGGCCAGTCCCACGTTGGGCAGCTCGAGCAGCTCCCGGTACTGCTGCGCCTGGCTCAGGAAGTCCTGGCGGCCGGGCTGGAGGTCCAGCACCACGTACACGTCCTGCTCCGCCGCGGCCTCCACGTAGGGGCGCAGCTCCTCGACCGGGAGCTCCTCGGAGTAGTCCCCGTCCTCACCGGGGCTCGCGGACGCGGTGGTCGCGATGATCTCGAACGCGGGGACCACCGGCACATCGCTGAAGGGCTCGTACTGGGCGGCGAGCTCCTTCGCCCGGACGGCCGACTCCTCGGGGCCCTGCTCGCCCAGCACGCCCAGGGCCGGGGTCCCGGGGCGGCCGTAGAGGGCCACCATCCGGCGGTCGGGGAACACCTCGGTGCCCCCGCCGATCAGCTCCGCGGGCTCCTCGGGCGTGGGGGTCGGGGACGGGGTGGGCGACGACGACGCGCTAGCCGCGGGCGTCGCCGCCGAACCCGGACCGGCGCCCTGGGCGCAGCCGGTCAGCAGGAGCGCGGCGCACAGGGCAGGGAGGAGGGGGCGGGGCAGCGACGAGCGGCTCATGGTCTGTCCTGGGGCCGGAGGCGGGGGGTGCGTCCAGACTACGCACCGGCCGGCGCGTCCGGCGGGAACGGGGCCGGGTACGGCGCGGGGCGCGTCACGGGGCGACCCGTGACCGCCGGCCGCCCGGGGCGCGGCGGCCAGGGCGCGGCGCCCCGGGGCGGTCCGGTGCGCCGCAGGCCGTGCCGGGCCGCCCGGCGCGTCTCAGCGCGTGCCGGGCTCGTCGGGCCGGCCGAGCTCGCCCAGTTCCTCCAGCAGGCGCAGACCGCGCTCGGCCCAGGTGATCTCCTGGTCCGCGCGGGACACCTGGCCCTCGTAGGCGAAGACCTTGAACCGGGTGATCCGCTCCCACTGGTCCTCGGGGTTGGCCGCCAGCCGGCGCGCCAGCGTGGGGCTCGTGCGCTCCTGGAGCGCCGTGATCTGCGCGAGGGCCTGCGCGCGCTGGTCGCGGTAGTGCTCGATGTGCGCACGCAGCTGCGCGGCCGCGGCCCCGGGGGGCGCCCACTCGAAGTAGGCGGCCCGGAGGTGGGCGGGGTCCCGCTCCCGGACGTAGCCGAACGGCTGCTCCTGCCACTGCCGCAGGGCGCGCTCGCCCTCGGGCGTGATCGAGTACTCCGTCTTGGTGGCCCCGCGCGAGCCCCACGGCACGGGCCGGCTCGCGAGCAACCCCTCCGCGTGCATCTTGCGCAGCTCCGGGTAGATCTGCGAGTCGGGGGCGTGCCAGACGTGCCCCACGGAGGCGCTGAACTGCTTGACCACGTCGTAGCCCGTCAGCGGCCCCGAGGAGAGCAGTGCCAGCAGCGCCGAGCGGAGGCTCACGGGCGGTTCCTTCCGTCGAAGCGGGACGTCGTCCAGCTGAGCCTATCCGGGACGACCGGACCGTGGCTCTTGTCACTCACTATGTACATAGGTATTCTGTGTGCCACGCCACTGACTACCTATGGTGATAGTGAGTGGCGGTGCCCTCCCGGACCGCCCAGCAGAGGACCGCGCCATGACCGTCTCCGCCACGAAGACCAGCAGCACCGCCAAGCTCCTGGCCCACCCGCTCGACGCCTGGTACGTCGCCGGCTGGGACCACGAGATCACCGGGAAGGGCATCCTCTCCCGCACCGTCGCGGGCCGGCCGCTGGCCCTGTACCGCACCGCCGACGGCCGGGCCGTGGCCCTGGCGGACGCCTGCTGGCACCGGCTCGCCCCGCTGTCCCAGGGCAGGCTCGTCGGCCGCGACGAGATCCAGTGCCCCTACCACGGGCTGCGCTACAACGCCGCGGGGCGGTGCACCTCGATGCCCGCGCAGGAGACGCTGAACCCCTCCGCAACGGTGCCGTCCTTCCCGGTGGTCGAGCGCCACCGCTACGTGTGGGTGTGGCTGGGCGACCCCACGCGGGCGGACCCGGCGCTCGTGCCCGACATGCACCAGCTGGACAGCACCGAGTGGGCCGGCGACGGCGAGACCATCCACGCCCCCTGCAACTACCAGCTCGTCCTCGACAACCTCATGGACCTCACGCACGAGGAGTTCGTGCACTCCTCCAGCATCGGCCAGGAGGAGCTGTCCGAGTCGGAGTTCGAGACCACCCACGACGAGCGCTCCGTGACCGTGACCCGGTGGATGCGCAACATCGAGCCCCCGCCCTTCTGGCTCAAGAACATGCGGGACCGGTTCCCCGGCTTCGCGGGCAGGGTGGATCGCTGGCAGATCATCCACTACACCTTCCCCTCCACCATCTGCATCGACGTGGGCGTCGCGGAGGCCGGGACCGGGGCGCCCGAGGGGGACCGCTCCCGCGGGGTCAACGGCTACGTGATGAACACGATCACCCCGGAGACGGACCGCTCCTGCCACTACTTCTGGGCCTTCATGCGCAACTACCGCCTGGAGAGCCAGCTCATCACCACCGAGCTGCGCAACGGCGTGCACGGGGTGTTCGGCGAGGACGAGGCCATGCTGCAGGCCCAGCAGGCGGCCATCGACGCCAACCCCGAGCACGAGTTCTACAACCTCAACATCGACATGGGCGGGATGTGGGTGCGCCGGCTCCTCGAGCGGGCGCTCGAGGCGGAGGGCCGTCCCGCCGCCGCCCCCACCGTCCCCGCCGGGGCCTGAGGAGGAACCGTGGCCGACTCCCAGCACGAGGTCTGGCAGCACGCCGCCGTCGTCGCCGTCGAGGACGTCGCCGCCGGCATCCGGCGCGTCGTCCTGCGCCCGGAGCTGCCCCGCCCGGTGCGGCCCGGCGAGCACGTGGACGTCCGCGTCCGCGTGCACGGCGAGCAGCAGGTGCGCTCCTACTCGGTGGTCGACGCCACCGAGGACGGCGCGCAGCTGGCGCTGAGCGTCTTCCGCACCCCCACCTCCCGCGGCGGGTCCGTGTTCATGCACGGACTCGAGCCCGGGCAGTCCCTCGAGATCACCCAGCCGCTGCAGAACTTTCCGCTGCGCGTGGGAGCCCCGGCCTACGTCCTGCTGGCCGGCGGCATCGGCATCACGGCGATCACCGGGATGGCCGCCCTGCTGCGCCGGCTCGGCGCGGACTACCGCCTCGTCTACGTCGCCCGCTCCCGCGCCGCCATGGCCTACCTCGACGACCTGGCCGCCGTGCACGGCGACCGGCTCGAGGCCCACGTCGACGACGAGGGCGGCTCGCTCGACGTCCCGGCCCTCGTGGCCTCCGTGCCGGAGGGCGCCGAGCTCTACATGTGCGGGCCCATCCGGCTCATGGACGCGGTGCGCCGCGCCTGGGCCGAGCGCGGGCTCGACCGCACCGGCCTGCGCTACGAGACCTTCGGCAACAGCGGCTGGTTCGAGGCCGAGCCGTTCACGGTCCGCGTCCCGCGGCTCGGCGCCGAGACCGTCGTCGGCCCGGACGAGTCCCTGCTCGAGGCCCTCGAGCGGGAGGGCCTCGACATGATGTCCGACTGCCGCAAGGGCGAGTGCGGGCTGTGCCAGGTCGCCGTGCTCGGGCTGAGCGGGCGGATCGACCACCGCGACGTGTTCTACTCGGACCGGCAGAAGGAGACCGGCAGGTCCCTGTGCTGCTGCGTCTCACGGGCGGTCTCGGCCGCACCGGACCCCGGGGCCGGCGAGCGCCCGGCCGCCGTCCTCACCATCGACGTCCCCTGAGAGGCTCCCCATGGACATCCGACACCAGATCGACGCATCCAGGATGTCGTCGTACCAGTGGCTCATCATCGCGGTGACCACGTTCCTCAACGCCCTCGACGGCTACGACGTCCTCGCCATGGCGTTCACGGCCACGTCCGTGACCGAGGAGTTCGGACTCTCCGGCTCCCAGCTGGGCTGGCTGCTCAGTGCCGGGCTGATCGGGATGGCCGCGGGCTCCCTCGTGCTCGGGCCCTTCGCGGACCGGTACGGCCGGCGGAAGATCCTCGTGCTCGCCCTGGCCGTCAACGCCCTCGGCCTGTTCCTGTCCACCACGGCCGGGAGCGTGCTGGAGCTCGGGCTGTGGCGGGTGGTCACGGGCCTGGGCGTGGGTGGGATCCTCGCCTCCGCCACGGTGATCACCAGCGAGTACGCCAGTGCCCGCCGCCGCGGCATGGCCGTCAGCATCTTCACCGCCGGCTACGGCGTGGGCGCCACGCTCGGCGGCATGGGCGCGACCCAGCTGATCCCCGCCTTCGGCTGGCGCTCCGTGTTCCTCACCGGCGGCCTGCTCACCCTCGTGGCCATCGGGCTCGTGCTGGCCGTGCTGCCCGAGTCCGTCGACTACCTCCGCACCCGGCGGCCGGCGGGCGCCTCCCGGCAGCTCGACCGCATCGCCCGGCGCCTCCGGCTCGAGGGCGAGGTCGAGCTCGGCCCGGTCCCGGCCGGCGCCGGCGAGCGCGGGAGCAGCGTCGGGCTGCTGCTCAGCGGCCGCTACCGCACCGCGACCCTCCTGCTGTGGGCGGCCTTCTTCGTCATCATGTTCGGCTTCTACTTCGCCAACTCCTGGACTCCCCGGCTCCTCGTGGAGACCGGCATGAGCGAGCAGCAGGGCATCGTGGGCGGGCTCATGCTCACGATGGGCGGCACCTTCGGGTCCCTGCTCTACGGGGCCCTGACCACCCGGTGGGACGAGCGGCTGACCCTGATGGCCTTCACCGTGCTCTCCGCGGTGACCCTCGTGCTGTTCATCACGACGACGTCCGTGCCCCTGCTGGCATTCTCGTCCGGCGTGGTGGTCGGCATGCTCATCAACGGCTGCATCGCCGGGCTCTACACCGTGGCGCCGATGACCTACGAGCCCGGCATCCGGACCACCGGGGTGGGCTGGGGCATCGGCGTGGGCCGGGCCGGGGCGATCCTGGCGCCCATCGCGGTCGGCGCGCTGCTGGACACCGGCTGGACGCCCACGCAGCTCTACGTGGGGGTCGCGGTGGTCGTCGCCCTCGCGGCCCTGGCCCTCGTGCGGCTGCGCCCCTGGGCGGAGGACGCGGAGGATCCCGCCGGAGGGCGGCCGGGGCGCCGGCACAGCCCGTCCTCGGCCGGCTGACACCGGTGCCTGCTCACCAGTCCGCGAGATCTCCGCAGCCCTCCTCGTGGGGCAGCAGCGGCCGGAACGTGACCGACCAGCGCTCGCCGTCCTCGGAGAGCCAGGGCGTCTGCGTGTCGGCCGAGCCGGCGGCGTCCAGGACGGCCCGGGCCTGCTCGCCCGTGGCGACCACGCAGCTCAGCCCCAGCCGCGGCTCGAGCGGCTCCCCGGGCAGCGGCGGCCCCGGCCACGGCACCGGGCGCCGTTCCCGGCCGTCCTGCGGGTCCCGCCACTCGGTGACCACGCCGGCGACGGCCTCCGGGACGTAGACCTCCTGCTCGCCCACGGCGTCCCCGGGCAGCACCGAGGCCGGGTCGCTCAGCTCCCGGACGAGCGACTGCAGCTCGGCCCGTGCGGCCAGCTGCTCGGCGGTCAGGCCGCTGCCCGGGCCGGTCGGCGGCTCCCCGGGCGGTCCGCCCGGTCCGGACGGCGTCCCGGCCCCCAGGGCGTACACCTCCCGCACGACGGTCTCCTCCGGGGTCACCACGGTGAAGCGCGTCGAGGGGAGGTCGGCCACCGGCGGGCTGCCGAGGTCCGAGGACTCGCCGACGCCCGCGCGCAGCGCCCGGTCGACCAGCACCGCGACGGCGTCCCGGTCGACGCGCTGCACCTGCAGCGCGGGCAGGGCGGGCGGCGGGAAGATCTCGATCTGCGGGCCCTGCGTGATGACCCGGCCGTCCGCGTGCACGCTGACCAGCGGCAGCCGGGCGGCCAGCCACTCCGGGGTGGAGAAGCCCCCGACGTGGGCGACCTCGATCACCAGCGCGTCCTCCGCGTCCTCCGGAGGCTCCGGCGCACCTGCGGACGCCGGGGGATCCGCGGGCCCCGGCGCGGGCGGGGTGGCCGGTGCCTCCGGGGCGGCCGCTGAGCCCGTGCTCGTCCCGGACGCCTCGGCGCCTCCGGGAGTCCCGGAGGCCCCGGCGGGACCGGACGGCGCGCACGCCGGGGTCAGCAGCAGCAGGACCAGCAGGCTCGCGAGCCGGGCGGCGCGGCGCATCGCGGGCTCACCAGCCCCGGCTGCCGGGGGCGCCCTTGAACGGGCCGGTCACCCGGGAGGTGATCCAGCCCCCGTAGAACCCGCCCTCCTGCGGGAGCACCTGCTCCCCGGCCACGAGGCACCGGTCCATCAGTCCGGGCATCAGGGCCACGTGCCCGCGCAGGGACTCGAAGCCGGGCGTGGGGGCGGGGTAGGTCCAGGCCGCACGGGCGGCGGTGCGCTCCCCGCCGTGCACGTCGAAGTACGCCGCCGCGCCCTTCCACTCACACCACGAGCTCCCCTCGCACGGGACCAGGGCGCCCGCGGCGAAGGCCTCGCGGGGCAGGTAGTAGGTCGGTGGGTGGCTGGTCTCGAGCACCCGCAGCGCGGAGATGGTGGAGGCGATGCGCGCGCCGCCCAGCCACACCTCCACGTGCTCCCGGCTGGACTCCGTGCGCGGTGGTCTCGGGTAGTCCCACACGGACTCCTGGCCGGGGCCGGGGGTGTCGGGCCGGGGTCGTCTCATCTGCTCGCCCTCCAAAGGTCCGCCCGGCGACCCGGGCGGACGGGTGTCCTGCACCACCATGCTACGGCGCCACCGTGCCGCGGGGCAGAGGGGCACCGCGGGGTGGTGCCCCCGGCGCGGACGTCGCACCGGGGGCCGGTCCACCGCCCGCCGGTGTCCCCGGTCACACCGGACCCTATTGAAATGAACCACGGTCATTTAGAGTGACAGGCATCCCGTTCTCGTCCCCGGAGAGGAACCACCATGAGCGACGTCCTGCAGAACTACGTCGACGGCGCCTTCGTCGAGGCCCACGGCACCGGCCGGATCGACGTGGTCGACCCCACCACCGGCACGACGGTCGCCGTCTCCCCGGTCTCGGACGCCACGGACGTGGACCGGGCCTTCGCCGCCGCCCGCGCGGCGTTCCGGACGTGGAAGCGCACCACGCCGGGCGAGCGCCAGCTGCTGCTGCTCCGGCTCGCGGACGCGCTCGAGGCGCACAGCGCCGAGCTCGTCGACGCCCAGCACCGCAACACCGGTCAGCCCCGGCAGATGATCGCCGACGAGGAGGTCGCCGCCGGCGCCGACAACCTGCGCTTCTTCGCCGGGGCCGCCCGGACCCTCGAGGGCAAGGCCGCGGCGGAGTACCTGAGCGGGCACACGTCCTACGTGCGGCGGGAGCCGGTCGGCGTCGTCGCGCAGGTCACGCCCTGGAACTACCCGCTGCTCATGGCGATCTGGAAGCTGGGCCCCGCGCTGGCCGCCGGCAACACCGTGGTCCTCAAGCCCTCGGACACCACCCCGGAGTCCACCCTGGTGCTGGCCCGGCTCGTCGACGGGATCTTCCCGCCCGGCGTGGTCAACGTCCTGCTGGGCGACGGCTCCACGGGTGCGCTGCTGGCCGGGCACCGGACCCCCGCCATGGTCTCCATCACCGGCTCCGTGCGCGCCGGCCGCGCCGTGGCCCTCGCCGCCGCGCAGAACCTCACCCGCGGCCACCTGGAGCTCGGCGGGAAGGCGCCCGCGGTCGTCTTCGCGGACGCCGACCTGCCCGCCGCCGCGAAGGCGCTCGTGGAGTTCGGCACCTTCAACGCCGGCCAGGACTGCACCGCCGTCACGCGCGTGCTCGTCCAGGACAGCGCCCACGACGAGTTCGTGCGCCTGCTCGCCGCGGCCGCCCGGGACGTGGTGACGGGCGACCCGGACGAGTCCAAGAACTTCTACGGGCCCCTCAACAACGCCCGGCACTTCGAGGACGTGTGCCGCAAGCTCGCCGAGCTGCCCGAGCACGCGAGCGTGGTCACCGGGGGCCGGCCGGTGGACGGTTCCCCCGGCTACTTCTTCGAGCCCACGGTGGTGACCGGGGTGCACCAGGACGACGCGCTCGTCCAGGAGGAGACCTTCGGCCCCGTGCTCACCGTGCAGCCCTTCGGCACGGAGGAGGAGGCCCTCGAGCTGGCCAACGGGGTCGACTACGCCCTGGCCTCGAGCGTGTGGACCTCCGACCACGGCACGGCCATGCGGGTCTCCCGGGAGCTCGAGTTCGGCTGCGTGTGGGTCAACACCCACGTCATGCTCATCTCGGAGATGCCGCACGGCGGGTTCAAGGACTCCGGCTACGGCAAGGACCTCTCCCTCTACTCGGTCGAGGAGTACACCCAGGTCAAGCACGTGATGCACGCGCTCGACTCCTGAGCGGGCCCGGCGGCGGGACGGCTCAGCCCCCCGCGGATCTCCGGTCCTGCGCGGCTGCCAGGCGCAGCCGGAAGCCGTCCAGCATGGCGCCGAGGGCCACGTCGAAGGCCTCCTCCGCCGCCGCGGCCGCGTCCGCGGGCCGCGCCCGCACGGCGTCGGCGAACACCGGGGCGAGGTCCGAGCGCTCCCCGGGGTCGAAGATGTCGGCGGGCGCCGTGGCGTCGTAGGCGGCGCCGAAGACCAGGGACTCGATCGAGACGATCACGTCCGCGATGCCCGCCCCCTCCCAGCCCGCGTCCGCGAGGCCCGAGGCGACGGTCTCGTACATCTGCAGGGTGTGCGGGGAGTTCGCGACCGGCAGGACCGCCATGATCGGGATCATGGCGGTGTGCTGGGCGTAGCAGTCGCGGTAGGACCGCGCCCAGCGCTCGAGCGCCTGGTCCCAGGGCAGGGTGCCGAAGGCGGAGCGGTCGATGCCCTGGTTGATCGCGTCCTGGACCCGGATCAGCACCTCGCGCTTCGAGGGCGTGTGGTTGTACAGCGCCGAGGTGGAGACCTTCAGCTCCCGCGCCAGCTCCGTCATCGTCAGGTGCTGGTAGCCCCGGGTGGCGACGATCTTGATCGCGGCCCGGGTGATCCGGTCCTCGGAGAGCACCGGCTGGCGCGGACGACCGCGCCGCCGGGGAGCGGGGCCGGCGGGAGCCATGGGCGGGTCCTCCTGTGGTCGGTGCCGCGGGCTCCCGGGCGGGAGGCGCCGGGTCGCGGGGTCGGGCGGTCACCTCCGAGTCTAGGGCGGCGGCCCGGTGGCCGTGTCCTTGACCGCCGCCCGGCCGGGTCCTAGCGTGTGGGCGGTGAGCAGCGCCGACATCCACTTCTACTTCGATCCGACGTGCCCCTTCGCGTGGCTGACCAGCAGGTGGGTCCGCACGGTGACGGCCCGCCGGCCGTACCGGGTGGACTGGCGGTTCATCTCCCTGCGCCTGCTCAACGAGCACGTGGACTACGGCGCGTGGTTCCCGCCGGAGTACGAGGCGTCCCACACCGCGGGGTTGCGCCTGCTGCGCGTGGCCGCCCGGACCCGCGCGGAGCACGGGCGCGAGGCGGTCGGGCGGCTGTACGAGCAGATCGGGGCGCGCACCTTCGACGCCGACCCCGCGCCCGGCCCCGAGGCGCCCGGGCAGGACCGCCGCGCCGCACCGGCCTTCCTCGAGCCGGTCCTCGCGGCCGCAGGACTCCCGGCGGAGCTCGCCGGCGCCCTCGAGGACGAGACGTGGGACGCCGTGGTCCGCGCGGAGACGGACGAGGCGCTGGCGCTCACGGGCCGGGACGTGGGGACCCCCATCATCCACTTCGAGCCGCCGGAGGGCGTGGCCTTCTTCGGTCCCGTCATCAGCCGCCTGCCCGCCGAGGAGGAGGCGGTGGAGCTGTGGGACCACGTGGTGGCCCTCGCCCGCTTCCCCGGTTTCGCCGAGCTCAAGCGCAGCCTCCGGGAGCAGCCCCGGCTGCGAGGCCTCGGTGTCCCGCCGGACGGCCCCGGGATCGAGGAGGACTGGCACGCCGGGAGCCGGCGGACCAAGAAGTAGCGTCCCGCCGCCGGGTTCCCGGAGCATTTTCCGCCGCAGGTCTTGACGGGCGGCCGTGCGCCCGCGCTTAATGAATGGAGTTCATTTTAGCGTGAAGGAGAGCACAGTGACCGATCAACGCACCCTGGGCAGCGAGACCGCGCTCGAGCGCGACGTCGTCGTCGTCGGGGCCGGGCCCGCCGGGCTGATGGCGGCCCGCACGCTCGCCGCCGCCGGCCGCTCCGTGGCCGTCCTCGAGGCCCGCGACCGCGTGGGCGGGCGGACCTGGTCGAAGACGGTCGACGGCGCGTTCCTGGAGATCGGCGGGCAGTGGATCTCCCCGGACCAGACCGAGCTGCTGGCGCTGGTCGAGGAGCTCGGCCTGGAGACCTTCCAGCGCTACCGCGAGGGCGAGTCCGTCTACCTGGCCCCGGACGGCACCCGGCACACCTACACCGGGTCGATGTTCCCGGCGGGGGAGTCCACGACCGCCGAGATGGAGAAGCTCGTGGCGCTCCTGGACGGCCTCGTGGACGAGCTCGGCGTCACCGAGCCGTGGGCGCACCCGGCGGCGCGGGAGCTGGACACGGTCTCCTTCCACCACTGGCTGCGGAAGCACTCCGACGACGAGGCCGCCTGCAACAACATCGGCATCTTCGTGGCCGGCGGGATGCTCACCAAGCCGGCGCACGCGTTCTCGGCGCTGCAGGCCGTGCTCATGGCCGCCTCCGCCGGGTCCTTCTCGAACCTCGTGGACGAGGACTTCATCCTCGACCGGCGGGTGGTCGGCGGCATGCAGTCCGTCTCCGAGGCCATGGCGGCCCAGCTCGGTCCGGACGTCGTGTTCCTGGACACCCCGGTGCGCACGATCCGGTGGGGCGGGCCGGAGGACACCTACGCCGAGCACGTCCCCGGCACCCCCGTGACCGTCTGGTCGGACCGGCTCACCGTGGTCGCGAAGGACGTGGTCGTGGCCGTCCCGCCCAACCTCTACTCCCGGATCTCCTTCGAGCCGCCCCTGCCGCGGCTGCAGCACCAGATGCACCAGCACCAGTCGCTGGGCCTCGTGATCAAGGTCCACGCCGTCTACGAGACCCCCTTCTGGCGGGACAAGGGCCTGTCCGGCACCGGCTTCGGCGCCCACGAGCTGTCCCAGGAGGTCTACGACAACACCAACCACGGGGACCCCCGCGGCACCCTGGTCGGCTTCGTCTCGGACGAGAAGGCCGACGAGCTCTTCGCGCTGCCCGCCGAGGAGCGCCGGCGGCGGATCCTCGAGTCGTTCTCCCACTACCTGGGGGAGGAGGCGCTGGACCCGGTGGTCTACTACGAGTCCGACTTCGGCTCCGAGGAGTGGACCCGCGGCGCCTACGCCGCCAGCTACGACCTCGGCGGCCTGCACCGCTACGGCGCCCACCAGCGCACCCCGGTGGGCCCCCTCCGCTGGGCCTGCTCCGACCTCGCCGCCGAGGGCTACCAGCACGTCGACGGCGCCCTGCGCCAGGGCCGGCTCGCCGCCGCCGAGGTCCTGGGCGCCGCACCCGCCGCGGTCATGCAGGGAGCCGGGCGGTGAACGGCGACCGGCCGGGGCGCTGCGTCGTCGGCGTCGACGGGGGCCGGCGGGGCCAGGACGCCGTCCGGCTCGCGGCGGCGATCGCCCGGGCCTTCGGCGCGGAGCTGGAGATCGTGCTCGTGCTGCGCACGGACAGCCCCTACCAGCAGGTCTACCCTCCGGTCGGGGACGTCGCCCCGGTCGTGCGGCAGCAGGCCCGCACGTGGCTGGGGGAGGCCGCGCAGCTCGTGCCACAGGACGTCGTCGCCCGCACGCACCTGCGGGAGGACGACTCCGTGGCCGCGGGCCTCGTCCGGGCCGCCGAGGAGCTCGGTGCGCAGCTGATCGTGGTGGGCGCCGGCACCGGGGCGGGACGGTTCTCGGCCGGGCCCGTGGTCGACGCGCTGCTGCACAGCTCGCCCGTGCCCGTGGCCCTCGCCCCGCGCCGGTACCCCGGCGACGTCCCGCTCACCCGGCTGTCCGTGGCCGTGGGCACCCGTCCCGGGGCGCACCAGGTCATCCGGGAGGCCGTCCGGGCGGTCGAGCACTCCGCCCTGGACCTCGAGCTCATCTCCTTCCTCGAGGGGGAGGCCGCCGACCCGGGCACGGCCGAGCAGGTCCGCCGGCGCGTCGAGGAGCACCTCGAGGCCGCCGCGGACGAGGCCCGCCGCAGCCGGCCCGTGCGCGTGCGGGTCGCCGCCGGGCGGACCCTGAAGAAGGCCGCCCGGGACGTCGACTGGGCTCCCGGCGGCCTCCTGCTCATCGGCTCGTCCCGCCTCGCCCAGGGGCGGCAGATCTTCCTGGGCTCCACCGCAGCCAGGCTGCTCAAGCACATCCCGGTGCCGATGGTCGTCGTGCCTCGCCCGGACCGCACCGAGGAGGACGCGTCATGAGCGCATCGGACATCCAGGCGCCGGCGCGCACCGGCACCGACAAGGGTCTCAGCAAGGGCGCCGTGGGGCTGCTCGGCTCCGTGGTCATCGGCGTCTCCTGCATCGCCCCGGCCTACACCCTCTCCGCCGCCCTGGGCCCCACCGCAGCAGAGGTCGGCACCTCCCTGCCGGCGATCTTCCTCGTGGGCTTCATCCCCATGCTGCTCGTGGCCTTCGGCTACCAGCAGCTCAACCGCGCGATGCCGGACTCGGGCACCACCTTCACGTGGGGCTCCAAGGCCTTCGGCCCGTGGCTGGGCTGGATGGGCGGCTGGGGCCTGCTGGCCGCCACGATCCTGGTGCTCTCCAACCTCGCGGGCGTGGCCGTGGACTTCCTCTATCTCGCCCTCGCCCAGATCACTGGCAACGACGCCATCGCCGAGCTCACCCGCAACGTGCCCGTCAACGTGGCCACGTGTCTCGTGTTCGTGGCCCTGGCCGCCTGGATCTCCTACCGCGGGATGGAGACCACCAAGGCGTTCCAGTACGTGCTCGTGGCGTTCCAGGCGGTCGTGCTCCTGTGGTTCTCGGTCGCGGCCTTCGGCCACGTGGCCGCCGGCACCGCCTACGAGGGACTGACCGTGCGCGCCGAGTGGTTCAACCCGTTCGGCGTCGAGTCCTTCTCCGCGTTCGCGGCGGGCGTGTCCCTGTCCGTGTTCATCTACTGGGGCTGGGACGTGGTGCTCACCATCAACGAGGAGACCACGGGGGCCGCCAGCACCCCCGGCAAGGCCGCCCTGACCACGATCTTCGTGATCGTCGCCCTCTACATGACCATCGCCCTCGCGGTGCTCACGTTCTCCGGGGTCTCCGACCAGGGGCTGGGGATGGGCAACGAGGAGATCCAGGAGAACATCTTCGCGGCGCTGGCCGGCCCCGTGATGGGCCCCTTCGCGATCCTGATGTCCCTCGCGGTGCTCTCCTCCTCGGCGGCCTCCCTGCAGTCCACGTTCGTCTCCCCGGCCCGCACGATGCTGGCCATGGGCTACTACGGAGCGCTGCCCCCGAAGTTCGCCCGGGTCACCCCGCGGTTCCAGACCCCGGGCTACGCGACGGTCGCGGCGGCGGTGATCTCGGCGGGCTTCTACGCCGTGATGCGGGTGGTCTCGGAGAACGTGCTCTGGGACACCATCACCACCCTCGGCATGATGGTCTGCTTCTACTACGGGGTCACCGCCCTCGCCTGCGTCTGGTACTTCCGGCGCGAGTGGTTCCGCGGGCCGAAGAACGTGTTCACGAAGTTCGTCGCGCCGCTGCTCGGCGGGATCCTGCTGCTGGTGTTCTTCGGGCAGACGGCCTACGACTCGATGGACCCGGAGTACGGCTCCGGCTCGCAGATCGGGGGCGTGGGCCTGGTCTTCCTCCTGGGCGTGGGGATCCTCCTGCTCGGCGTGGCGGTCATGCTCGTCCAGTACCGGCGCAACCCGGCCTTCTTCCGGGAACGCTTCGAGACCACCGAGCTCCCCGTCCTGGACTGACGGTGGCCGCGAGATCGCAGCTCTCGGCGACCCGGCACGCCCCGGTCGCCGAGAGCTGCGATCTCGCGGGGCGGTTCTCGCGGGGGAGGGGGTCTCGCGGGGTCACCAGATGGTGACGCGGTCCTCCGGGGGGAGCCACAGGCCGTCGCCGGGGCGCGTGCCGAAGGCGTCGTGGAACGCGGCCATGTTCTGCACCACCCGGTTGCAGCGGAACTCGGCCGGGGCGTGCGGGTCGGTGGCCAGCCGGTTGACCAGCTCCTGCTCCCGGGCGGTCGAGCGCCACAGCGCCGCGTAGGCGTAGAAGAAGCGCTCCGCGCCGGTCAGGCCGTCGAGCACCGGCGCGCTGTCCTGGTCCAGGCCCCGCTCGGCCAGCGACATCCGGTAGGCCACCAGGGCGATCTCCAGCCCGCCCAGGTCCCCGATGTTCTCGCCCACCGTGAAGGCCCCGCTGACGCGGTGCCGCTCCGGGTCCAGCCCCTGCGGGGTGCAGGTGTCGTACTGCGCCACGAGCGCCGCGGTGCGCCGGGCGAACTCCGCCCGGTCCTCGTCGGTCCACCAGTTCTCCAGATGGCCCTGCGCGTCGTACTTGGCGCCCTGGTCGTCGAAGCCGTGGCCGATCTCGTGGCCGATCACGGAGCCGATCGCGCCGTAGCACACGGCGTCGTCGGCGTCGATGTCGAAGTACGGCGGCTGCAGGATCCCGGCCGGGAAGACGACCTCGTTGAGCACCGGGTGGAAGTAGGCGTTGACCCAGTGCGGGTAGAGGAACCACTCCCCGCGGTCCACGGGGGTGCCCATCCTCCGCACGGTGCGGTCGTGCTCCAGCGCCAGCCCCGCCCGCACGTTGCCGAGCAGGTCCGCCGGATCCAGCTCCAGGGAGGAGTAGTCCCGCCAGGTCCCGGGGTGACCGACCTTGACCCGGAACGTGGACAGCTTCTCCAGGGCCCGGGCCCTGGTGGCCTCCGACATCCACTCCAGCCGGGAGATCCGCTCCCGGTACGCGGCCAGCAGGTGCGCCACGAGCTGCTCCACCCGCGCCTTGTGCGCCGGCGGGAACCAGCGGGCCACGTACTCGCGCGCCACGTCGTCGCCCAGCACCCGGGTGACCAGGAACTCGGCCCGCTTCCATCGCGGGCGGGGGCGGGTGATCCCGGACAGGGCGGTGCTGTAGAAGCGGAAGTTCTCCTCGACGAAGGGCCGGGGCAGGAACGGGGCGCGCTTGGACACGATCCGCCACGACTGCCAGATCCGGATCTGCTCCGGCGACCACTCCTGCCACAGCCGGCCCAGCTGCGCCACGAAGGAGGGCTGGCGGACGATGACCCGGTCGACGAGCGCCGCGCCGTGCTCCGGGACGAGGCCCTCCAGCCACGCCGTCCACGGGAAGCCGGGCGCCAGGGCCTCCAGGCCGGGCACGTCCACGGGGTTGTACATCTCCTCGACGTCCCGCGCGGCGACGGTGTCCCAGTGGGCGGCGGCGAGCTGCGTCTCCATGCCGAGCACGGCCGCCGCGGCGTCCCCGGCGGCCGTGCCCCAGCGCTCCGGCAGGCCCGCCAGCTCGAGCATCGCCGCGACGTGGGCGGTGAACGCCGTGCGCAGCCGCTCGTGCTGCGGATCCGTGTAGTAGCTGTCCGCGGGCAGCGACAGCCCGTTCTGGCACAGGAAGAACGAGTAGCGGGACGAGTCCCGGGAGTCGTTCTCCACGAAGAAGGACAGCGGCCCGTCCGCACCGGTGCGGTGCAGGGCCCCCGACGCGCGGGCGAGGCCCTCCTTGTCCCGGGCGGCGTCCAGCACCGCGAGGTCCGGGTCCAGGGCGGCCCGCCCGCGCCGCTCGATCTCGTCCTCGTCGAGGAAGGAGCGGTACAGCACCCCCATCCGGGACCCGGCCGGGGCCTCCTGCACGATCTCGTGCACGCGCTGCGTGTTCAGGTCGGTGAGGATCGCCGAGGCGCCGTCGAACGCCCGGTCGCCCGGCAGCTCGTGCGCCTCGATCCATCCGCCGTTGACGTGGCGGTACAGGTCGTCCTGCGGGCGGACACCGGGGTGGACGTGCTGCAGCTCGAGGCCGGAGTCGGTGGTCACGGGGCTTCCCCTGTCGTCGTCGCGGGGCGCAGGGCGCCGGGCGGCGGGGCCGGCCCGGATCCAGCCTACGGACGACGGCGCCGTGGCCCGCCTCGCGCGGGCCACGGCGTCCGTGGTGCTCGTCACACCCGACCGGCGGGTGTCTCCGGCGGCTCAGCTCGCGGACGGCTCCGGGCTCGCCGAGGCGTCCGTGCCCTCGGAGTCCGCGGTGCCCAGCCACTCGGCCTCGAGCTGGGCGAGGGTGCCGTCCTCCTCCATGGTGGCCAGCGACTCGTTGACCTGCTCCAGCAGGGCCGTGTTGCCCGTCTTCACGGCCAGTCCCAGCTGCTCGCCGGTCTCGATCTCCTCGACGAGCTGCAGCTCGGGGTTGTCCGCGATGGCGGGGCCGGTCACGGAGATGTTGCCCAGCACGGCCTTGACGTCGTCGGTGTTGAGGCCCTGGATCATCAGGGAGGAGGTCTCGTACTGGACGACGTCCGCCCCGTTGTCCCGGGCGTAGTCCTCGCCGGTGGTGGCCTGCTGCACGCCCACGCGCTGGCCCTCGATGTCGGCCACGGACCGGATGCCGGAGTCCGGCGCCACGAGCAGGGCGAGGTTGTCGTCGAGGTAGGGCTCGGAGAAGTCCATCACCGACTCGCGCTCCTCCGTGATGGTCATCCCGGACGCGGCGAGGTCGCACTGGTCGGTGTCCAGCGCGGAGCCGGTCTCGATGGCCTCGAAGGGCGTGGTGATGACGTTGGTCTCCACGCCCAGGTCCTCCGCGATCCGGTTCACCAGGTCGATGTCGAAGCCCACGGTCTCGCCGTTCTCGACGTACTCGAAGGGGGCGTAGGGGATGTCCGAGCAGACCGTGAGGGTCCCGGAGCTGATCAGGTTCACCTCGCCCTCGCCCTCGCCGGAGCCCTGCTCGCCTCCTCCGGTGCTCGTGCACGCGCTCAGGGCCAGCGCGGAGACGGCCAGCACGGACAGGGTCGCTGCCCCGTGGAACCTGCTCTTCATGGATCTGTCCTTCCCTCGGGAGGTGGCGGGCCGCGGCCGCCGGCACGGCGTCCTGCCCGGTGGGCGGCCCGCCGGTGAATGTGCCTCAGTGTAGGTGCTCCGGGCGCTCCGGGATGTTGCACACCACTGATCGGTAGCCGATCATCTGTCCCCACTGCGGGCGACACCGCCGGCTCGGCCCGCCGCGGGCGCCGGACCCGGGCGGCCGGCGGCTTCGGGTCCGGCGGCCGCCCGGGCCCGTGCGGCCGCGGGGAGCCGGGCGCGGACGGCCGGGGGCCCGCCGCGGGCCGCGGATTCGGCACAATGGGCCCATGACCCGCACCGAGGACCCGCACCGACGCCGTCAGGAGCGCCGATGAGCGCGCCGCAGGCGCCCGCGAGCGTGCGCGTGGACGTGTGGCTGTGGGCGGTGCGCGTGTTCAAGACCCGCTCCGCCGCCACGGCCGCGTGCCGTGCCGGTCACGTGAAGATCGACGGCACCTCGGTCAAGGCCGCCCAGCCCGTGCGCCCCGGCCAGCGGGTCGCGGTGCGCCGGCCCGGCCACGAGCAGGTCCTCGAGGTGGTGCAGCTGCTGACCAAGCGCGTCGGGGCGCCGGTCGCCGCGACGGCCTACGTGGACCACAGCCCGCCCCCTCCTCCCGCGCTGCACGCGGCCGTCCCGCGGCGGGACCGGGGGGCCGGGCGGCCCACCAAGAAGGACCGCCGGGAGATGGACCGCCTCCGGGGGGTGTGAGCCCGAACGGCGCGCCCGCTCCGGGCCCGCTCCCAGGAAGGCGCAGAATAATCCCCACTGCACGTGTGCCGTGGATCACCCCGCCGTCCGGCGGTCCGATCCGCGGCCGGATCCCGAGGAGTTCGACCCATGGCACTGCTGGACACGACGGTGTGGACCGGAAAGATCTACGTCAACGGGTGGCGCGACGGCCGCGGCGGCGCCGAGGACGTGACGAACCCGTCGACCGACGAGACCCTGGGGCGGATCGGCTTCGCCTCTCCCGAGGACGTCTACGAGGCGGCGGAGAAGGCCGAGGCGGCCCAGCGGGAGTGGGCGGCGCTGAAGCCCTCCGAGCGCGCCGCGGTGCTGCGCCGCGCCGGTCTGCTGTTCGAGGAGCACGTCGAGGAGGTCATGGACTGGGTGGTCCGGGAGACCGGGGCGATCCAGCCCAAGGCCGGGCTGGAGGCCTCGGTCGCCGCCGCCGAGTGCTACGAGGCCTCGGCGCTGCCCACCCACCCGCACGGGGAGTACCTGCCCTCCGACGCGCCGCACTGGTCGCTGTCCCGCCGGGTGCCGGCCGGGGTGGTCACGGTCATCTCGCCGTTCAACTTCCCGCTGATCCTCTCGATCCGCTCCGTGGCCCCCGCCCTGGCCCTGGGCAACGCGGTGCTGCTCAAGCCGGACCCCCGCACCTCGGTCACCGGCGGCGCGCTGATCATGCGCGTGTTCGAGGAGGCCGGGCTGCCGCCCGGGGTGCTGCAGCTGCTGCCGGGCGGCGGTGACGTGGGGGCCGCCGCGGTCGAGGCCCCGCAGGTGGACGTCGTGTCCTTCACCGGGTCCACGGCGGCGGGCCGGCACGTGGGCGCGGCCGCCGCGCAGCACCTCAAGCGCGCCCACCTGGAGCTCGGCGGCAACAACGTGGTCATCGTGCTGCCGGGTGCCGACGTGGACCTGGCGGCCGGGGTCGGGGCGATGGGCTCCTTCTTCCACCAGGGGCAGATCTGCATGACCACCGGGCGCCACCTGGTGCACGAGGACCTGCACGACGAGTACGTCGACAAGCTCGCGGCCAAGGCGGAGGCCCTGGTGGTGGGGGACCCCGCCGAGGGGCCCGTGCACATGGGACCGATCATCGACGAGCGCCAGCTCAAGTCCATCGACGCGATCGTGCAGGAGACGGCCATCGCCGGTGCCCGGGTGGTCGCCGGCGGCTCCCACGACGGGCTGTTCTACCGGCCCACGGTGCTCGCCGACCTCACCCACGAGATGACGGCCTGGAAGGACGAGATCTTCGGGCCGGTGGCGCCCGTGATGAAGGTGTCCAGCGCCGAGGAGGCGGTGGAGTACGCCAACGCCTCCGAGTACGGGCTCTCCGTGTCCATCATCGGGGACGTCGGCGAGGCCATGAAGATCGCCGACCGGATCCGGTCCGGCAAGATCCACATCAACGAGATGACGGTCGCCGACGAGGCCAACGCCCCCTTCGGGGGCATGGGCGCCTCGGGCACCGGCTCCCGCTTCGGGGGGCCGACGGCCAACATCGACGCGTTCACCGAGACCCAGTGGATCACGATCAGCCCGGACGTCCCGCACTACCCCTTCTGAGCACCGGCCCTTCCGGGCTCGATCCCCTCCGGGCGCCGCGCCGCCCGGAGGGGGCCGAGGGCCGGCATCGGTAGCCTGGACCGGTGACCACGACCTCCCGCCCCCGCGGCCTCAACCGGCAGATCCTGGCTCTGGCCGTCCCCGCCTTCGGCGCGCTCGTGGCCGAGCCGCTGTTCCTGCTGGCGGACTCCGCGATCGTCGCCCACCTCGGCACCCCCCAGCTCGCCGGCGTGGGCGTGGCGGCCGCGGTGCTGCAGACGGTCGTGGGGCTCATGGTCTTCCTCGCCTACAGCACCACCCCGGCGGTGGCCCGGCACCTCGGCGCGGGCCGGCTGCAGGAGGCCGTGGCGGTGGGCCGGGACGGGCTCTGGACGGCCGCCGGGCTCGGGCTGCTGCTGTCCGCGGCGGGCTGGGCGGCGGGACGCCCGCTGCTGGCGCTGATGGGGGCCCGCGGCGAGGTCCTGGAGCACGCCGTGGTCTACCTGCACTGGTCCCTGCCCGGGCTGACCGCGATGCTCCTGGTGCTCGCGGCCACCGGCGTGCTGCGCGGGCTCCAGGACACCCGGACCCCGCTGGTCATCGCGGGGGTCGGGGCCGCGGCCAACGCGGGGCTGAACCTGCTGCTCGTCCACGGAGTGGGCCTGGGGGTGGCCGGCGCGGCGATCGGCACGAGCGCCGTGCAGTGGGCCATGGCCCTGGCCTACCTCCGGATCCTCCGCCGGCTGGCCCGCGAGCACGGGGTGGGGCCCGCGACCACGTGGCCGCGGCTGCGCGCGCACCTCACGGTGGGCTCCTGGCTGATGCTCCGCACCGTCTCGCTGCGGGTGGCGATCCTCGCGACCGTCCTGGTGGTCACGGGCCAGGGCGCCCAGAACCTCGCGGCGCACCAGCTCGTGATGACGGTGTTCAACTTCCTGGCCTTCGCCCTCGACGCCCTCGCGATCGCGGCGCAGGCCCTGCTGGGCCGGGACATGGGGGCCCGGGACGTCGCGGACCCCGGGCAGCGCCGGGAGGTCCGGGCCCTCATGAACCGGCTCGTGCTGTGGGGGCTCGGCTTCGGCGTGGTGACCGGGCTCGTCGTGGCCCTGGCCGGCACGCGGCTGGGCTTCCTGCTCAGCCCCGACCCCGGGGTGCAGGCCCTCTTCGCGGCGGGCCTGCTGGTGGTGGCCGCCGGGCAGCCGCTGGCCGCCTACGTCTTCGTCCTGGACGGCGTGCTCATCGGGGCCGGGGACGCCCGCTACCTGGCGCTGGCCGGGGTGCTGAACCTGGTGGTCTACGCCCCGCTGCTGGCGCTCGTGGCCCTCCGCGCGGGATCGGGGACCGGCGGGTTCGTGTGGCTGTGGGTCGCCTACGCCGGCGGATACCTGGGGGCTCGCGCCCTCACCCTGGGGCTGCGCGCGCACGGCGACTCCTGGCTGCTCAGGAACGCTCGGTAACAACCGGGAGCGCACCCGGGCATCGTGGCGTGGATCACCTACGATGCAGACATGAACAGTGATCCCCGCGCAGAGAACCAGTCCGCCGCCGACTCCGGGCACAACGTGGTGCTCGTCGGCATCGACGGCTCCGACCAGGCCCGGCACGCGCTCGATCGCGCCCTCGAGGAGGCCCGGGCGCAGGAGCTGACGGTGCGCCTGCTGGGCGCCTACCCCGTGATCGGGGTCGGGGACCCCGGTCTCGAGATGCGGTTCACCGAGGCCGTGATGAAGGAGAACTCCGAGCACCTGGCCGAGGCCCGGCAGGCCGTGGAGCAGGCGGGACTGCCCGTGGAGGTCGTGGAGGCGGCCGGGGACGCCGCCAAGGCCGTCGTGGAGCGGTCGGGCGAGGCCGCCCTGGTCGTCATGGGCAAGCGCGGCCGCGGCGGTGCGCTGCGCGGCCGGCTGGGCTCCGTGTCCGCCGCGGTCGCGGCGCACGCCAAGTGCCCGGTGATCATCGTCCCCGAGGCCGCGGAGAGCAAGCACACCGAACGGCACACCGACCGGCGCGGCGGCAGCGCCGGGGACTTCGCCCTCGAGGCGGAGGGGCCGGTCAAGGCGGACCGGATCGACTTCACCGGCCGGGTGGTCGTGGGCCTGGACGCGCTCGGCTCGCGCAGCCCGGCGCTGAGCAGGGCCGTGGCGTACGCCCGGGAGCACGGCAAGGCCCTGGCGCTGGTCTCCGTGAACGGCGCCCTCTCCGGCACGCCCTCCTGGTTCCAGGACGAGTTCAACCAGGCCCGGTACTTCCACGAGGCCGACCAGAAGCTCACCCAGATCTCGGACGAGATCGCCGCGGAGCACCCCGAGCTGACGGTGGAGCACCACATCTTCGTGGGCCGCCCGGCCCGCATCCTGATGAACGCCACCCACTCCGCGGACCTGGTCGTGGTGGGCTCCCGCGGCATCGGCGGCTTCCGGGGGCTGCTGCTCGGCTCGGTCTCCCAGGCGGTGCTGGAGAACGCCGCCGGCCCGGTCATGGTGGTGCCCGCGCACCGTTCCTGAGCACCACACCCCGTCGGCGAGAGCAGGGAGCAGCGGCACATGGCGGACCAGATCGTCGTCGGCTACGACGGCTCGGAGAACAGCGAGCGCGCCCTCGACTGGGCGATCCGGGAGGCCGGCGCCCTCGCCGGCGAGCTCAGGGTGGTGGTCTCCATGGGGCGGCCGGTGGCCGTGGACCCCAGTCTCTACGGGCCGTTCCTGGAGGCGATCGAGGAGGAGGCGGACAAGATCGCCGGCACCGCCGTCGGGCGGTGCCGTGACGCCGGGGTGCAGGCGGTCGCCGTCGTCGAGCGCGGGGACGCGGCCGGGGTGCTGGTGCACGAGGCGGAGAGCGCCGCGGCCCTGGTGCTCGGCCGCCGCGGCCGCCGGGGGGTGCGCGGCCGGCTCGGCTCGGTCACGGCCGCCGCCGCGGCGCACGCGAGCTGCCCCGTCATCGTGCTCCCGGACCCCGGGGACTCCCGGGGGCGGTCCGCCCGCAGCGACTCCGGGCCCTTCTCGGGCCGCGTGGTGGTCGGCGTGGACCGGCTGGGCCGGGACAACCCGGCCGTCCTGGCGGCGGGCCGCTACGCCGTGCGGCACGGCCTGGGCCTGGCGCTGCTCACCGTGGTCCCGGAGACGCTGAGCATGCCGACGGGCTCCGCCGACCTGGACCGGGCCGTGCGGGAGCAGCTCACCGAACCCGCCCAGGGCCTCGTGGACCAGGTCGCGGACTCGGTCCGGGCGGACCACCCGGACCTGGCCGTCGAGACGTTCGTCCTGTCCGGCCGGCCCGCCGACCAGCTCGTCGAGGCGGGGAGGTCGGCCGAGCTCGTGGTGGTCGGCAGCCGCGGCTACGGCGGGTTCCGCGGACTGCTCATGGGCTCGGTCTCGCAGGCCGTGCTCCAGGACGGCGAGGGCCCCGTGATGGTGGTCCCGAACCGCAAGAAGGACTGACCCGCGGTCCGCCTCACCCGCCGACGGGGCGGACCGCTCAGACGGGAGCGGACCGCTCAGGCGGGCAGTCCGCGCCGGGCGGCCACGAGGGAGAGCAGGTGCCGGTGCACCGTCGTCTCCCCGGTCAGCTCGGGGTGGAACGAGATGCCGACGACGGCCCCGCTCGCCACCGCGACCACCTCGCCCCGGTGCCGGGCGAGGACCTCGACGCCCTCGCCGACCCGGGTCACCACGGGGGCGCGGATGAAGGCCGCGCGCACCACGTCCCCGTCGTCGCCCCAGGCGAGCTCGACCTCCTCGGAGGCCGTCTGGGGGCCGAACGCGTTGCGGGCCACCGTGACGTCCAGGACCTCGAGGGTCTGCTGGCCGGGGGCGGGGTCCTCGATGCCGGAGGAGAGCAGGATCAGCCCGGCGCACGTGCCCAGCGTGGGGAGGCCGCCGAGGACGGCCTCCCGCAGCGGCTCCCGCAGCCCGAACAGCCGCAGCAGCCGGTCCACGGTGGAGGACTCCCCGCCGGGCAGCACGATCGCGTCCAGTCCGGCGAGCTGCTCGGCCGTCTTCACGAGCACGGGCTCGGCGCCGAGCTCCTGCAGCATCGCGGCGTGCTCGGCGACCCCGCCCTGGAGGGCGAGGACGCCGACGCGGGGTGCGGAACTCACCAGCCGCGCTCCGCGAGCCGGTGCGGGGCGGGGAGGTCGCCCACGTTGATGCCGACCATCGCCTCGCCGAGCCCGCGGGAGGCCTCGGCGATCTTCTCCGGGTCGTCGAAGTAGGCGGTGGCCTTCACGATGGCCTGGGCCCGGGCCGCGGGGTTGCCGGACTTGAAGATGCCGGAGCCCACGAACACGCCGTCGGCGCCGAGCTGCATCATCATGGCGGCGTCCGCGGGGGTGGCCACGCCGCCCGCGGTGAACAGCACGACCGGCAGCTTCCCGGTGCGGGCGACCTCGAGGACGATGTCGTAGGGGGCCGCGAGCTCCTTGGCCTTCACGTAGAGGGCGTCGGGGGACACCGCGTGGAGGGCCTGCAGCTCGGCGATCTGGCCGCGGATGGTGCGGATGTGCTTGGTGGCCTCGGAGACGTCGCCGGTGCCGGCCTCGCCCTTGGAGCGGATCATGGCGGCGCCCTCGGCGAGCCGGCGCAGCGCCTCGCCCAGGTTGGTGGCACCGCACACGAACGGGACGGTGAAGCGCTGCTTGTCGATGTGGTTGACGTAGTCGGCGGGGGAGAGCACCTCGGACTCGTCGATGTAGTCGACCTCCAGGTGCTCGAGCACCTGGGCCTCCACGAAGTGGCCGATGCGCACCTTCGCCATGACGGGGATGGAGACGGCGGCCTGGATGCCCTCGATCAGGTCGGGGTCCGACATGCGGGCCACGCCGCCCTGCGCCCGGATGTCCGCGGGCACGCGCTCGAGGGCCATGACGGCCACGGCGCCGGCGTCCTCGGCGATGCGGGCCTGCTCGGCGGTGACGACGTCCATGATGACGCCGCCCTTGAGCATGTCGGCGAGACCGCGCTTGACGAGCGGGGAGCCGGTCAGCGGGGTCGCGTCCGAGCCGGTGGTGCGGGCGGGGGTCTGGGCAGGGGTGGTCTGCAGATCGGTCATGGACTCCATCCTCCCGCCGTAAGTGGTCCACCGACAGGTCCACCATCGATAGAATCTGTTGGACCACTTGACGTCCTGGTGCGAGAGGAGCCGGCCGGTGCGACACCCCCACGACGTGGAGCTGCCCGTGCGCGTGGACCGGGCCGATCCCGCGCCGCTGCCCGCCCAGCTCGTCCAGCAGCTGCGGGAGCTGGTGGTCTCCGGGGCCCTGCGCCCCGGGGACCCCCTGCCCTCGACGCGCGGGCTCGCCGCCCGGCTGGGGATCTCCCGCGGCTCCGTGGTCACCGCGTACGACCAGCTCCACGGCGAGGGGTACCTGCACGCGACCCACGGAGCCACGGTGGTCCACCCGGACCTGGCCCGCTCCCGGGCGGAGCCCCCGGCGGCGCGGCCCGGACCGCGCCCGCCCGTGCCGCCGCGGCGCCGGGCCCGGGAGCGGCCCATGATCGACCTCACGCCGGGGCGGCCCGACACCGCACGGCTGGCCACCCCGCAGTGGCGCGCCGCGTGGCGGGACGCCGCGGCCGCGGCCGGCACCGGGGCGCCCCCGGCCCAGGGCTCGGAGCCGCTGCGCGAGCAGATCGCCGAGCACCTGCGGCTGATGCGCGGCGTGGTCCGGGACCCCGAGGACCTCTTCGTCACGGCGGGCGCGCGGGACGGTCTCCAGCTGCTGCTCGCCGTGCTCGGGAGTCACGCCGGACGGGGCCTGCGGGTCGCGGTGGAGGACCCCGGCTACCCCTCGCTGCGCCGGGTGCCGCAGCGTCTCGGCCACGAGGTGCTGCCGGTGCCGATCGACGACCAGGGGCTGGACCCCGCCCGGCTGCCGTCCGGGGCGTGGTCCGGGCCGGGCCGGTGGGAGATCGACCGGTCCCCGGACGCCGTGATCGTGACCCCCAGCCACCAGTACCCCCTCGGGGCGTCGATGCCCGCCGCCCGCCGGCTCGAGCTGCTCGGCTGGGCGCGCGCCCACGACGCGCTGATCGTGGAGGACGACTACGACTCGGAGCTTCGCTACGTGGGCGAGCCGCTGCCCGCCCTGTCCTCCCTCGACCACGCCCCGGGCACGGTCCCGGAGCCGCCCGCCCCGGGACGGCTGCTCGGCGCCGGCGGTCACGTGGCCACCCTGGGCTCCTTCACCAAGGTGCTGGCGCCCGGCCTGGGGGTGGGCTACCTGCTGGCCCCGCCCGCCCTGCGGGAGGACCTGCTGCGGCTGCGCACGGACCTGGGCAACCCGGCCTCCGCGGTGGCCCAGGACGCGATGGCCCGCTACCTCGCCGAGGGCGGGCTGCGCCGGCACACCGCCCGGATGCGGCGGGAGTACCGCCGCCGGCGGGACCTGCTCACCGAGGCCCTCGCGGAGGTCCGCGGGGTGCGGGCCGTGCCCATGGACGGCGGTCTGCACGCCGTCCTGGAGTTCACCGGGGAGGTGCCGTTCGAGGAGCAGGACGTCGTGGACCGCGCCGCGGCCGCGGGCGTGCGGGTGGCGGCCCTGGGCTCGTACTGGGCGCACGGCGCCGGGGGCGGCCGCCGCGGCGTCGTCGTCGGCTTCGGCGCCACCGGCGCCGCCCCGGCGGGCGACGCCCTGCCGGACGCCCTCGCCGTGCTGGCCCGGGTGCTCTCGGCGCCCGGCGGGGGCGCCGGTCGCTAGACTGACCCGTGCCCCGCGGGCGTCCCCGCCGGGGCCCTTCCGCCGGGGTTCTCCCCGCAGCACGCTCCCCGAAAGGCGCACCGTGAACCCCGACCCGAGCACCGGCATCCACCGCGACCTGTTCGCGCCCACGCTGCTGCGGGCGCTCGTGGCCCTGGTCTTCGGCGCCGTGACCGTGTTCTGGCAGGAGCCCACGCTGCCCGTGGTGGCCTGGGGCGTGGGGCTGTACCTCGTGCTGACGGGCGCGGCGAGCGTGCTCCTGCAGCTGCGCCTCAACGGCAACGACCACGTGGACATGGGCCCCACCCGGCAGATCCCCCAGTCCTACGGCGTGCTGTACCTGCTCGGCGGAATCTTCACGGTCCTGGGCGCCGACACCCCCGCGTGGCTCGTGGTCTACGCGGGCTCCGTCATGGGTCTGGCCGGGCTCACCGAGCTGGCCCTCGGGCTGAGGTTCCGCACGAGCTTCCCGCTGGGCCGCGACTGGACCATCGCCGGGCTCACCACGGTCCTCGCCGCCACGGGCCTCGTGCTCGTCGTGGACCTCGGGGCGAAGGCGATCTTCGGGGTGGTGGGCGCGGCCGCGGTGGTCATCGGCGTCACCCACCTGCTGGCCGCCCTGACCCTCCGGCACGAGGACCGCCGGGGCCGGGCCCCCTCGGGGACGGCGTAGACTGGGCTACCGCACGGCAGGGCCCCGACCTGCCGAGGACACCCGTTCACGAGGAGGACCAGTGGCACAGCGCAAGGGCTCGAGAGGCGGCTCCCGGGCCGACGTCAAGGGCCCCCTGATCCTCTCGGCGGTGCTCGCCGCGATCGCGTTCGTGGCCGTCGGGATCTTCGCCAGCGGCGGCACGGACAACGCCCTGCGCCTGGACCTCGCCTTCATCGCCGCCGGCATCGCGTTCATCGTGACGCTCGTGATCAGCGCCACGCTGATGATCGTGGAGAAGCCCAACGACCCGCACCTCGGCGAGGGCACGGGCGTCAACCGCTCCTCGGCCAAGCTCTACGCCGAGGCCCGGGCCCGGCGGCAGGCCGCCGCACGGCCCGCCGGCGAGGCCGAGTTCGGCCAGCGCGTGCGGCCCGACACCGAGGGGGAGGACCTCCTCGGCCGGCGTCCCGTCGAGGGCACCGCCGCCGAGGGCGCCCCCGCCGCGGACGGCACGACCGCCGCGGACAGCCCCCGCCCGGGCCGCGGCACGGACGACGACGGACCGGCCGCGCCGCGCGCCTGAGGCCGGCGCAGCGCACGACGCCCCGGGGAGGATCCTCGTCCTCCCCGGGGCGTCGTGCGCGTCCGGACGGGGTCCGGGCCGGTCGGCGCCGGGCGGCGTGGTGCGGACGGCTCAGCGCCCGAAGCGCCGCAGCCGCAGCGAGTTCAGCACCACGAACACGGAGCTGAAGGCCATGGCGGCGCCCGCGACCACCGGGTTGAGCAGTCCGGCGGCGGCCACGGGGATGGCCACCGTGTTGTAGGCGAAGGCCCAGAACAGGTTCGACTTGATGATCGACAGCGTCCGGCGGGACAGGGCGATGGCCGTGGGCACCGAGCCGACGTCGCTGCGCACCACCGTGATGTCGGCGGCCTCGATCGCGGCGTCCGTGCCGGCGCCCATCGCGATCCCGAGATCGGCCTGGGCCAGGGCCGCGGCGTCGTTCACGCCGTCGCCCACCATGGCGACCACGCGCCCCTCGTCCTGCAGGTCGCGGACCACCGCGACCTTGCCCTCGGGGCTGACGTCCGCGACGACGTCCCCGGCGGCGATGCCGGCCTCCGCGGCGACCGCCCGGGCCACGGGCTCGTTGTCGCCGGTCAGCAGCAGCGGCCGCAGCCCCAGCTCCCGGAGCCGGGCGATCGCCGCGCGCGCGTCCTCCTTGACGGTGTCGCGCAGGTCGACGAAGCCCACGAGGGCGCCGTCGACGGCCACGAGGATCGTGGTGAACCCGCCCTCCTGGGCGCGGCGCAGGGCGTCGAGCTGGGCGCCGTCCAGGCGCACGCCGTTCTCGGCCAGCCACGTGGTGCGCCCGACCACCACCGAGCGGGAGTGCATCCCGTCCGTCACGCGCGCGCGCACTCCGCCGCCGGGGGCCGAGACGAACCCGGAGACCGGGAACCGGTGCGGGGTGGCCTCGGCCACGGCCCGCGCGATGGGGTGCTCGGAGTGCTGCTCCACGGTGGCCGCGAGGTCCAGCACCTGGTCCCGGGAGTACCCGGACACGGGCGTCACGGCGGCGACCGAGAGCCGGCCGCTCGTGACGGTGCCCGTCTTGTCGAGCACCACGGTGTCCACGGTGCGGGTGTCCTCGAGCACCTCGGCACCCTTGATCAGGATCCCCAGCTGCGCGCCCCGGCCGGTGCCGGTGAGCAGGGCCGTGGGCGTGGCCAGGCCCAGGGCGCAGGGGCAGGCGATGACGAGCACGGAGACCGCGGCCACGAAGGACGCGTTGACGTCCCCGGTCAGCAGGAGCCAGCCCGCCAGGGTGGCCAGGGCCAGCACCAGGACGACCGGGACGAAGACGCCCGAGATGCGGTCGGCCAGCCGCGCCACGGGGGCCTTGCCGGACTGCGCCCGGGACACCATCCGGCCCATCTGGGCCAGGGTGGTGTCGGACCCCACGCGGGTGGCCTCGACCAGCAGATGGCCGTTGGTGTTGATCGTGGCGCCGGTGACGGCGTCGCCGACCTCGACCTCCACCGGCAGGGACTCCCCGGTGAGCAGGGAGGTGTCCACGGCCGAGCGGCCGTCCACGACCACGCCGTCGGCGGCGATCTTCTCGCCGGGGCGCACGACGATCAGGTCCCCCGGGCGCAGCTGCTCCGCGGGCAGGTCCGTCTCGACGCCGTCCCGCAGGACCACCGCGTCCTTCGCGCCGAGCTCCAGCAGGGCGCGCAGCGCCTCGCCGGAGCGGGCCTTCGCCCGCGCCTCCAGGTAGCGGCCCAGCAGCAGGAACGCGGTGACGAGGGCACCGGTCTCGAAGTAGAGCTGGTGGCCGCTCATGTCCATGGCGTGGCCGGGCATCGCCCCGGCCGTCATGCCGGGATCGCGCAGCAGGTTCCACAGCGAGAACAGGTACGCGGCGGTCACGCCGAGGGACACGAGGGTGTCCATGGTGGAGGCCAGGTGCCGGGCGTTGACCGCGGCCGAGCGGTGGAACGGCCACGCCGCCCACGTCACGACCGGCAGGCTCAGCGCCGCGGCCACCCAGCCCCAGTGCGGGAACTGGAAGCCGGGCAGCATGGAGATCACGAACACCGGGGCGGAGAACGCGGCCGCCACGAGCAGGCGCCGGCGCAGGGACTCGGGCGAGCGCAGCGACGACGCCTCGCGCCCGGCGACCTTCGTCATGGCGTCGGGGCGCTCCGGGGCGGACGCGTCGTCGTCCCCGGGGGCGTTGCGCAGGGTGGCGCCGTACCCGGCCTGCTCGACCGTCTCGAGGACCTGGGCGTCGCTCACGCCCTCGGGCACGTGGACGGTGGCGGTCTCGAGGGCGAGGTTGACGGACGCGTCGACGCCGTCGAGCTTCCCCAGCTTCTTCTCCACCCGGTTCACGCAGGAGGAGCACGTCATGCCCGTGATCTCGAGCTCCAGGGTGCGCAGCGGCCCGGCGACCTCGGCGGGGACGGGTGTGCGGGTGTCAGGCAACGGTGTACCCCGCTTCCTCGACGGCCTCCTTGATCTCGTCCTCCGACAGCTCGCGGGTGGAGGTCACGACGACGGGGGAGACCCCGCCGGCCACGAGGTCGACGTCGACGGACTCGACGCCCTCCAGCTCGGTGAGCTCCTCGGTGACGGACAGGACGCAGTGGCCGCAGGTCATTCCGGACACGTTGACGGTGGTCTGCACGACGGTCTCCTCTGGGGGTCGGTGGGGTGTGCGGTGGTTCAGGGGGTCAGCTCTTGAGCAGGCGCGCGATGGCCGCGGACGCCTCCTGGAGCTTGTCGTCGATGTGGGTGAGGTCCCCGGACTCCTGGGCGGCCTCGACGGCGCCCACCACGCAGTGGTTCAGGTGCTCGTCGAGCAGCCCCAGGCTCACGGCCTTGAGCGCGGACTGGATCGCGGAGACCTGGGTGAGGATGTCGATGCAGTACTGGTCCTCCTCGACCATCCGGTGGATGCCCCGGACCTGTCCCTCGATGCGGCGCAGCCGCTTGAGCCAGGCATCCTTGTCGTGACTGTAGCCGTGCGGCGGCAGGGTCTGCGTCATCCGGTCCTCCTCGGGTCGTCCCGGACCACTATATACCCCTTGGGGGTATGTGGACAGCCCTGTGCCCGGTCGGTCGCCGCGGATGTGGGAATCTTGAGGCATGGCTTCACTGATCGAGGACTACGCCCTGCTCTCGAACATGCGCACGGGCCCGCTCGTCTCCCGCACCGGGTCGATCGACTGGCTGTGCGCACCCCGGTTCGACTCCCCCTCGGTCTTCGGCGCCCTGCTCGGGGAGGCCGACCACGGGCGGTGGCTGCTCGCCCCCGCCTGCACGGTCGCGGCCGGCGGCGAGGACCTCGACGAGGACGAGGCCGACGCCCAGGTCGCCGAGCGGTTCTACGTGGAGAACACGTTCGTCCTGCAGACCGTGTGGGTCACCGACTCCGGCTCCGTGCGGGTGACCGACTTCCTGCCCCTCACCTCCCGCACGGACGTGGTCCGCCGCGTGGAGGGGCTCACGGGCGAGGTCGAGATGTACCACGAGCTGCGCGTGCGCTTCGGCTACGGCGCCGTGGTCCCCTGGGTCAGCCGCTTCGAGGGGGAGGAGGACCCCGGCGGGGGCGACTCCGCGCCGCCCATGCTCGTGGCCATGGCCGGCCCGGACGCCCTCGTGCTGCGCGGGGAGCCCCTGCCCGAGTCCACCGACGACGACGACGAGCGCCGCCACCGCGGCACCTTCACCGTCTCCGCCGGCCAGGCCCGGGACTTCGTCCTCACCCACTTCCCGTCCCACCGCACGCCCCCGGCGCCGATCGACGTCAACGAGCAGCTCACCCGCACGGTGGAGCTGTGGCAGGAGTGGTCCGGGCTCTACGCCCCGCCCGCCGTGGAGGGCGACGAGCCGGTGCACATCGTCCCGGTCCGCGGCCACGCCGTGGCCCGGCGCTCGGACGTGGTCCGGCGCTCCCTGCTCGTGGTCCGGGCCCTGATGCACCAGGAGACGGGCGGGCTGGTGGCCGCCCCCACCACGTCCCTGCCGGACGTCGTCGGCGGGGAGCGCAACTGGGACCACCGCTTCGCCTGGCTGCGGGACGCGGCGATGGCCCTCGAGGTCATGCTCGACCACGGCCACGACCGCGAGGCCGCCCAGCTGCGCAACTGGCTGCTGCGCTCCGTGGCGGGCGACCCGCACGACCTGCAGAACATCTACGGGGTCGCCGGGGAGCGCCGCGGGCGCGAGCACCAGCTCGACCTGCCCGGCTACGAGCGCTCGCGGCCGGTCCGCGAGGGCAACGGCGCCGCGGGCCAGCACCAGTCCGACGCCGTGGGCCACGTCATGGTGGTGTTCGAGCGGCTCCGCCGCCGCGGCGCCGTGGAGGACCACCTCTCCTGGCCCCTGCAGCAGGCGATGCTGCGCTCGGTCGTGGACAACTACGAGGTCACGGACCAGGGTCTCTGGGAGATGCGCGGTGAGCGGCAGTACTACACGCACTCGCGCGTGCTGATGTGGGCGGCCCTCCAGTGCGGTGTGGACGCGGTGCGGCTGCACGGGCTGCCCGGCGACGCGCAGCTGTGGGAGCAGCTGCGGGACGCCCTCGCCGAGGAGATCTGGACGAGCGGCTACGACCCCGAGGCCGGTTCCTTCGTCCAGTACTACGGGGCGAGGACCGTGGACGCCTCCCTGCTCCAGCTGCCGCAGGTGGGCTTCGTGGCCTACGACGACGAGCGGATGCTCGGCACCGTGCGGCGGATCGAGGAGGAGCTGCGCCACCCGAGCGGGCTGATCCACCGCTACCGCAACGTCCTGGGCCCGGTGGACCCCGACGACCCCGACGCGTACGCCGGGGTGATCGGGGTGGACGGCTTCCCGGGCCAGGACAACCCGCACTTCGGCGCGTCCCTGTGGCTGGCGGCCCAGTACGCGCGCTCGGGCCGTGCGGACGACGCCCGCAAGCTCGTGGACCTCGTGCTCTCCCGCGCCAACGACCTGGGGCTGCTCTCCACCGAGTGGTCCCCCGAGCGGCGGCGGATGACCGGCAACTTCCCCCAGACCTTCACCCACCTCGCCCTCGTCCAGGCCCTGGACGCCCTCGACGCCGCCCAGGGGCGCCGGACGACGGCCGAGCCGCACGCGGACGACGCGCCGCAGACCGGCGCCGGGTCCTCCGCCGCCGGGGGCGGCGCCCCGTGAGCCACGCGGCGCCCGTCGACTGGCGGTCCTCGCCGGCCGTCCGGATCGGCCTGTCCGTGGCCGTGGCGACCGGGCTCTACGGCATCTCCTTCGGGGCCCTGTCCGTGGCCGCGGGGCTGAGCTTCTGGCAGACCGTCGCCCTGTCCGCGCTGATGTTCACCGGCGGCTCCCAGTTCGCCTTCATCGGCGTGGTCTCGGGCGGCGGCGCCGGCGCCTCCGCGCTGGGCGCCGCCACCCTGCTGGGGGTGCGCAACGCGGTCTACGGGATGAGCATGAACGCCCTCGTCCGCCCGCGCGGCTGGCGCCGGCTCCTCGCCGCGCACGTGACCATCGACGAGTCCAACGCGGCCGCGTCCTCGCAGGTCCACCCCGTCGAGGAGCGGCGGGGGTTCTGGACGGCGGGGCTGGGCGTGTTCGTGCTCTGGAACCTGTTCACCGTGCTGGGCGCCCTGCTCGGCAACGCCCTGGGGGATCCCGCCCGCTGGGGCCTGGACGGCGCCGCCGTGGCAGCGTTCCTGGGCCTGCTGTGGCCGCGGCTGAGCGCCCGGGAGCCCGTGGCGGTCGCGGTGGTCTGCGGCGTGGTCACGGCCCTGACCGTCCCCGTGCTGCCCGCCGGGATGCCGATCCTGGTGGCCGCCGTGGTCGCGGCGTTCCTGGGCCGCTCCCGCGGCCCGGGGGCGGACGGTGCCGGCGCCGGGACGGCGTCCGGTCCCGGAGTGCAGGAGGCGGGGGCATGAGCATGTGGTTCTGGGTGCTCGGGGCGTGCGCGCTCGCCTACGCCCTGAAGCTCGTCGGCTATCTCGTCCCGGGCCGGGTGCTGGACGACCCGCGCGTGGGGCGCATGGCGGGCACCGTCACCGTGGGCCTGCTCGCCGCGCTGGTGGTCATGAACGCGTTCGGCTCCGGCCAGGCCCTGGTCCTCGACGCCCGGCTGGGCGCGCTGCTCGTGGCGGGAGCGGCCCTGATGCTGCGGGCCCCGTTCCTGCTGGTCGTGGTGCTGGGAGCGGCCGCGGCGGCCGTCCTCCGGCTGCTCGGCGCCCCCTGACCCGGGCCCGGACACCGGCCGGGGCGGCCCGCGCCCTCAGGCCGTGCTCGGCAGGATGTTGTGGTTGAGCCGGAACAGGTTGCCGGGGTCGTAGCGGTCCTTGAGCTCCACGAGCCGCCGGTGCGTCCGCTCCCCGTAGGCCTGCCGCGCCGCCTCGGAGGTGACGGGGCCCTGCTCGGCGCCGAGGAAGTTCACGTACAGGCCGGCGTCGGCGAACGGCTCCAGGGCGGCGTGGGCCCGCCGGGCGAACGCCGTGAGCGGGGCGTCGTCGGCCGCGTCCGGCCAGAAGCCGTAGACGTTGAGCCAGTACCGTGCGGAGCGGTTGGGGAAGGCCGTGGCGCCGGCGGGCACCCGCCCGAAGAACCCCTCCATGTGGTGGACGTCGATGCCGGTGCCGAACCAGGTGATCTCCGAGGCCACGCCGAGCAGGGCGTCGACCACCTCGTCGTCGAGCCGGGAGAACGAGGCGTTCTTCCAGTAGCCCCGCGCCCCCTTCGGGAAGAGCTCGTCCATGGCGGACTGCCACTCGGTCCACTGCACCGGGCCGACCTCCTCCTCGTCCGGCGGGGCGCCGGCCCGCAGCCGGTCCACCAGGCGCAGGCCCTCGGCGTGGTCGGGCGACATCCAGGCGAAGCCGAGGATCAGCCAGGGCTCGTCGCCCATCCCGAAGCCGGGCGGCAGCCGGATGATCGAGACGATGCCGTTCATCTCGTCCGGGAGGTCGGCCGTCCACCGGGCGAAGGCCTGCAGGGCCGCGCGCCAGTGCTCCCGCCGGTAGAACAGGTTCCCGCCCAGCACGGACGGGGGCAGCTCCCGGGCCCGGAAGGTGAACGAGGTCACGACGCCGAAGTTCCCTCCTCCGCCGCGGATGCCCCAGAACAGGTCCGGATTGTGCTCCGCGTTGGCGTGCAGGTGCTCCCGGGTCCCGGTGACCACCTCGGCGTGCACGAGGTTGTCGAGGCTCAGCCCGTTGCTGCGCGTCAGCCAGCCCACCCCTCCGCCGAGGGTCAGGCCGGCGACGCCGGTGGCGCTGACCACGCCGAGGGGCACCGCCAGCCCGTGCGGCACGGTGGCGCGGTCCACGTCGGCGAGGGTCGCGCCGGGCCCGACCGTCACGAGACGGGTCCGCGGGTCCACCTCGACCTGCCGCAGGGCGCCCAGGTCCAGGACGAGCCCGCCCTCCACGGTCCCGTGGCCGGCGATGTTGTGCCCGCCGCCGCGCACGGCCAGCGGCAGATCGGTGTGCTGGGCGGCGGCCAGCACGGGGTCGACGTCGGACACCGCGGCCGCCCGGGCGATCGCGCGCGGCCACGCGTCGACCATGCCGTTCCAGACGCGTCTGGCCTCGTCGTAGAGCGGGTCCTCCGGGTCGACGAGCGTTCCGCTCAGACGGTTCCGCAGCTTCTCGAGCTCGCGGGCGACCTCGTGGTCGTGGCCACCGCGGTCCACGGCGTTCATGGGATCGGCTTCCTGTGGGCCGGGGGCGCGCCCCGGGCTGCTGGTCGTGCTCGACGGCGGTGCGCGGACCGCCGTCGCCGGTGCCGGCGGGGTTCCGGGCGGACTCGGAGCGGTCCGGGCGCTCGGCCCTGCCGGGCTGGAGTTCCGGTGGGGGAGGCGGAACGGCGCAGGATGGTGCTCCCTCCAGGGTAGGAGCGTCCCCGGTGCGGCACAACGATCCGGGCGCAACGATCCGGCGGCACCCGTCCTGCCGCAGCGCCCCGGCGGCACCGGTCCGGCGGAACCGCCCGGGGGAACCGCCCCGGCGGCACCGGTCCGGGCTCCGGTCGCCCGTGCTCAGGCCAGCGGCAGCACCGGGGGAATGATCCCGTCCTCGACGGCCCGCTTGTAGAGCTCGAGCTTGGTGCGGGCGGGCCGCTCCACCAGCGCGTACTTGCGGCGGATCCGCTTGAGGTGCTCCTCCACCGTGGACTCCGCGATCTGCAGCCGTGCGGCCACCTCCTGCTCCTGGAGCCCGTCCACGTAGAGCGCCAGCACCTCGCGCTCGCGGGCCGAGAGCTTCGCCGGGGTCCTGCTGGGGAGCTCCGCCAGAGCCGTCTGGAGCGTGTCGCTCACGAAGTGGCCCAGCTGCCGGGACAGGCGCAGGGTGCGGAAGACGGACCGGATGGGCTCGCACTTGCCCACCGCCCCGGCCGCCCCGCAGGCGAAGGCCGAGCGGACCCGTGCGAGGTCGTCGGGCGGCACCAGCACGACCACGGTGTGCTCCTGTGCGGTGAGGTCGGTGACGTTCTGCACGAGGCTGCGCCCGTCCAGGGTGTTGAGGCTCAGCAGGACCACCGTCTCCTCCGCCGGACCCTGGGCCAGGAACTCCGGGACGCTCCCGGCCACCGCGTTGACCCGCACGCCGTGCTCGGGGTGCTCGACGGACTCGCGCTGCATCGCGATGCGTGTCATGGGCTGCGGGCTGATGACCGCTGCGTTCAGCATGGTGGAACTCCTCGACGTCTCCCGCGATGCGCTCGGCGGGATCTCCGGGCCGGGGGTTCCCGGCCGTGGCCGGCGGGGGACCGCGTCCCGGGCCGGTTCCGCACGGCTGCATATGCCCCAAAAGGAATATCTCCGGGACGGTGGTCGGGCCGGTCGCGCGGAGCTCTCCGGGCGGGCGCCGCCGGCGGAAGTGGTGCACTGTGTCCCTTCACAGTGGCGGACCCGCCCGCGGGCGGGCAAGCGGAATCCGTGCGGACCTGCAACCTCGTACACCGGTCGTGGCCGAACAGGCCCGGGTCGGGCCGGGGCGGCGGCGACGTCGCGGCCGCGGCGACCCGGTCGTGCTGACGCCGGGGGACCCGCGCCGGGGACAATGGGGGAGCACATACCGGTCGATGAAAGGTCCGTTCCGTCATGCGCATCGACGTTCTCCCGGCGCCGGCCGGGCGGGGCCGCGCTCCCGAGGTGGAGCACGAGCTCCGCGGGCTCGTCGCGCAGCTCGCCCTGCGCGGCGTCGACGCCCGGCCGGCGGACCCGGACGGGGCCCCCGGGCCCGAGGAGTCCGGGCACGAGCACGCCGACCGAGGAGGGCCCGGGCACGAGGGCGCCGACCGGGGAGGGCCCGGGCGCGAGGGTGCCGACCGCGCGGAGCACGGGCACGGGGAGTCCGGGCAGGTCGGCCCCGAGGCCGGGGGCCGGGCACCGGCGGCGCGGCCCGGGGCGGAGGCCCTCCTGCTCGTCGAGCCGGCGGCGGGTGCGCCCCTCGGTGACCGCCGCTTCGGCCGCTGGCTCGAACGGGCGCGCGCCGCCGCGGACGCCGGGCGGCCCGTCGTCGTCAGCGGCCTGACCCTCGGCGCCGGCGACGCGGCGCAGGGGGAGGACGTGCGCCTCCTGCTCTCGACGGCGCTCCTCGTGGGACTGCGCGACGCGCAGTCCCTGGCGGTGGCCCGGAGACTGTGCCCCGAGCACCCCGGCCTGCGCGTGAGCCGGCAGGACGCGCTCCTGCTGCCCCGCCCGTCCCCGCAGCAGCCACCGGTGCAGGACGCTCCGGCCGGGGCGCCGCCGGCGGAGGACTCGGTCCCGCCGAGGATCGTCGCCGTGGTGGAACGGCCGGGAGGCCCCTTCCCCGCCGCGGAGGTCGCCCGGGTGCTCACCGATGTCCTGGACGCGCTGGTGCACCGGACCGGCGGGACGGTCGTGCTGCAGGCCTGCGGCGGCACCGCCGCCGACGAGCAGTTCGCGGCGGAGCTGGCCGCCCGGCTGCCGGACGACATCCGCGCGGTGCCTCCGGGCCAGGACGGGCCGGGTGCCGCCGCCCTCCGGGCCGACTGGGTGGTCACCACGTGCCCCCACGGCGCGGCCCTCGGGTCGGCGGCGCACGCGGTCGTGCTCCCCGTGGCCCCAGAGACGTATTCCCTGAACGGCATGGAAAAGGTCCTGGCGCGCTGGGGCCTGGCGGGCGGCGTCGTGCCCCTCGCGGCCCTGCTCACCCCGGGCGAGGTGGCCTGGGACACCCGTGCCGCCGTCCAGCAGTGGGTCACGGAGGCCGTGGAGCAGCGCGGGCCCGTCCGTGCCGCGCTGGCGGACGCCGAGCCGGCGGTCCGGGAGGCGTCCGCCCGGTGGTGGGAGGAGCTGGTGGTGGCGCTCCACGGCAGGCTGGACGCACCCGGGCCGGAGCCGGTGGTCGCCCCGCGCGGGGTCGGGGCGCCGGTGGCCGGGGCCCTGCGCCGCCGGTACACCGTGCCCGTGGTGCCGCCCGAGCGGCCCACGGTCGCCGTGCTCCTGGCCGCGCCCGGCGGGCCGGCGCCCGTGCGGCGCGCCGTCGAGGACCTCCTGGCGCAGACCTTCACCGACTGGCGGCTGGTCCTCGTCCAGGACGGCGGCGATCCCGCGGCCCCGGACGAGGCGCTGGCGCCGCGGCGGGACGAGCTCGCGGGACGGGTGACGGTCCTGCACCACCGCAGGACCCTCGGCCGTGCGGCGGCCCTCAACCGCGGCCTGCGGGCCGTGGACTCGGAGCTCGTCGTCCGCCACCACGGGGCGCAGCGCTGGCCGCCCACGCTCCTCCAGCGCGCCGTGGCCCACCTCGAGAACGCCCTGGTGACCGACGACGGGGTGGTGGTGGAGCCCGCGCCCGGGGCGGGCACGGAGGGCCCGCCCCGCCGTCCCGAGCGGGGGCCGGCCCGGGCGGACCGGTCGGCGCTCACCCTCACCGACGTGCTGGACGGCGACCACACCGCGGTCGACGCGCCGTTCGTGTACCGGCGGGCGGTGCACGGGGTGCTCGGCGACTACGACGAGAGCGTGGGGGCCGCGGAGGGCTGGGAGTTCGCGCTCCGCTTCCTGGAGACGTTCACCGTGGGCGTGCTCCCACCGGTCCGCCCCGGTGGGGTGGCGGGCGGCGTGGTCCGGGGCGAGCTGACGGTGCGCGAACGGCACCTGCGGCAGTGGAGTGCCGAGAACGGCATCGGGCTGCCGCTGTACCTGCGCCACGCGGCCGCCCAGGAGGCCGCGGCCCTGCACGAGCGGCTGGACGACGCCGATCGGCTCGCGCACGAGCTCCTCGAGGAGATCCGCGCCCAGTCCCGCCGGCTCGAGCGGCTGGAGCAGGCCCTGGCGGAGCGGGGTGTCGCCGCCCTCTGGCGGCGGGCACGGCGGCGGGTGCGGGGATGGCTGGGACGGACCCCGAACCGCGGGTGAGCGGCCCGTATCGGCGCGGCCGGTCGGCAGGTTGCTTCGCATCGCTCTCGTGAATGTGACATGCTTCACCATCGGGTGCTTCCCGGGCGCCGCAGGAGCGGACCGGAGAGCACCCTTCACGCAGCATCCGCAGCAGATGAGGAGTCGGGGCATGGGATGGCTTGATCGACAGCACTCGGTGGCACCACCGGGATTCAACCGCTGGCTCATTCCGCCGGCAGCCCTCGCGGTCCATCTGTGCATCGGACAGGCCTACGCGACCAGCGTGTACAAGAACGCGCTGGTCGCGCACTTCGACGCGAGCCTGACCCAGATCGGCATCATCTTCTCCATCGCCATCGTCATGCTGGGGCTCTCCGCCGCCGTCTTCGGCACGTGGGTGGACACCGGCGGCCCCCGGCGGGCGATGTTCACCGCGGCGCTGCTGTGGTCCGGCGGGTTCCTGGTCGGCGCGCTCGGGATCTTCACCGATCAGCTCTGGCTCGTCTACCTGGGCTACGGGTTCATCGGCGGCATCGGACTGGGCATCGGCTACATCTCTCCCGTCTCCACGCTGATCAAGTGGTTCCCCGACCGGCCCGGACTCGCCACGGGCATGGCGATCATGGGCTTCGGCGGCGGCGCGCTGATCGCCAGCCCCCTCTCCGCTGCCCTGCTCAACCTCTACGACCCCGAGTCCGGCACTCCGGGCTGGGTGGCGAGCGGGGACGCCGTCGGCAAGCTGTTCCTGACCCTCGCGGTCATCTACCTGGCCTACATGCTCTTCGGGGCGTTCACGATCAAGGTCCCCGCCGAGGACTGGAAGCCCGAGGGCTTCGACCCCTCGAAGGTCAAGTCGAAGGCCCTCGTGACCAAGAACCACGTCTCGGCCCGCAACGCGATCCGCACCCCGCAGTTCTGGCTGGTGTGGATCGTGCTGTTCTGCAACGTCACGGCCGGCATCGGCATCCTCGAGCAGGCCGCCCCGATGATCCAGGACTTCTTCCGCCAGGCGGACGGCGCCTCCCTCGTGACGGTCGCCGTGGCCGGCGGTTTCGTGGGCCTGCTCTCGATCGGCAACATGGGCGGGCGCTTCGTGTGGTCCACCACCTCCGACATCCTGGGGCGCAAGCGCATCTACATGGTCTACCTCGGCGTCGGAGCCGTCCTCTACACGGTGCTGGCGCTGTTCGGCTCGACCTCCACGCTGCTGTTCGTGCTGCTGGCGTTCGTGATCATCTCGTTCTACGGCGGTGGGTTCGCCACGGTGCCGGCCTATCTGCGGGACCTCTTCGGGACCTTCCAGGTGGGGGCCATCCACGGCCGTCTGCTCACGGCGTGGTCCGCCGCGGGCATCGCCGGGCCCCTCATCGTCAACGCGTTCCTCGACGCCCAGGGCACCCCCGGGGAGCTCACGTCCGAGGCCTACCGGCCGGCGCTGCTGACCATGGTCGGCCTGCTGGTCGTCGGCTTCGTCGCCAACCTGCTCGTGAGACCGGTCGACGCCAAGCACCACGAGCCCGCACCGTCCGGCAGCCCGGCCCACGAAGGAGTCCTGAGATGAGCAAGGCCCGACTGGCACTGGGGTGGGTCCTCGTCGGGGTCCCGCTCGCCTACGGCGTGACGGCGACCCTCGTCCGGGTGTCCGCGCTGTTCTACTGACCCTGCCGAGCGCACGGCCGCGCGGGGGCGGACCGGACCGGTCCGCCCCCGCGCGGCCGGTCCGGCCCGCCCTCCCTCCGCCCCTCACCGGCCGTCGGGGCGCACGGCGAGGGGCAGGACCTTCTCCACCATGAAGCGGGTGAACCGCTCCCTCTCCTCGATGTGAGGCAGATGGGCGGAGTCCTCGAACCACACCAGTTCCTTCGAGGGCGCCGTCAGCTCCGCGAAGTACTGCTCGGCCAGCTCCGCCGGGGCCTCGTGGTCGTGCCGGCCCTCCACGAAGAACACGGGCACCCCCAGCGCCGGGACCGTCTCGCGCAGGTTCACCCGAAGCAGCTCGGGCCACAGGAGCTCCATGGAGCCCATGACGCCCCGGAAGTAGGTGATCCGGTCGCCCAGGGTGTACTCCCGCGAGCGGAGCAGCCCGCCCAGCACCACACCCAGCGCCCCGTTCCGGCTGCCGTGGACCTCTCCGCCGCAGCGCGCGAGCAGGTGCCGCTGCGTGACGACCGCCGAGCGCGGATCGCCCCGGTACGGCGGCGGCCCGATCCGGGTGAGCGCCTCGACGGCCCGGCGGTCGTGCGCCCGGCGCGCCTGCTCCAGGGTCCAGCGGTAGGAGGCGGCCTCCCCCGCGGCCATGTCGGCGACCTGGCCGATGCCCACGTAGCAGCTGAAGAGCTCCGGGTGCCGTGCCACGGCCAGGGCGCCGATGACGCTTCCCCAGGAGTGGCCGACCAGCACGAGCCGGTCCTGGTGGAACCGCTCCAGCAGGAGCCGGACCAGCTCCACGGTGTCCTCCACGAACTGCCCCACGGTCATCCGCCCGGTGTCGGCGATGGCCGCGTAGGACTTGCCGGCACCGCGCTGGTCCCAGTTCACCACCGTGAAGTGCTGCTCGAGATCGCGGGTGGCCCGCCGGTTCGTCGTCAGCTGCGAGGTGCCGGGGCCGCCGTGCAGGAACAGCACGACGGGGTGGCTGACGTCCCGGGACCGGACGAGGATCCACTGCTCACAGCCGCCGAGGGTCACCGGCTCCAGCGCGGCGACGGACCGCGCGCCGCCGGAGGGCTCCACGGACCGGATCGGCGGGGTCCCGGCCGGCAGCGCGGCCCGGAGGAGGGTCGCGCCCAGCACCGCGCCGGCGGCCGCGGCGAGGACGGACCGGACCTGCCGGCGCCCGCTTCCGGGGACCTCCGCCGGCACCCCGGTGCGCCGCCCGCGGCTCACCGGTCCACCTCTCCCGTGGGTGCGCCTGCCGTGGCGGCGCGGCGGACCGCCTCGAGGACCACCGCGGACAGGACGTTGGGCACCCAGTAGGGCCAGGGCAGCACCGGGACCAGTGCCAGCACCCACGCCTGCCCCCAGCGCAGCGCCCCGCGCACCCGGCTGCCCCGCAGGAGGTGGTAGGCCACCACCGCCTGGAAGGCGGCCGCCCCCAGGACCACGGCGGGCGCCGCGGGCGCCAGTGCCCCGAGCAGGCGCCGGTGCGGCGGCGACCACGTGCTGTCCCGGAACCACTCCAGCAGCCGCGGGGCGATCCGGACGGTGTGCACGGTGTTCAGCACGGCCGTGCCGGCGAAGTACACCCCGACGGCGCGGGTCGCCAGGACCGTGCCCCGGCGCGGAGGGCGGGACGTCGCCGCGGGTCGGGGTGCCGGACGGTCCATGGGCGCTGCTCCTCGGTGGTTCGCTCCGTGTCCTGCGGTGACGGCCGCGCCGGAGCCTGCCGTTGACCGCGGGTGGGACACATTCGACCATGGACCCGTGGGCCGGTGCCACGACGGGCGCCAATGAGACTTCGGGGGTCGCCATGGACGTCGGACGCAGCCTGCCGCGCACCCTGTTCGCCGCCGTGCGGATCGCCGGCCACGTGCTGAGCGGCCCGCTGCTGCGGCGGCGCCGGACGACCTGGGGCGCCACGCCCGCGGAGGTCGCCGCCTGCTGGCCCGGCGACGAGCTGCTCCCCGAGCCGTCCTGGACCGCCACCCACACCGTCACCGTCGCCGCCCCGCCCGACCGGGTCTGGCCCTGGCTGGCCCAGCTCGGCCAGGGGCGCGGCGGGCTCTACAGCTTCGAGCGCCTCGAGAACCTCATCGGCTGCCGGATGCGCAACACGGACCGGATCCTGGCGGAGCACCAGGACCTCTCCGCGGTCTCCGAGATCCGTCTCGCCCCGCAGGCGGCCCTGGCCGTGGCGCACGTCGAGCCGGGTCGCGACCTCGTGCTGGCCGCGCCGGCCCCCTCGGCGACGGGCGGGCGCGGCGGCCTGTGGTCCTTCCACCTGCGACCGTCCCCGGAGGGCGGCACCCGGCTGGTCGAGCGGCTGAGCTTCGCGCCCGGGTCCACCCGGGGGGAGAGGCTGTTCACCTCGCCGGCCCTCGTGGAGCCGATCAGCTTCGTGATGAGCCAGGAGATGCTGCGCAACATCGCCCGCCTGGCCGAGGGCCGGGCCGGTGCGGCGGCCGGTCGGCGCCGGCCGGCCGGGCAGGGGAGCACCTCCGGCCGCGCGGGGCGCGGAGGACGCTCCGCGCGCGCGTACGACGACGCCGCGGCGGCGGATCGGCGCCCGGTCCCGGGCGCCGACCCGGACCGTGAGCTGGTCCGGCGGGCCGCGCTCGCCGCGTCGAGCCACAACACCCAGCCGTGGACGTTCACGTCCGGTCCCGGTGCGATCACCCTCCGGGCGGACCGTTCTCGGCGCTGCCCCGTGGTCGACCCCCACGACGCGCACCTGTTCCAGAGCCTCGGCTGCGCGGCGGAGAACCTGGTCCACGCCGCCGCCGCGCAGGGCCGCGCCGCGGAGGTCGCCCTCGAGGCGGACGAGCGCGTCGTCGTGACCCTCGGCGACCCGGGGACGGCCGCGGCGTCCCCGCTCTCGGACGCCATCGAGACCCGGCAGTGCACCCGCGGCGCCTACGACGGCGACCCCGTCGGCCGCCGCGACCTGGACGTCCTCGAACGGGCGGGCAGCCTGGGCCGGGTGCGCTGCCTCCTGCTCACGGAGCCGGGGCAGCTCACGACCGTCGCCGGGTTCGTGCGCTCCGGCGACCTGGCGCAGCTGCACGACGCGGCGTTCCGCCGCGAGCTCGTCTCCTGGATCCGCTTCACCCCGGCCGCCGCGCTGCGCCGCAGGGACGGGCTCGCCGGGCGCGCGGCCGGGCGGCCGCCGGTCCCGGAGCGGCTGGGCGCGCTGCTGGCCCGGCTGCTCCTGCGTCCCGCGGCCCAGGCCGGGACGGACGCCGAGCACGTCACGAGCTCGGCCGGCGTCGCGGTGTTCGCCACCCGGGGCGACGACCGCACCGCGTGGGTCGAGGCGGGACGCGCCTGCCAGCGGTTCGCGCTGCAGGCCGAGGTCCTCGACCTGCGCACGGCCTTCGTCAACCAGCCGATCGAGGTCCCGGCGCTGCGCTCCCGCTTCGAGTCCTGGCTCGGCCTCACGGGCGAGCACGCCCAGCTGGTCGTGCGCTTCGGCCACGGGCCGAGGCTGCCCTACAGCCTGCGCCGGCCGGTCGAGGACGTGCTGGTGGACCCGCCGGGGCGGGCCCCCGGCTCCTGAGCCCCGCGGCGCACCCCGGGCGCCGGGCTCACCCGGGGGCGTCGTCGCCGGGGGAGCGCGTGCCGTGCCCGAGGAAGCCCCGCAGCAGCGCGGCCGTGCCCTCGAGGTGGGCCAGGGACGCGGCCCGGGCGGCGGCGGCGTCGCCGGCCAGGACGGCGTCGGCGAGCTCGCGGTGCTGGCGGTCGGAGTGCTCGAGGTTGACCGGCAGCAGGGGGATCCGGTCCAGCAGGTCGCTGGCCCGGGAGCGCACCTCCGCGACGGCGCGGACCAGGCTGGGGCACCCGCCCAGCTCGGCGACCGCGATGTGGAAGCGCGCGTCGGCGGGGCGGTAGTCCTCCGGCGCGCTCTGCTCGACCTGCCGCAGGCACGCCAGCAGGTGCTCCCGGGCCGCCGTGCTGAGGGTCGAGGCCGCGGCCAGCTCCGCCGCCGCGGGCTCGACGACGGCGCGGAACACGAGCACGTCCTCGACCTCGGCCGGCTCCACCGGGGGGAGGGTCTCGTCCGGCAGCGCGGTGCGCCCGGTCACGAACGTGCCGCCGTAGCGACCGCGCACCACGTCCAGGACTCCGGCGGCCTGGAGCTCGCGCAGGGCCTCCCGCAGCGTGGCGCGGGAGATCCCGAGCATCGCCGCGGTCTCCCGCTCCGGCGGCAGCCGCTCGCCCCGGCGGAACAGGCCGAGCCGGATCGAGTCGAGGATCCGCTCCACGGCCTCCTCGAAGGCGTTGCCCTGCCGCACGGGCCGGATGAGGGGGTGCGGGACGGGGTCGCTCACGGTGGCGCTCCTCCTTGCGGGACGGCGTGCGCCCATCGTGCCACGCCCCCGCGGGCGCGCCGCGCGGGGCGCGGGGCGCGGGCTAGGCGAGGTCGATGGCGACCACGCCCACGGCGATGATCAGCGCGGCGGAGACGAGGAAGCCGGCCGTGACGGCGATCAGCGCCCAGGAACGGCCCTGGCCGGAGCGCTGCGGGCGGGAGCGGGCGGAGGCGTCGGTCTGGTTCATGCCCCCATTCTGCGGCATCCGCCCGCGGCCGTCACCACGGCGCTCCGGGCGGCTGCCGGTGTGAGGACGGCGTCAGGAACCGGGCGCACAGCGTCAACGCGGCATTAAGATCCGGCCTCCACGCCGGGACGTGGCGTGGACTGTGGTGCAGCGCCGGCCGCGGTGGGCGGCGCGTCGGTGGACGGTGCGAGCAGGGACGGGGAGGCCGAGGCGTGTTCCGGATGAGCAGTGCCGCCCCGGGCGGCACGAGGCGGCCGCCGAGGATCCCGAGGGCGGTCAGGAGATCGTTCCTGGACAACCCCGTCCGCCTGGTCCCGGTGGGGTTCCTCGCCACGATCCTGCTGGGGGCGGGGCTGCTGATGCTCCCGCTCTCCCGCGCCGACCCCTCGGCGGCGGTGGTCATGCCGGCCCTGTTCACCGCCTTCTCCGCCGTCTGCGTGACGGGGCTGATCACCGTGGACACCCCGATGTTCTGGACCCCCTTCGGCCAGGCGGTGATCCGGGGCCTGATCCAGGTCGGCGGGTTCGGGATCATGACCCTGGGCACGCTCCTGGCCCTGCTGGTGCGCAAGCGGCTGGGGCTGTGGACCCAGCTGGTCGCGGCCTCGGAGACGCACACCGTGAACCTGGGCGACGTGCGCCGGGTGCTGCTGCGGGTCGCCCAGATCATGTTCACCGTGGAGGCGGTGGTGGCGGTGATCCTGACGCTGCGGTTCCGGGCCGCCTACGACCACGAGCTGGGCCCGGCGCTGTGGCACGGGGTCTTCCACGCAGTCTCGGCGTTCAACAACGCGGGCTTCTCGGTGTTCAGCGACAGCCTCATGGGCTTCGTCGGCGACCCGTGGATCGTCGTCCCGATCTGCGCGGCGGCGGTCGTGGGAGGACTCGGGTTCCCGGTGATCATCGAGCTGCTGCGGGACTCCACCATGCGCCGGGCCTGGACCGTGCACGTCCGCCTGACGGTCCTCGGCACGCTGTGGCTGCTGGTCCTGGGGTTCGTGGTGCTGGCGGCGTTCGAGTGGGACCGCCCGGAGACCCTCGGGGACCTGCCGGTGGGCGGCAAGCTCCTGGGGGCCCTCGGCCTGAGCGTGTTCCCCCGCACGGCGGGGTTCAACAGCATCGACTACGGGGCCGCGTCCTCGGAGACCCTGCTGGTCACCGAGGTGCTGATGTTCATCGGCGGCGGCAGCGCCGGCACCGCCGGGGGGATCAAGCTCACCACGTTCCTGGTGCTCGCCTACGCGATCTGGAACGAGGTCCGGGGCCACGACCAGGTGAGCATCGGGCCGCGCTCGATCAGCGCCTCCGTGCAGCGCCAGGCGCTGTCCGTGGCGCTGCTGGGGATCGCCGCGGTGGTCCTGGGCACGGTGGCCCTGCTCGTGCTCACCGACCACGGCCTCGAGACCGCGTTGTTCGAGTGCGTCTCCGCCTTCGCCACCGTGGGCCTGTCCATGGGCATCACCGCGGACCTGCCCGCCGCCGCCGAACTGGTGCTCATGGCCCTGATGTTCATGGGACGGGTCGGCACCATCACCATCGCCACGTCCCTGGCCCTGCGCACCCAGCGCCGCCGCTACCGGGTGCCCGAGGAGCGCCCGATCATCGGGTGAGGTAGCCCCCGACTCCGACCGGGCCCGGCGCCGCTCGGCGACCCGCACCGGCGCCGGGGGACGGCCGGCGGCCGCGGTCGCGGCCCGGGTGCGGGAGAATGCTGGAGGACGGTGCGCTCGGGTGCCGCAGCGCGCCGCTGCCGGACGCATCCGTCGGGAGGAGGACACCGTGGTCGCACGACACCCCGTGCGGGAGCCGGTCGCCGGGCAGCCCGCTGCGGAGCACGAGCCGGTGCGGCACGCCCGGGTGGTGGTGGCCGTGCCCGGCGGACCGGAGTCCGAGCTGCTGATCGAGCGCGGGCTGCTGACCGCGGCGCGGATGCCCGGGGCCGAGCTGATGGCCGTGCACGTGTCCGGGGAGGCGCGGCAGGGCGGCGGGAGCGGCGCGGAGCCCCTGGCCGGCTGGCGGCCCCTGGTGGAGAGCGGCGGCGGCACCTGGCACACGGTGCTCGGCGAGGACGTGGCCGCCGCGCTGCTGGGGTTCGCCCGCAGCGTCCAGGCCACGCACGTGGTGATCGGGACCGCGCGGGACCGGCACCTCGGCGGAGGGCTGCGGCGCGGGACGGCGGCCCGGCTCCTGGAGGCCGCGCAGGAGCTGGACGTGCTCCTCGTCCCGCACGACTCCGCACGCCCGCGCCGGCTTCCCCGCCGCCGCCTCCCCCCCTGGGACCCGGGCGCCGTGCCGCGGGCTGGGCCCTGGCCCTGCTGGGACCGGCCGCCCTGACCGCGGGCTTCCTCCGGGCCGGGACCGGGACGGACACGATCACCCTGGACTTCTTGTGCCACCTCACCGTGGTGGTGTTCGTGGCCCTCCTGGGCGGATGGTGGCCGGCCGTGACGGCCGCGCTGCTGAGCACGATGGTCCTCAACTGGTTCTTCACCCCGCCCACCGGCCAGTGGATCATCCACGAGCCGCTCAACGTCGTGGCCCTGGGGCTGTTCCTGCTGGTGGCCGCCGGGGTGGCCCGGGTCGTGGACGTCGAGGCCCGGCGCACCACCGAGGCCGGGCGCGCCCGCCACCAGGCGGCGACGCTGTTCGAGCTGGCCGGCGGGGTGATCCGGGAGGGGCTGAGCGTTCCGGCGCTGCTGGAGCGCCTGCGCCGCACCTACGACTTGCGGGCCGTCGCCCTCGCGGCGCACGCCCCCGCCCCGGGGGACCCCCAGGCGTGGACCGTGCTCGCCTCCTCCGGGGAACCGGTGCCGGAACCGGCCACGTGCGACAACACCGTCGTCGTCGACGACCGTCACCTCCTGCTGATCGACGACTTCCCGGAGGAGGCCTCGGACCAGGGGGTGCTGGAGGCCTTCGCCGGACGGATCGCGGCCGTGCTGCAGCAGCAGGAACTGGCCGAGGCGCGCCTGCAGGCCCAGGAGCTGGCGGCGGGCAACGCGATGCGCACCGCGCTGCTGGCGGCCGTCTCGCACGACCTGCGCACCCCGCTGGCCGGGATCAAGGCCTCGGTCTCGAGCCTGCGGATGGAGGACGTGGTGCTCAGCGCCGAGGACACCCGCGAGCTGCTGGCCACCATCGAGGAGTCGGCCGACCGGCTGACCGAGCGGATCGAGGGCCTGCTGGACATGAGCCGGATCCAGGCCGGGGACCTGCTGGTGCACCGCACCCCGCTGGAGGTCGAGGACCTCGCCGCGGCCGCCGTGCACGGTCTCGGCCCCGGCGCGCCCCGGGTCCGCCTCGAGGTGCCCGCCGATGTCCCGCCGGTGACCGGGGACCACGGGCTGCTCGTGCGCGTGATCGCCAACCTCGTCGAGAACGCCCTGGAGCACAGCGGGAGCGGCCCCGTGGCGGTCCGTGCGGTGCCCGGACCCGGGGTGGTGCACCTGCACGTGGTCGACCACGGCCCGGGAGTGCCGGACGCGGACAAGGAGCGCATCTTCCGGCCCTTCCAGCGGCTGGGGGACCGGGACACCACCGCCGGCGTCGGACTGGGACTGGCCGTGGCCCGGGGGCTCGCCGAGGGCATGGGCGGGCACGTGCGCGCCGCGGACACCCCCGGCGGGGGCCTGACCATGGTCCTCACCCTCCCGGCAGCCCCGGACGCCCCGGACGACCCGGACGCCCTGGCCGCCCGGGCCGCCGGGGACCGGGGCGTGCTCGGGCGCGTCCCGGCCGGCGACGGGCCGGACCCGGAGGAGACGGCATGAGCCCCGGCGTGCTCGTCGTCGAGGACGACCCCCAGATCGCCCGCGCCCTGCTGGTCAACCTCAAGGCCCGCGGGTACCGCACCCACCGGGCCGCCACCGGGCAGCAGGCGCTGCAGCTCGCCGCGGACGAGCACCCGGACGTGGTGCTGCTGGACCTCGGCCTGCCGGACATGGAGGGCCGCGAGGTCATCGAGGGCATCCGGGGCTGGTCCACGGTGCCGATCATCGTGGTCTCCGCCCGCGGCGAGTCCCACAGCAAGGTCGACGCCCTCGACCGCGGGGCCGACGACTACATCACCAAGCCCTTCGCCATGGACGAGCTGCTCGCACGGCTGCGGGCCGCCCTGCGCCGGGCGCGCCCCGATCCGGCCGAGCCGGTGGTGGAGACCTCCGACGGGCGGGTGCGCATCGACCTGGCCGCCCGCTCCGTCACCGTCGCCGGCCGGCCGGTGCGGATGACCAAGCTCGAGTGGCGCCTGCTGGAGGTCCTCGCCCGCCATCCGCATCGGCTCATCGGGCGCACGGAGCTGCTCACCACGGTGTGGGGGCCCGAGTACGGCGAGGAGTCCAACTACCTGCGGGTCTACATGTCCCAGATCCGGGCCAAGCTCGAGGCCGACAGCTCCCACCCCCGCTACTTCCGCACCGAGCTCGGCATGGGCTACCGGTTCACGCCCTGACGGGACCCGCCCCCGTCAAGGATGTGTTAAGAAGCGCGCCGTCCGGCCGCGGGCGGTGTGTACTGATCGTGGGCCCTCGGGCCCGGCCACCGGCGGCGGAGGAAAGGACACGGCGTGGAACGGCTCTCCGCGTGCCACCGCCGGCATCCGCCGGCCACCCCGCCACGGGACCTCGCTCCCGTGGCCGCGCACGGTCCCGGGAGCGGACCGCGACCGGCGCGCGGCCGTGGATAGCCTGGCGCGCCCCGAGCGGGCCGGTGTGGTGCTGCGCCATCCGGGCCGCCCCATCCCGTCCCGGCGGCGCCTGCTGATCTCGACGGCCCCGGCGGCGGGCGCCGCCGTCCTGACCGGTCTGGCCGCCACCTGGTGGACGGGCCGGGCGGAGAGCGGCCCGCCGTGGTTCCCGCTGCTGTGGATCCCCGTGGTGGGGATCGCCTGGCTGGTGCTGGGCGTCACCCGGGCGCAACGGCCGTTCCTGGCGCACACCCAGCAGCGCACCGACATCACCGCCGCACGGCACCGGGCGCTGCGCGCCCACCGGCTGCCGAGCTCGCCCTCGATCCGGATCGGGGCGGCGGCCCGCTCCTGCACCCAGCTCGAGACCATGGCGCTGCTGGTGGCGGTCGGGGCGACCGCCGCGGCCGGGGCCGTGCTGCGCCCCGGGCTGCCGTGGCTGCCGGTCCTCGTGGTCTGGGGCGTGCTCACCGCCGCCGCGCTCGTCCCGGCCGGGCGGTCCTGGGCGTACCTGCGGCTGCACGAGCACCCGGTCCGCCCGCACCTCTCCTGAGCCCCGATCTCCCGGGGCGCGCCCCTGGGTCTTGACGGAGCCCGGGGCACCCCACAGACTGTGACCACTCGCGCCATACGTCTGTTTTCAGACCTTTGTGGAACCCGGAGGGATCGTCCCATGTCCGACTCCCCAGCACCGCCCGCCCGCTCCGACGAGTACTTCCAGCACCGCCAGCTCCGCTCCGGGGCCGCCGGCTGGGTGCTGCTCGCGGGCCTGGGCATCGCCTACGTCATCTCCGGGGACTTCTCCGGCTGGAACATCGGCCTCTCCGAGGGCGGGTGGGGCGGCCTGCTCATCGCCTTCGTGCTCATGGGCCTCATGTACACCTGCATGGTGTTCGGTCTCGCCGAGCTCTCCTCCACCCTGCCCACGGCGGGGGCCGGCTACGGCTTCGCCCGCCGCGCGCTCGGCCCGCTCGGCGGCTTCGCCACCGGCATGGCCGTGCTGATCGAGTACGCCGTGGCCCCGGCGGCGATCGCCACGTTCATCGGCGGCTACATCGAGGCGCTGGGCCTGTTCGGGATCACCAACTCCTGGCCCGTGTACCTCGTGACCTACCTGGTGTTCATGGGCATCCACATGTACGGCGTGGGCGAGGCGCTCAAGCTGATGTTCGGGATCACCGTGGTCGCGGTGCTCGCGCTGGCGGTGACCGTCGTCGCGCTCGTGCCGCACTTCGACGCCGCGAACCTCTTCGACATCGTCCCGAACGACGCCGCCGGGGCGAGCGCCTTCCTGCCCATGGGGTACGCGGGGGCGATGGCGGCCCTGGTCTACGGGATCTGGTTCTTCCTGGCGATCGAGGGCGTGCCGCTGGCCGCCGAGGAGACGGCGGACCCCCGCCGGGACATGCCCCGCGGGATCATCGTGGCCATGGGCTTCCTGCTGGTCTCCGGGGCGCTGATGCTCGTGCTCGTCCCCGGGGCCGCGGGCTCGGAGGCCATGAGCACCTCGGACAACCCGCTGCCGGAGGCCATCCGCACGGTGGCCGGCGCGGACAGCGTCATGGCGAACATCGTGAACTACGCGGGCCTGGCCGGCCTGGTCGCGAGCTTCTTCTCCATCATGTTCGCCTACTCCCGGCAGCTCTTCGCCCTCTCCCGGGCCGGGTACCTGCCCCGCTGGCTCTCCCTGACCGGCAAGCGCAAGACCCCGTGGGTCGCCCTCATCGTGCCCGGCACCGTCGGCTTCGTGCTCGCGGCCGTGACCGGCGACGGCGGGCTGCTCATCAACATCGCGGTCTTCGGCGCCACCGTGTCCTACGTGCTGCTGAACCTCTCCCACATCGTGCTGCGGATGCGCGAGCCGGACCTCCCGCGCGGCTACCGCACCCCGGGCGGTGTGGTCACCACCGGCATCGCCCTGGTGCTGGCGCTCGTGGCCGTGGTCGCCACGTTCCTGGTCGACGTGCTCGCCGCCTCCATCACCGCCCTCGTGTTCGTCGTCTTCCTCGCCTACTACTGGTTCTACAGCCGCCACCGCCTCGTGGGACACGCCCCCGAGGAGGAGTTCGCGCAGATCCGCACCGCCGAGGCGGACCTGCACTGAGCCGCCCGCCCGCACCCCCACGACCTCAGCGACCGCAACCACTGCAACGACCGCAGCCACCGCAACGACCGCAGCCACCGCAGCGACCTCAGCGACGAAGGACGGACCGATGACCGAGACTCCCCGCCACCCGCGCAACGACCGGATGCTCACCGTGGAGCAGCTCAAGCAGCACGTCGCCGACGGGCGCGTGGACACCGTGGTGCTGGCCTTCACCGACATGCAGGGACGGCTGCAGGGCAAGCTCAACCACGCACAGTTCTTCCTGGACTCGGTGCTCGAGGAGGGTGCCGAGGGCTGCAACTACCTGCTGGCCGTGGACACGGAGATGAACACCGTGGGCGGCTACTCGATCAGCAGCTGGTCCTCGGGCTACGGGGACATGGAGTTCGCCATGGATCTGGACACCATCCGGCTGATGCCGCACAACCCCGGCCAGGTCCTCATCCAGTGCGACCTCACGGGCCACGGCGGGCAGCCGATCCCCATGTCCCCGCGGTCCATGCTGCGCCGCCAGCTCGACCGCGCCCGGGACCTGGGCTTCACCATGGTCACCGGCACCGAGCTGGAGTTCTGCGTCTACGACACCAGCTACGAGGACGCCTGGGACGCCGGCTACCGCAACCTGGTGCCGGCCAACCGGTACAACGTGGACTACTCCGTGCTGGGCTCCCAGCGGGTCGAGCCGCTGCTGCGGGAGATCCGCAACGCCATGTACGCGGCCGGGCTGACCGTGGAGTCCGCGAAGGGCGAGTGCAACCTCGGCCAGCACGAGATCGCGTTCCGCTACGACGAGGGCATGGTCACCGCGGACAACCACGTGGTCTACAAGCTCGCCTCGAAGCAGATCGCCCACCAGCAGGGCAAGTCGGTCACCTTCATGGCCAAGCCCAACGAGCGCGAGGGCAGCTCCTGCCACATCCACATGTCCCTGCGCGGGCCCGAGGGCGAACTGGTCTTCTGGGACCGCGAGCGGGACGCCCGGTCCCGCACCTACGAGCACTTCATCGCCGGGGTCCTGCGGACCATGCGCGAGTTCACGCTGTTCTACGCCCCCACCATCAACTCCTACAAGCGCTTCGTCGAGGGCAGCTTCGCCCCCACCTCCGTGGCCTGGGGCGTCGACAACCGCTCGTGCGCCGTGCGCCTCGTGGGCAGCGGGCAGTCCGCCCGGATGGAGAACCGGCTCCCGGGCGGGGACGTGAACCCGTACCTGGCGCTCGCCGCGATGCTGGCCTCCGGGCTGCACGGCATCGAGCAGGAGCTCGAGCTCGAGCCGATGACCGAGGGCAACGCCTACGAGTCCGACGCCCCCGTGGTGCCCTCGACCATGCGCGAGGCCCGGGACCTGCTGGCGGGCTCGCAGCTGGCCCGGGAGCTGTTCGGCGAGGACGTCGTGGAGCACTACGTGCACTACGCCGACGTGGAGCTGGCGGCGTTCGAGGCCGCCGTCACCGACTGGGAGCTGCGCCGTGGCTTCGAGCGCCTCTGACCCGGACCGCCCCGGGTACCGGCCGCGGATCGCCCTGACCACCTACTACCAGGAGGGGTCCTGGGGGGTCTGGAACTCCGTGGCCGCGATCGTCCCGGGCGCCTACGTGGAGGCGGTCGCCGCGGCCGGGGGCACACCGCTGCTGCTGCCCCCGGTGGGCACGGACCCGGGGGTGCTCGGGCTCGTGGACGGGCTGGTCGTCATCGGCGGGGTGGACGTGGACCCGCGCTTCTACGGCGCCGAGCGGCACGAGCTGACCTCGTCCCAGCCCTCGCGCGACGAGCACGACCTCGCCCTGACCCGGGCGGCCCTCGAGCAGGGGGTGCCCCTGTTCGCCGTCTGCCGCGGCGCCCAGATCCTCAACGTGGCGCTCGGCGGCACCCTGATCCAGCACCTGCCGGACGTCAACGAGAACGCCGCGCAGTACCAGCCGGAGCCGGGCCGGTACGGGGAGGTCGCGTTCACCACCGCGCCGGGCAGCCGCTGCCGCGAGCTGCTGGGCGAGTCCGCGTGGTCCCCGTGCTACCACCACCAGGCCCTGGACCGGGTGGCCGAGGGGCTGGTCGTGACCGCGCGCGCCGAGGACGGGACGGTCGAGGCCGTCGAGACCGTCGGCGGCGCGTGGACGCTCGGCGTGCAGTTCCACCCCGAGGAGAACCGGAAGGACGCCCGCCTCTTCGAGGGCTTCGTGCGCGTGGCGCACGAGCACGCACGGCGCCGCGCCGGGCAGGAGCACACCGGCCCGGCCGGCCACGCACCACAGCGAGAGGACACCCGCATCCCATGACCACCACGCAGATCATCGACCCCGCCACGGAGGAGGTCGTCGGCACCGTCGAGCTGACGTCCCTGGAGCAGACGGACGCGGCGATCGGACGGGCCCGGCGGGCCTTCGAGACCTGGCGGACGGTCGCCCCCGCCGACCGCGCCCGGCTGCTGCGCCGCTTCGCCGACGCCGTGGACGCCGACCTCGAGCACCTCGCGGCCCTGGAGGTCCGCAACGCCGGGCACACCATCGGCAACGCCCGCTGGGAGGCGGGCAACGTCCGGGACGTGCTGACCTACTACTCCGGGGCGCCCGAGCGGCTCTCCGGGCGGCAGATCCCCGCCCCCGGCGGGGTCAACCTCACCTTCCACGAGCCCCTGGGCGTGGTGGGCGTGATCGTGCCCTGGAACTTCCCCATGCCCATCGCGGCCTGGGGCTTCGCCCCTGCCCTGGCCGCCGGGAACACCGTGGTGCTCAAGCCGGCCGAGCTCACCCCCCTCACGGCGATCCGGCTGGGGGAGCTCGCGCTCGAGGCGGGCCTGCCCGAGGGCGTGCTCACGGTGCTGCCCGGCAAGGGCTCGGTGGTGGGGGAGCGCTTCGTGACCCACCCGGACGTGCGCAAGGTCGTGTTCACGGGCTCCACCGACGTGGGCCGGCGGATCATGGCCGGCTGCGCGGAGCAGGTCAAGCGCGTGACCCTGGAGCTGGGCGGGAAGAACTCCAACATCGTCTTCGCGGACGCCGACCTGGAGCGGGCCGCCGCGAGCGCCCCCGCCGGGGCGCTGGACAACGCCGGACAGGACTGCTGTGCCCGCTCCCGCGTGCTCGTCCAGCGCCCGGTGCTCGAGCGGTTCCTGGAGCTCCTCGAACCGGCCGTGCGGGACTTCGCGTGCGGGGACCCGTGGCGCGAGGACACGCAGATGGGCCCCCTGGTCTCCGCCGCGCACCGGGACTCCGTGGCGTCCTTCCTCGACGACGACGCCCCGGTCGCCTTCCGCGGCACCGCCCCCGAGGGCCCCGGCTGGTGGTTCCCGCCGACCGTGCTCACCCCGTCCCCGGACTCCCGGGTGTTCCGGGAGGAGATCTTCGGCCCCGTGCTCGCCGTGGTGCCCTTCGAGGACGAGGCGGACGCCGTCCGGATCGCCAACGACACGGAGTACGGGCTCTCCGGGTCGATCTGGACCCGGGACGTCGGGCGCGCGCTGCGGGTCTCCCGCGCCGTCGACGCCGGGAACCTCTCCGTCAACTCCCACGCCTCGGTGCGGTACTGGACGCCGTTCGGCGGCTTCAAGCAGTCCGGGTTCGGCCGGGAGCTCGGCCCGGACGCCCCCGAGGCGTTCACCGAGACCAAGAACGTGTTCCTCGCCGACGACTGACCGCCTCTGCTGACAGCCCGGGCGACCGCCCGGCCGGCGCGCCCACGCCCTGGCGCCCCGCCGTCCCGTCCCGTCCCGACCCGACCCGTCCCGTCCCGTCCCGTCCCGTCCCGTCCCGTCCCGTCCCGTCCCGGGGCAACCCCCACCGAAGGAGGACCCATGGAGGTCAACGCCCGCCGCCTGGTCGGCCGCAGCGCAGTCATCACCGGAGGGGCCAGCGGCATCGGTCTCGCCGCGGCCCGCCGGCTCGCCGCCGAGGGCGCGCACGTCGTCGTCGCCGATCTGAACCCCGCGGCCGGGGAGGCTGCCGCCGAGGAGGTCGGGGGACTGTTCGTGCGCACCGACGTGGCGGACGAGGCCGACGTGATCGCGCTCTACGCGGCCACCCACGAGGCCTACGGATCGGTGGACATCGCGTTCAACAACGCGGGGATCAACCCGACCGACGACGCCTCGATCCTGGACACCGGTATCGACGCGTGGCGGAGGGTGCAGGAGGTCAACCTCACCAGCGTCTTCCACTGCTGCAAGCACGCGATCCCGTACATGCGGGAGCAGGGCCGGGGCTCCATCGTCAACACCGCGTCCTTCGTGGCCGTGATGGGCGCGGCGACCTCCCAGATCTCCTACAGCGCCTCGAAGGGCGGGGTGCTGTCGATGAGCCGGGAGCTGGGCGTGCAGTTCGCCCGGGAGGGGATCCGGGTCAACGCCCTGTGCCCCGGTCCCGTCAACACGCCGCTGCTGCAGGAGCTGTTCGCTGCGGACCCGGAGCAGGCCCAGCGCCGGCTCGTGCACGTGCCGGCCGGGCGGTTCGCGGAGCCGGAGGAGATCGCCGCGGCGGTGGCGTTCCTGGCCAGCGACGACGCCTCGTTCGTCAACGCCGCCACGTTCCTGGTGGACGGAGGCATCTCGGGGGCCTACGTCACCCCGGTGTGACCCGCCGCCGCCCGCCGCCGCCCGCCGCGGCCCGCCGCCGGCCGCCGGGCCGCCGGGCCGGTGCGGCCTGGCGGCTGCCCGCCGCGGCCCGTCTCCGCCCGTCTCCGCCGAGTGACCCCGGGAACGCCGAGTGACCACGTCATCTCGTGGTCACTCGGCGTTCTCGTGGTCACTCGGCGGGCTTCTGGGGGTCCGGGTCCGCTTCGACGGGTCTCCATCCTCCGGGGTCAGCGGGCGGCGAGCGCCACGTCCTCCCGGAGCGCGGCCACGAACCCGTCCACGTCCGCCTCGGTGGTGTCCCACGAGCACATCAGGCGGACCTCCCCGGAGGCGGGGTCCCACACGTAGAACGGCCAGCGCTCCTGCAGCCGGGCGGTGGTCCCGGCCGGGAGCACCGCGAAGACCGCGTTGGCCTCCGGCGCCTGCGTGACCCGGGTCCCGGGAACCTCCGCGACCCCGGCCGCCAGCCGCCGGGCCATGGCGTTGGCCCGCCGGGCCGCCTCGAGCCACAGGTCCCCGGTGTGCAGGGCCAGCAGCTGCGCGGACACGAAGCGCATCTTCGAGGCCAGCTGGGTCGAGAGCTTGCGCACGAACCGGGGCTGCCGCACGGCCTCCGGGGTGAGCACCACGACGGCCTCCGCGCCCATCAGCCCGTTCTTGGTCCCGCCCCAGGAGACGACGTCCACGCCGGCGTCGGTGGTCAGTGCGCGCAGCGGGACGTCCAGGGCCGCGGCGGCGTTGGCGAGCCGGGCGCCGTCCAGGTGCACCGTCAGGCCCAGGCCGTGCGCGTGCTCACAGACCGCGCGCAGCTCCTCGGGGGTGTAGACGGTGCCCAGCTCCGTGGACTGGGTGACGGTGACGACGCGCGGCTGGGCGTGGTGCTCCACGCCGAAGCCGTGCGCCTCCCGGTCGACGAGCTCCGGGGTGAGCTTCCCGTCCGGCGTGGGCACGGCCAGCAGCTTCACGCCCGCGACCTTCTCGGGAGCCCCGCACTCGTCCACGTGGGCGTGCGCGGTGGCCGTGCAGATCACCGCGTCCCAGCGGTCGGTCATCGCCGCGAGCGCCACCACGTTCGCGCCCGTCCCGTTGAACAGGGGGTGGCAGACGGCCTGCTCCCCGAAGTGCCGGCGGGTCACGTCCTGCAGCGCCTCGGTGTACGGGTCCGCGCCGTAGGCGCCCACGTGGCCGCCGTTGGCGGTCGCGAGGGCCTGGAGCACCTCGGGGTGGACGCCCGCGTGGTTGTCGCTCGCGAAACCCTTCCGGGCGGGGTCGTGCAGGCGGGACAGGACTGGATCGGTCACGGGTGGCCCTTCCGGTGGGTCGGCGGTGTGCCGTGCGGCACTCGCACTCTACTCGCGGCCGACCGGACGGGGCCGGGCCGCCCGGTGCGGTCCCCGCTAGGGTCGGGGCATGCGCATCGTCCAGGCCGCCGCCGCCGTGGTCGTCCGGGGGGACGGCCGGCTCCTGCTGGTCCGCCGGGGGCGGGAGCCCCAGCGCGGGCGCTGGAGCGTGCCGGGCGGGAAGCTGGAGCCCGGCGAGACACCGGCGCAGGCGGCGGTCCGGGAGGTCCTCGAGGAGACCGGAGTCCGCGTGCGCGCCGGGCGGGAGCTCGGAACGGTCCGCATTCCGGGCGGTGCCGGGCTCGTGTACGAGGTGCACGACATCGCGGCGACCTACCTCGGCGGGACCCTGCGCCCCGGCGACGACGCCGACGCCGTGCGCTGGGTCGCCCCCGAGGAGCTGGCCGGGCTGGAGACCACCGAGGGCCTGACGGCGCACCTCACGCGGTTCGGGGTCCTCCCGGCCTGACCGCCGGCCTGCCCCGGACCGGGCCCCCGGTCTCCGGCCCGGACCGGCCCGGACCGGGATCCCGGTCTCCGGCCCGGTCCGGGGCCGTGGCGGCCGGTCCCCGCCCGTGCTCTCGTCCCGGCCCGGGGCGCGTGCTTGGATAGGGGCATGGCACAGACGCGGGGCTTCTACGTCGACACCGTGGAGCGCACGACCACGGCGGACCGGGACGCGGTGTGGGCGGTCGTCGAGGGCATCGGCGGCGAGCGCGGCTGGTACAGCACCGACCGGCTGTGGGCCGCCCGTGCCGCCGCCAACCGCCTGGGCCTGCCCCCGGGGCGGCTGCGCCACCGCGAGGACCCTGACCACCTCGCGGTGGGGGAGCGCCTGGACTGGTGGACGGTCGAGACCCTCGAGCCGCCGCGGCGGCTGCGGCTGCGGTCCCTCGTGCGGATGCCGGGCGACGCGTGGCTGGACATCTGCCTGGAGCCGGGACCGGACGGGACGCTCGTCTACCGCCAGAGCACGGTGTTCCGCCCGGCGGGCGCGCCGGGCCGCGCCTACTGGTACGCGATGCTGGCGCCGCACAAGGCGGTCCTGGGCCGGCTCGCCACGGACATCCTGCACCGGGCCGGCGGATAGGGCCCTTCCGCCCCGGCCGCTGCGGCCGTAGCGTGGAGCCACCGGCCATCGTGACGCCCGGTGGACGCGGCCGGTGGCCGGGGGAGTGCCCCGGCACCGTTGCCGGGCGGAGCCCTCAGGAGAGTGCCGCCATGACCGCCGACGCCCCGTCCGTCCCCGACTCCCGCGCCCTGGCCGACGACGCCGTGGCCCTGGTCCGCGAGTGGCTCGAGCGTGCCGCGGCCGGCCGCCGGCACCGCGACGGCGCCGCGGACCGGCTCGCCACCGTGCTCCAGGACCCCCACGGCCTGGAGTTCACGGTGGGCTTCGTGGACCGGGTGGTGCGCACCGAGGACGTGCGGGCCGCCGGCCGGGCCCTGCACGCGCTCGCCGAGATCGTGCCCCGCACCATGCCGGCCGCGGACCGCGCGCAGATCCGGCTCGGCGCCGCCCTCTCGGGCCGGGCCCCCCAGGTGGTCGTGCCGGCCGCCCGGACCCGGCTCCGCCAGCTCGTGGGGCACATGATCGTGGACGCCCGCCCCCGGGCGTTCGGGCAGGCGGTGAAGAAGCTCACGGCCCAGGGCCACCGCCTGAACATCAACCTGCTGGGCGAGGAGGTCCTCGGGACGGAGGAGGCGGACAAGCACCTCGCCGACGCCGCCGCGCTGCTGGACCGGGACGACGTCGACTACGTGTCCGTCAAGGTCTCCTCCGTGGTCCCGCAGCTGTCCCACTGGGGCTTCGAGGGGACCGTGGCGAAGGTCGTCGAGCGGCTGCTGCCCGTCTACCGGGCGGCCGCCCAGGCCCCCGCCGGCAGCAAGTTCATCAACCTGGACATGGAGGTCTACTCCGACCTGCACCTGACCACCGAGGTGTTCACCCGCCTCCTGGAGCACCCGGAGCTGCGGGGCCTCGAGGCGGGGATCGTGGTCCAGGCCTATCTGCCGGACGCGCTGTCGGTGGTCCAGCGGCTCTCGGTGTGGTCCGCCGCACGGGTCGAGGCGGGGGGCGCCGGGATCAAGGTCCGGCTCGTGAAGGGCGCGAACCTGCCCATGGAGCGCGTGGACGCCGAGCTGCACGGCTGGCCCCTGGCCACCTGGAGCAGCAAGCAGGAGACCGACACCAACTACAAGCGGGTCCTCGACTGGCTGTTCGTGCCCGGGCGGATGACGGGAATGCGGCTGGGGGTCGCCGGGCACAACCTCTTCGACATCGCCTTCGCCCACCTGCTCGCCGGGCGCCGCGGCGTGACGGAGCGGATCGAGTTCGAGATGCTCCAGGGCATGGCGGTCGAGCAGGCCAGGGCCGTGAGCGCCGACGTGGGGCAGCTGCTGCTCTACGTTCCCGCCGTGCGACCGGCCGAGTTCGACGTGGCCGTGTCCTACCTCGTGCGCCGGCTCGAGGAGAACGCCTCGCACGAGAACTTCATGTCGGGGATCTTCGAGCTGGCCCCGGACAACGAGATCTTCGCCCGGGAGGAGCAGCGGTTCCGCGCCGCCCTCGAGGGGCTCGACCCGCAGGAGCACTCCGTCCCGGTCCCCGCCCGCGGCCAGGACCGCACCGCGCCCGGGGCCGGGTCCGCGCCCCTGCCGCTGGACGAGCCCTTCCGCAACGAGCCGGACACCGACGTCTCCGTCCCCGCCAACCAGCGGTGGGCGCAGGAGATCGGGGCCCGGATCGAGGACCGGCGGTGGTACGAGGCCCTGCCCGTGCCGGATCCGGTGGCCGCCGAGGACGTGGAGCGGCTCGTGCGCACGGGCCGGGACGCCGCCGAGGGGTGGCACGCCCGCGGCGCCCGCGAGCGCGCGGAGATCCTCAACCGGGCCGCCGACGTCCTGGCCGCCCGCCGGGGGCACCTGCTGGCCGTGGCCGGCGCGGAGGCGGGCAAGACCCTGGGCCAGTCGGACCCGGAGGTCTCGGAGGCCGTCGACTTCTGCCGCTGGTACTCCCGCCGAGCCCTCGAGCTCGAGACCGTGGACGGGGCCCGGTTCGTCCCGGACCGGCTGGTGCTCGTCACCCCGCCGTGGAACTTCCCGCTGGCGATCCCCACCGGCTCCACGGTCGCGGCCCTCGCGGCCGGCGCCGCGGTGCTGCACAAGCCCGCCCCCGAGGTCAGGCGCTGCTCGACCGCCGTGGTCGAGGCGCTGTGGGAGGCCGGCGTGCCGCGGGACGTGCTCCAGCTCGTCGACTCCGTCGAGGGCGAGGTGGGACAGGCCCTCGTCTCCCACCCCGGGGTGGACCGCATCGTGCTCACCGGCGCCTACGAGACGGCGCGGCTCTTCCAGTCCTGGCGCTCCGGGCGGGCCATGACCGCGGAGACCTCGGGCAAGAACGCCCTCGTCATCACCCCCAGCGCCGACCGGGACCGCGCCGTGTGGGACCTGGTGACCAGCGCGTTCGGCCACGCCGGGCAGAAGTGCTCGGCGGCCTCCCTCGGCATCCTCGTGGGCAGCGTGGCGCGGTCCGAGCGGTTCCGCCGGCAGCTGCTCGACGCCGCGTCCTCGATGGTCGTGGACTGGCCGCAGAACCTGCAGGCGTCCGTGGGCCCGGTCATCTCCGAGCCCGGCGACAAGCTGCACCGCGCCCTGACGACCCTCGAGCCGGGGGAGCAGTGGCTGCTCGAGCCCCGGCAGCTCGACGACACCGGGCGGCTGTGGCGGCCCGGGATCAGGACGGGGGTGGCACCGGGGTCCTTCTTCCACCGCACCGAGTGCTTCGGCCCGGTCCTGGGCCTGATGGAGGCCGCGGACCTGCAGGAGGCCCTCGAGCTGCAGAACGCGGTCGAGTATGGGCTGACCGCCGGGCTGCACTCCCTGGACCCGGAGGAGGTCAGCACGTGGGTGGAGCTCGTGGAGGCGGGCAACCTCTACGTCAACCGCGGCATCACCGGGGCCATCGTCCAGCGCCAGCCCTTCGGCGGCTGGAAGAGGTCCTCGGTGGGCCTGGGCGCCAAGGCCGGCGGGCCGAACTACCTGGTCCAGCTCGGCTCGTGGCAGAAGGCGCCGTTCCGGGAGGACCGGGACGAGGAGCCCGCCGCGGAGCTCTCCGAGGCCGTCGCCCACCACCTCGCGGCGCTCCGGCCCCTGGTGCCCGAGGCGGACGCCGCCTGGCTGACGGCCTGCGCCGAGCAGGACCAGCAGTGGTGGGAGCGCGAGTTCGGCCGGGCCCACGACCCCACCGGCCTGGCGAGCGAGGCCAACCTGTTCCGCTACCGCCCGCGGGACGTCGTCGTGCGCGCGGCCGAGGACGCCCCCCGCACGGACGTGATCCGGGTCGGCCTCGCCGCGCTGCGCTCCGGCGCGCACGCCGTCCTCGCCCCGGCGGGGGAGGTCCCCGCCGAGGTGCAGGAGCTGTTCCGCGCCGTGCTGGACCCCTGCTCGGACGAGGCCTTCGCCCGGGTCGCCGCCGACTGGACCGACCCGAGCGGGGCCGGGCGGATCCGGGTGGTGGGCACCGCGCCCGGGCTCGCCGAGGCGCTCGCGGAACGGCCCGAGGTCGCGCTGATCACCGGACCCGTGGTCGGCGCCTCCCGCGTGGAGATGCTCCCCCTGCTCGCGGAGCAGGCCGTCTCGGTCACGATGCACCGCTTCGGCAACCCCTCGACGGACGCCGAGACGGTGGTGCACCGGCTGATCGCGTCCTCGCAGGGTCTGGGCGCTCCGGCGCCGCCGGCCGACATGTCGGTGTGATCCCTGGTGGGGGCGGCACGGCGGTGCCAGCATGTTCCCATGCGCGCATCCCTGAGGTACCTCGCACTGGGTCTGGCCGGAGCGCTCGGCGTCTCCGGCACCGTTCTCGGCGGCTCCGCGGCCGTCGCGCACGACGACGGGCGGCACGGCGGCCGGGGCTCGCCCGTCACCGCCGAGCTGCCCAAGGTCCCTGTCATGACCGGCGGCGGCGGCGCGGTCTCCTCGGTGGACCCCCTCGCGAGCCAGGTGGGCATCGACGTGCTCGAGCGGGGCGGCACCGCCGCGGACGCCGCCGTGGCCGCGGCCGCGACCCTGGGCGTCACCGAGCCGTACTCCGCGGGCATCGGCGGCGGCGGGTTCTTCGTCCACTACAGCGCGGAGACCGGCGAGGTCCGCACCATCGACGGGCGCGAGACCGCCCCGGCCACGTTCACGGAGGACGAGTTCCTGGGCGAGGACGGCGAGCCCCTGGACTTCGCCACCGTGGTCAGCTCCGGGAAGTCCGTGGGCGTGCCCGGCACCCTGGCCACGTGGGAGGTCGCGGCCGAGGAGTTCGGCACCATGGACCTGCACGACCTGCTGCGCCCCGCGGAGCGGATCGCCGCCCGCGGCTTCGCGGTGGACGAGAACTTCCACGAGCAGACGGCGCAGAACGCCGAGCGCTTCGCGACGTTCCCCGAGACCGCCGGGCTGTTCCTGCGCGACGGCGAGGCGCCCGCGGTCGGCACCGTGTTCCGCAACCCCGACCTCGCCCGCACCTACCGCACCATTCGGCACGAGGGCACCGACGTCTTCTACGAGGGGGAGATCGGCAGGGCGCTCGTCGACGAGAGCCGCGAGCCGACCACCGCCGAGGGCGTGGAGGTGCTGCCCGGGGAGCTGACCCTCGAGGACGTCGGCGCCTACGAGGCCCTGCTCAAGGACCCGGTCTCCACCGAGTACCGGGGCCTGGAGGTCTACGGCATGGGCCTGCCCAGCTCCGGCGGCATCACGGTGGCCGAGACCCTCAACCTGCTCGAGGCCTACGACGAGCGCACCGGGACCGGGCTCTCCGAGGTCTCCGAGAGCCAGTACCTGCACCGCTTCTCGGAGGCCACGGCGACCGCCTTCGCCGACCGCAACCGCTGGATCGGGGACGTCGAGGGGGTGCCCGTGGACGAGCTGCTGAGCCAGGAGTTCGCCGACGAGCGCTCCTGCCTCTTCGACCCCGCCGCGGCCCAGGAGCGGCCGATCCCCTTCGGGGAGCCCGACGGCGACTACGCCGCGTGCGGGACGTCCGGGGCGCGCCAGCCCCAGCCCGCCGGCGGGGTGTCCACCACCCACCTCAACGTGGCCGACCGGTGGGGCAACGTGGTCGCCTACACCCTCACCATCGAGCAGACCGGCGGGTCCGGGATCACGGTCCCGGACCACGGGTTCCTGCTCAACAACGAGCTCACCGACTTCAACTTCGTGCCCGTCACCGAGGGCGTGCCGGACCCGAACCTGCCCGGTCCGGGCAAGCGGCCCCGCTCCTCGATGAGCCCCACGATCGTGCTCGAGGACGGGGAGCCGTGGATGTCGGTGGGCACTCCCGGCGGCGCCACGATCATCACCACGGTGGCGCAGATCCTCACCGGGCACATCGACCGGGACCTCGAGCTGGTCGACGCCGTGGCCGCGCCGCGGCTGAGCTCGCGCAACGGGGCCGAGGAGGTCGACCTCGGCCTGGCCGAGTCCGAGGTCGGCCGGCAGCTGAGCGGGCTGGGGCACCGGCTGGTCCCGCCCCCGCGCCGCTGGATCGGCAACGCCTCCGCCATCCGGTTCCTCGACGGCAACCGCTTCGAGGCGGTGGCCGAGACCGAGCGCGGCTACGGCGGCTCCGCGATGGTGGTCCACCCCGACCGGTGACCCCGCGCCGCCGGTGACGCCCCGGGCCCCGTCCGCACCGGACGGGGCCCGGGGCCGCCGCGGGCAGGCCCTACGCTGGATCCGGACCGCCCCACTCCGTACCGACCCAGCCAGGAGCCGCACCGTGTTCAGCCACCCGCCCGCCGACCGTCCCGGCACCTCCGAGCCCGTGGTGCCGGGGGACCCCGCCCTGGACGACCGGTGGCGGGCGGCGACGGCCGGCTGGCGCCCGTCCTCGATCCGCCCCTCGACCGTCCGCTCGGGCGAACCCGACCGGACCCGGGCGTGGGTGCGCCACGCCTGGGAGGCCCTCGAGGCGGCGGCCCCCGGACCGGCCGACGGCGACGCCCCGGCCGGCCGGCGGGTGCGCGACCTGCTGACCGTGGCCGCGCTGTTCGTCCTCCAGGAGCGCTTCCTGGCCGTCGCCGCCGGCGAGCCGGTCCCGGCCGGGGCGCCCGACCCGCGCCGGGACGGGGCTCCCCTGGCCGAGGAGGAGGTCCTCACGGTCGTGCGGCGGACGTGGGAGATCGACCCCGCGGAGGCGGGGACGGACGGGTTCGCGGCGGAGCTCACCGGTTTCCTGCAGGACCACCTGGACGAGCTCGCGGAGGAGGTCCGCGAGCGGCTCGTGGACCTGCGCGGCCCCACCCTGGTGTTCGCGGAGCTGTGGAGCCTCGAGCACGTGGACGAGCTCGAGCCCGCCGACCAGGAGGGGGCCCCGCCGTTCCCGCTCTCCACCGACGACATCGCGTGGATCGTCAGCGGGGTCCCCGGCCCCGAGAAGCACACCGCGTGGGAGTGGCTCACCCGCTGAGCCCCCGGCCCCGCCCGCCACGTCGGCCCCCGCGGTCCCGCGGAATAAGGACGCCCTCCGGCGACTTTTATGGATGCATCCACAAAATCGGGAACGAGGAGCTCCGCATGACCATCCAGCTCGGCCTCAACACCTTCGGCGACCTCTACCCCGGGCCGGACGGGGAGCTGCTCAGCGGCGCGCAGGTGATCCGCAACGTCGTGGCCGAGGCCGTGCTGGCCGACCGGGTGGGCCTGGACTTCTTCGGCGTCGGGGAGCACCACCGCGAGGACTTCGCGGTCTCCTCGCCCGAGACGGTGCTCGCCGGCATCGCCACCGTCACGGAGCGGATCCGCCTGGGCTCCGCGGTGACGGTGCTCAGCTCGGACGACCCGGTGCGGGTCTACCAGCGCTTCGCCACCGTGGACGCCCTCTCCTCCGGCCGCGCCGACGTCATCCTGGGCCGGGGTTCCTTCACCGAGTCCTTCCCCCTGTTCGGCTACCCGCTGGACGAGTACGAGGCGCTGTTCGAGGAGAAGCTGCAGCTGTTCGCCCGGCTCCGCACCGAGGGCAGGATCGACTGGGAGGGCCGTCTGCGCGCGCCGATCCAGGGCCTGGAGGTGTACCCCAAGACCGAGGCGGGCGCGCTGCGCACCTGGATCGCCGTGGGCGGCTCGCCCAACTCGGTGGTGCGCGCCGCCCACTACGGGCTGCCCGTGATCTTCGCGATCATCGGCGGCAGCCCGGCCGCCTTCGCGCCCTTCGCCGACTACTACCGCCAGGCCCTCGAGCACTTCGGCCAGGAGCCGCAGCCGGTGGCCTTCCACTCCCCGGGCTACGTGGCGGAGACCGACGAGCAGGCCCGCGAGGAGTTCTTCCCGCACCAGGCCTACACGCACGCCCGGATCGGCAGGGAGCGCGGCTGGGGCCGGCTGACCCGGACGGAGTTCGACGCGATGTGCGGGCCCGAGGGCGCCTACTTCGTGGGCTCGCCGGAGACGGTCGCCCGCAAGATCGTGCGGTCCTCGACGGCCCTGGGCGCCTCCCGCTTCGACCTCAAGTACGCCGTGGGCACCCTGGACCACGCCCGGATGAGCCGCAGCATCGAGCTGTTCGGCACCGAGGTGCGCCGCTACGTCGAGGACATGACCGCCGACCTGCCCGAGACCGCCACCGCGTAGACCCGCTCCCGCGGCCGCCGGCTCCGTGCGGGGGCCGGGCGCTCAGAACCGGCGCGTGACCGCGTCGTGGGGGAGGGTGACCAGCACCGTGGTCCCCACTCCGGGCCGCGAGCTGAGCTCGAGGTCGGCGCCGGCGGCGTCGGCGATGTCCCGCATGATGCGCAGCCCCAGGTGGCCCTCCGGCGAACCGAGGGAGTCGTCGAAGCCCGTGCCGTCGTCGGTGATCGACATGACCGTGGCCCCGGGCCGGACGTCGAGCAGCAGCCGGACCGTGGACGCGTGGGCGTGCTTCGAGATGTTGGCGAACGCCTCCCGCGCCACCTTCAGGAACATCCCCTCCTGCTCGGGCGTGAGGAACACGGTGGGCCCGATCTGCACGGAGGTGTCGACCCCCCGCTGGGCCAGCGGGTCCGCGAGGCGGGCCAGGGCCTTGGGCAGCCCGAGGGTCAGCAGGTCCGGGGAGTACAGGGCGGTGGTGATCCCGCGCAGGGTCCGCAGGCTGCCCTGCAGGATCGACCGGGACCGCCCGAGGGCGCTGCGCTGCTCCGGGACGGCCGCCGTCATCTCCTGGGCCTCCAGGGAGTAGGACAGCCCGGCCAGCTCCTGGATCACGTCGTCGTGCAGGTCCCGGGCCACCCGCACCCGTTCCAGCTCGGCGGCGTCCACGGCGTGCTGGAGCAGCTGCGCGCGCGCCGAGCGGTGGGCCTGGAGCCGGCGGGCGAGGCCCACGGCGGGGGCCAGCTGCGCCAGCTGGAACAGGACCAGGATCAGCAGCAGGGCCGGGGCCATGCCCATCAGCACGGAGCGCTGCTCGTCCCGCACGATCGAGTCGTCGTAGTACGCCTCGAAGACCAGCTGCTCACCGCCGGCGGGGACGAACCCCACGTAGACCTCGACGAGCTGCCCGGCGCCGGACTCGTGCGCGTTCTCCGCCTCCTGCTGCTGCTCCACGGTGGCGACGCCCTCGCCCCGGGAGACGAGGTCGTCCTCCCAGGAAGGAGGGCCGTAGTTCTGCCCGATGAGCTCGTGCTCGTCGGAGTAGACGACCGTGCCGGACGTGTCCCAGATCTTGATCCGGCGGATGGTCCCGTCGTTGAGCCAGGGCTGCAGCCGGACGTCCAGCTGGGCGGTGGCGGCGGCGTCGCCTGTGAGCAGCTCGTCGGTGATCAGGGGCGCCACGGCGTAGTTGGCCAGTCGTTCGGTGATGTGCAGGACGTGCTCCACGGCGTGCTCCTCGGCGACGGCCCGGACCCACCACGTCACGGGGAGCACGGCGGCGAGCAGCACCACGAGCCCTGCGAGCAGGAACCTCCGCACCGCCGAGCGCACCTCGGAGCGGTCGGTCGCCGGCGGCGGCGGCGTGACCGGCCAGTCGGCGAGCAGGGCGGCGGCCTCGGGCGAGGCGCGGTCCGCGCGCGTGAGCAGGCGCCTCATGGCTGAGCCGTCAGCAGGCCGAGCCGGGAGGCGACCGCGACCGCCTCCAGCTGGGAGTGGGCCCCCAGCTTGGACAGGATCGTCTTCACGTAGCCGCGGCACGTGTTCGGGGTGATGTCGAGCAGCCGGGCGTTCGCGCACACGCTGTGCCCCTGGGCCATGAGGTGCAGGACCTGCAGCTCGCGCCGGGTGAGGGCCGGCGCCCCGGCGCCCGGACGGCGGCCGGGCTCCGTGGCGGCGAGCAGGGACGGGTGGACCGCCATCGTGCCGCAGCGGGCGCTGCGGATCGTCTCGAGCAGGGTGGCCAGCGAGCCGTCCTTCGGCAGGAAGGCGCAGATCCCGGTGGCCGCCGCCGCCTCCAGCACGTGCTGGGTGGGGTCCCCGGTGAGCATGACGATCCGGGTCCCGGGGCGGTCCTGCAGGATGCGGGCGGAGGCCGTCACGCCGTTGCCGCCGGCGAGGTGGTAGTCCATGACCACCACGTCGGGCCGCAGCGCCGCGCACAGGCGCACGCTGGACTCGACGTCCGAGGCGACGCCGACGCTGTGCAGGTCCGGTTCCTGGCTCAGGGCGCCGGTCAGCAGCTCGGCGAACGTGGTGTGGTCGTCGACCACGAGGATCGAGGTGCGCGCGGCGCGCCCGTCTCCGCTCTCAGTGCCCATCCCGGACCAGCCCCCCGGCAATCCCCCTACTACGTATCGGTAGTATGGCGATCGCAAATAACGGGGGGCAAGCCGGGGACTGTACCCACTTCGGGGGGTGACCAGGGAGGACGCCCTGCGGCACCGCGGGGCGTGCGCCCGCCGGGCCGGGTCGCTCACGCGGCCGCGCCCACGGATCGGCCCAGGAAGGCCTGGAGCACGGAGGCCGCCTCCTGCCGGGCGAGGGGGGCGCGGGTGCCGGGCATCCAGTCCGCGTCGCCGAGCTGGCCGTGGAGCACCAGCAGGGCCGTCAGGACCTGGCCGAGCTCGCCGCTCGTCTCGGCCGTGGCCCGCAGCATGCGGGCGTACGAGTCCTGCAGCGCCGTGGCCGGGGCGCAGCCCAGCTCGCGGGCCAGGGTCCGCCGGCACTGCTCGTAGGCCTGCAGGCCCTCCACGGGGCGGCCCGAGCCCTCCAGCCCCAGGACCAGCACCGTCCACGCCCGCTCCTGGAGCACGTCCTCCACGAGCGCGGCCCGCGCGTGCCGCACGGCCTCGTGGTGGAGCCCCAGCCCGAGGGCGCACTCGGCGGCCGAGACCCGGGCCTCGAGCACGCGCGCGGCGTGCACCTCGCGCTGTCGCTCCGCCCACTCGCACCGCAGCTCGTTCTCGAGCAGCGGCGCCGACGCCCGCTCGAGCGCCTCGCACCACAGGGCGTAGGCCTCGTGCGGGCGGCAGTGACCGGCGCGCTCCACCGCCCGCTCGAACCGGCGGAGGTCCAGGTCCACAGCCTCGGCGTCCATGACGTACCCGCCGTTGGCGGTCCGCAGCGGTCCCTTCCGGCCCGCTCCGGGCTGCAGCCCGCGGCGCAGCACGCTGACATAGCTCTCGAGGTTCTGCAGGGCGGCGGCGGGCGGCCGGTCCCCCCACAGGAGCTCGACGAGCCGGTCCTTGGACACCGGCGTGCCCAGCTGCAGCAGCAGGATCTCCAGGATCTGCCGCTGCTTCGGGCCGCCGAGCTCCTGCGCCGTCAGCACGCGGTCCCCCCGGCGCACCTCCAGCGGTCCCAGGACGCGCACGGTCAGCCGCACGCCCGGTCCGCTCGTTCCCCCACCATCACCTGTCGTTGCCACGGGTCCCCCTTCCCGAAAGTGAACTCCAGTGTGGGGTGTCTCCCCGCCTCCGGGTCAGCCCCCTGCGGGGGGTCTCGCACCCCCCAAAAATGGGGGTCGGTGCCGGCGCCCGGCTCCGGAGCAGCGCGGCACCGGACCCGGGGACGTCATGCATGACGCCGTGTGTCCTACCCGGCCGGCAGCCCCGGAGGCGTGGCTGCCGGCCGGCAACTTTTCTCCAAGGTCGGCTCCTCATCGTGCTGGCATGACCACTTCCGCCACGCTTCCGACCTCCGGCGCCCCCGCCCCGGCCCGCCCCGCGGGCCGCGGCTCCCGGCGCTGGGTGGTGCCCGCCGTCTTCCTCCTCGGCCTGCTCGGGGTGCTGGGCGGCGCGGTGCTGGGCCAGGACGAGGAGCCGGGCGCCCCGCTGGGCGCGGTCGCCACCGTGCCCGGCGGCCTCGCCCGCGTCAACGGCGTCCTGCCGGAGGAGCCGGAGCCCGGCGCGCCGGCCGCCGGGGACGGTACCGCGGAGGACGGCACCCACCGCGTCCGGGTCCTGCTCGAGCTCACCGCGCTCGAGTCCGGCGGCGTCGACTTCGATGCCGCCGACTGGGAGGTGGAGCGTCTCGGCGGCGAGTCCTCCCGCGTCCTGCACGCCTCCGTCCAGGACCAGGCACTCGCCCAGGGCGGGGTGCTGCGGACCGAGCTCCTCTTCGAGGTCCCGGACCGGGCCCTCGAACTGACCCTCGAGGGCCCCCGCAGCGCACGCCTGTCCCTCGGGACCGACCACCACCGCGGTGGTGGTCCCCGGTGACCCCCGGCACGACCCCCAGGGTGCCAGCCGCCGCGACCTCCGCGGCACGGCCGGCCGTCCCCGCCGCTGCGGTGCGCAGCGCGGGGCGCGGATCCGGCCCGTCGTCGTCCTGCCAGCTCGAAGGAGTACTCCGATGACCGTCTCGAGAAGAAAAGTCCTGCTGCTCGGCGGACTGGGTGCGCTGGGGGCCGGCGCGCTCGCGGTGCCCACCCGCTCCGTGGAGGCCAAGTCCGCCAGCGAGCTCCGCGACGCGGACATGCCCCGGCCGTTCCGCACGCCCTTCGTCCAGGCGCCGGTGCTGCAGCCGCACGCCCGGTCCGTGGACCCGGCCGACGGGCGGCCCGTGCACCACTACGTGGTGACCGAGCGCGCGGCCCAGGCCCAGATCCTGCCCCGGGTCGGCCTCACCACGCCCATCCTGGGCTACAACGGGATCTTCCCCGGGCCCACGATCAGCATCGACCGGGGGACCAAGGCCGTGCTGCGGGTGCGCAACCAGCTGCCGTCCGTGCACCCCCTGGACGGGCACATCCTGTCCACCTCCACGCACCTGCACGGGTCCGCGTCCCTGCCGCAGTACGACGGCTACGCCAACGACGTCACGAACCCGGGCTTCTACAAGGACTACTACTACCCGAACTTCCAGCCGGCCCGGACCCTCTGGTACCACGACCACGGGGTGCACTACACGGCGCTCAACGCGTACTCCGGTCTCGCGGCGCAGTACCACATGCACGACCCCCTGGAGCGGGAGCTCCTGCCCCAGGGCCGCTACGACGTGGCCGTCACCGTCTCGGACGCGATGTTCGCGGAGGACGGCTCGCTCGGCTACGACGACAACAGCCACTCCGGGCTGTGGGGGGACGTCATCCTGGTCAACGGGCGCCCCTGGCCCGTCATGCAGGTGCAGAAGCGCGTCTACCGGTTCCGGGTGCTCAACGCGTGCATCTCCCGGTCGCTGCGCCCCACCCTGAGCACGGGCGACCCGATCGCGGTCGTCGCCACGGACGGCGGCCTGATGCCGAGCACCCAGTTCGTGAACAACTACCGGCACGCCGGGGCGGAGCGCTACGAGCTGCTCATCGACTTCCGCAAGTACCGCACCGGGCAGCGCGTCGAGCTGCGCAACCTCTCCAACGACAACAACGTGGACTACGACTACACCCACCAGATCATGGCGTTCGACGTCGTCGACGAGCCCGTCGACACCTCCGACCCCACCTGGAACCGGATCCCCGCGCAGCTGGACGGGCACAACGAGGTCATGGCGCTGACGGCGGGCCAGTCGACGCGTACCCGGCACTTCGAGCTGGACCGCACCAACGGGCTGTGGACCATCAACGACGTCACGTGGCAGGAGGTGGTGGCCAGCGGCTACAAGAAGGTCGCGGCACAGGTGGACGTCGACGCGGTGGAGATCTGGGAGTTCGAGAACAACTCCGGCGGCTGGTACCACCCGTTGCACATCCACCTCATCGACTTCCAGGTCCTCAGCCGCAACGGCCGGGCCGCGTTCAACTACGAGCGCGGCCCCAAGGACGTCGTCTACGTGGGCGAGGGCGAGACCGTCCGGCTGCTCATGAGGTTCGGCCCCCACAAGGGCCGGTACATGATCCACTGCCACAACCTCTCCCATGAGGACCACGACATGATGGTCCAGTTCCGGGTGGGGCTGGGGGAGGACGACCCGGACCCCTGGGACCCGATGACGGCCGCGCCGGCGCAGTGGGACGACGGCTCCGCCCCCGCTCCCTATCCGAGCCCCTCCCCGAGCCCCTCGCCGAGCCCGACCGAGAGCGCCTCGCCCTCGCCGTCACCCTCGCCCACCGCGAGCCCGACGCCCACGGCGAGCCCGACGCCCACCTCCAGCCCGGCCCCGAGCCCGACGCCGACCAAGCCGGCCAGGGGCAAGGGTGGCGGCGGGAAGCCGGATCGCCGGTGACCGTTGCGCCGACCCGGGGGCGGACGACCGCCGCGGTGCTGCTGGGCGCCGCGGCGGTCCTCGCCTGCCGGCTGTGGCTGGTCGAACCCCTGCTCGTCGGCTCCGACAGCATGGAGCCCACGCTGCCGGAGGGCGGGGTGGTCCTGCTGCTGAAGGCGGGCGCGCCGGAGCAGCGGGCCGTCCCGGGCTCCCTGGTGGTCTTCGCGGACCCGCAGGACGGCCGCACCACGGTGAAGCGGGTCGTGGCGGCGGGGGGCCAGACCGTGGCGATCGAGGACGCCGTGCTGGTGGTCGACGGGAAGGCGGTCCCCGAGCCCTTCGTGGACCACAGCAGGATCGACGCCACCTGGTTCGGGCCCGTTACGGTCCCCGCGGGACACCTCTTCGTGCTCGGCGACAACCGGTACCCGTCCGTGGACTCACGCGACTACGGGGCCGTGCCCGCCTCCTCCGTCGAGGCGACGGTGCTGCTGCCCCGCACCCCCTGAGCGGCGCCCCGGACACGATCCAAGACTTTTCCAAGAGCCCATCTATTCACTGGAGCAAACACCGTGCCCGCCGCGGCGGGCCGTCCCGGAAGGACGCACCATGGAAGCCCAGCACCCCGCCGTCTGCCCCGCGGCTCCCACGACGGGCGGACCCGGCGTCTCGCGCCGCGGCATCCTCACCGGGCTGGCGGCCGGGCTCGTGGCCCTGCCCGCCGTGGATGCCACGGCGGCGCACGCCGCCCCGCGCCGGCCGGCGCCGACCCCCGCGGGCGGCGTCCTGTCCCGCGGCACGGGGCACGGGACGGGTGAGCTGAGAGGCTCCCAGATCGCGGTCACGGCCGGCCGGAAGGCCGAGGGGCGCTTCGGCGTCATGTTCCCGAAGCTGCCGGCCTTCGCGCCCGACGACGCGCTGCTCGACGCGCTCGCGGAGCGGATGATCGACCGGACGCCGCCGCTGTCCGACGTGTCCCTGAGCAACGACGGCTTCGACAACCCCGACATGCCCGCGGGCTTCGCCTACCTGGGGCAGTTCATCGACCACGACATGACCCTCGACCTGACCCCGATGCCGGAGCAGGACCAGGACCCGAAGGCCCTGGTCAACTTCGACACCCCCTTCTTCGACCTGGGCTCCGTGTACGGCAGGGGCCCGGGGGCCGACCCGCAGCTCTACGACCCGGCGGACCCGCGGCGGATGCGCATCGGGGTCACACCCGACGGCCGCCCCGACCTGCCGCGCCACGCGGACGGAACGGCGGTCATCGGCGACCACCGCAACGACGAGAACCTGATCGTCGCCCAGCTCCACCTCGCGTTCCTGCAGGCGCACAACCGGTTCGTGGACTCCGGGGCGTCCTTCGAGGAGGCGCAGCGGCTGCTGCGCTGGCACTTCCAATGGCTCATCGTGCACGACTTCCTGCCCCACGTGGTCGGCCGGCCTCTGGTGCAGAGCATGCTGTCGGCGGGTAGGGCAGGCTCCGTGGCTGTGGACCGCCGCTTCTACAAGCCGGGCAACCCCGCCCGCCCCATGATGCCCATCGAGTACTCCGTGGGCGCCTACCGGTTCGGCCACTCCATGGTGCGGGCCGAGTACGAGATGAACGACGAGGTCACCATCCCGTTCTTCGGCTCCCCGGGCCACGACCTCCGCGGCTCCCGCCCCATCCCCTCGACGGCCCGGGCCGACTGGAACTACTTCTTCGAGATCCCCGGCATGAGCGCCCCGGACGACCGCAACATGACCCGGCTCATCGACACGAAGCTCGCACTGCCGCTGTCCGAGCTGCCGCCCACCGTGGTCAAGCACGTCGACGGGGCCATCCTCAACCTGGCCCGGCGCAACCTGCTCCGCGGCAAGCGGCTCGGGCTGCCGGCCGGCCAGGACGTCGCCAGGGCGATGGGGGTCACGCCGATCCCCAACGACCGGCTGGGGCTCACGGAGCGCGGCTGGAACGGCAGGGCCCCGCTGTGGTTCTACGTGCTGAAGGAGGCCGAGCTCCTGGGCGGCCGCACCCTGGGCCCGGTGGGCGGGCGGATCGTCGCCGAGGTGATCCTGGGGATCCTCGCCCTGGACCGGACCTCGTTCCTCAACGCGGACACCCCCTGGTCGCCGGCGACGACGCCCTTCGCGTGCGGGGACTTCCTGCGCCTGGCCGGCGTCGCCCCGGGTGAGTTCCCCGGGGCGGAGGAGCCCGAGGGCGAGCTGCCCGAGGCCGAGGCGCCGGAGGCCGAAGCGCCCGAGGACGAGGCGCCCGAGGTCGAGGCCCCGGAGGCCGAGCTGCCCGAGGGGCTCTGACCGGCCCAGGACCTGACCGACGCGGGTCCTGACCGACCCGGGTCCTGACCGGCCCAGGGCCTGACCGGCCCGGGTCCTGACCGGCCCGGGCCTCCCACCCGCCCCGCGCCCGGGCGCGCCGGGACGGACACCATGGAGGCATGACCTCCGCCTCTCCGGGGCCGCGTCCCCCACCACCGACCGGCGGGCCGTCCTGCACCGGCGGCCGCGCCGGTTCGTGGCCGGCGCCATCGCCGACGACGTGCTCGAGGCGGTCAACGCCCTGTCCGCCGGGACCATCGCCTTCTCCGCGGCGCTGATCGGCTCCGGCCTGGACCCGATCGCGGAGGTCTTCTCGGCCGCACTGCCGGTGGGTCAGGACGTCTGGCGGTGGACTCCTGCTGCGTCCCCGCCCCCTTGCGCCGGACATCGGGCCGACGCCCGGAGTGCGCCGCCGCCCCGGACACCGCGGCACGCACAAGGGCCGGCCCGCGCTCCGAGGGGGTCGGAGCACGGGCCGGCTGGGAGGAATGCTGCGTCAGATGCTCACCGGTTGCTGACCACCCCCCTCGCCTCTCCGCCGCGGGTGGACTGCACGAGCACGTTCGAGATCTGCCGGCCCGGGCCGGGCTTGGCCCGGTACTCCCAGTTGCCGAGCGAGTCCACCTGGGCGGAGCCGATCTTCACGGGCGTGGCCGAGGTCGTGTCGTAGATGTTCACCGACGTGGCCGGGTTCAGCAGGGTGGGCGCTCCGGGGACGAGCGCCGTCCCCAGGATCCGCAGTTCCTTGCCGGTCCGGTGCCGGGAGGCCGTCGCCACGGTCACCTCGTCGTCGCTGCGGAGCGTGATCGTCGCGGGCTCGCTCGCGACCCCCGCGGCGTTGGTGACCACCAGCTGCAGGACCGGGTCCTCGTCCAGGGCCTTCGGCTGCGTGTCGGCGATCGAGGTGAAGAGCGGCACCATGACCTTGGGCTTGGCCACGGTGGTGTCGCTGAACGCCACCTCGGGCCCGCTGAGCTGGGTCCACGCGTAGCTCACCGCGTTCGTCGACCCGCTGCCGTCCAGCTCCGTGGCCATCCCGCGGGCCACCGAGCCCGGCAGCGCGGCGACGGCCGCGGTGGCCGCGGGCTGCTCGACGTCGGGGTTGTCCGGGGTGGTGCCGTCCGTGACGGGACCGGGATCCGGCTGCGGCTCGATCGGGTCCTCACCGACCGGGGAGGCCTCCCCGCCGGTGACCACCACGGGCACGGTGGTGCTGCTCGTGCCCGTGGTGGAGACCGTGGCCTCGACCGGGGGAGCGGCCGTGGCGAACGAGCCCGTGAACAGGTTCGCCGTGCCGGTGGCCTCGAGCGCACCGAAGCCGGCGACCTCCGGGACGGCCCCGGACGAGGACGTCGCCTCGACGGTCAGCACGGACCCGTCGTAGGTCGCGGCCGTGGCGACCGAGACGTCGGTGACGGCGACCTCGGCGCTGCTGACGGGCTTGTCCCCGAGGTTCCGCACCGTCACGCTCGCCGGTGCGGTGCCCGTGTACGCGATCCGGGCGTAGGCCCGCTCCGAGTCGCCCTCGTCCTTCTCCATGGGCGTGGTGCTGAAGACGCCGTCCTGGCCGACCACCTCGAGCTGGTCCCCGCGGCTGGTGGCGAAGACGTCGATGTAGCCGTCGCCCAGCACGGCCCGGTCGGCCTGCACGCCCGTGTTGGTGGAGAGCTTGCCCATCACGGAGAACAGGTCGTTGCGGGAGGTGGCGCCGTCCGCCGTCGCCACCTCGAAGAAGTTCGTGCCGAGCGGGCTGCCCGTCACGGTGTGCTCCACGTCGGGATTGCCCAGGTACCCCTCGGGCGCCCCGCTGTCCCACTGCAGGAACGGCCCGACGTCCCCCTTGAGCGGGGTCTGGAAGTTGCCGACGGCCGGGGAGACGTCCTCGACCAGGCGGCCGCGGCCGCGCTCGTCGGTGTCGACCGTGACCGTGCCGTAGGGGTGCGTGAACGTCAGGGTGGTGTTGGGCGCGGCGCCGTCCACGTCGATGCGCTGGCGGGAGAAGACCACCTGGTCCCCGGCCACCGGGTTCTCGTTGGCGAAGGCGGCCTCCAGGGCGAGGGTGAGCACCGCGTCCCCGCCCCCGGGGATGGCCACCTCGGAACCGGCGAGCATGTAGAACGCCTCGCCCGGGAAGTTGTCCGGGAAGGAGATGGGCTTGAGGGGGTCGGGAACGTCCCCGGGCAGGAAGGCGCAGAGCGGGTTGTCGGCGTCCAGGCACAGTTCCGTGCGGACCTTGCTGCTGTCCTCGTACCAGGCGGGGAACCCGTGCTCGCTGTTCACGGGTCCCACGGCGGTCAGCCCGCCCGGGTTGCGCTGGACCACCTCGGTCGCCGCGACCGAGGCGCTGAGGCCCGTGGCGCCCAGCACGAGTGCGGCCGCCGCGGCGACCGTGCGGCGTCCTCGCGGACGCTGTGGCGGGTCCCGCAGCAGTTCGCGGGGACCGGAGGGGGTGTTCATGGTGTCTCCTCGAGTAGTGACGGTGCTGATAGCGCGAATATGCAAAGTCACACTTGAGAAAACCCTGTGGCGTCGATCCCGGCCGTGGACCGGGGCGGAACCGGGCGGGGGACGGCCGCGACGCGGAACGTCACGCCGCAGCCGGCGGCCGCTCAGCCCTGCGACCGCTCAGCCCGGCGGTCACTCAGCTCTGCGGTCGCTCAGCCCCGCAGCCGCGCGACGGCGTCGCGCTGGTCGAGGAGGTCCTGGCGCATCTCGTCCTCGAGGAACGCCAGCAGCGCCCGGGACAGGTCCGAGTTCTCGGAGGCCACGGCGTCCCGGGCCACGGCGGCCCGGAAGTCGTGGGCGAACGCGTCCATCGCGGTCTGGGCCACGCAGCTGTGCGTGGAGATCCCGCACAGCACCACGTGGGTGGCGCCCAGATTGCGCAGACGGGCCGCGAGGTCGGTGCCGAAGAACGCGCTGTCGCGGGTCTTCACCAGGCCCGTGCCGCCCTCGGTGTCGAGGCCGGCCACGTAGGCGGCCTGCTCCGTGCCGGGGAACGCGAAGCCCTGCCCGTCGTCGTGCATGTTGACGGTCCACGTGGAGCGGTCCCGCTCGTGCTGGGTGCGGATCAGCACGATCGGGCAGCTGCCCTCGCGGGCCGCCCGGATCAGCTCGTTGACCTTCTCCGTCACGGACTCCCGCTGCTCCTCGAGCTCGGGGAAGTCGAAGTACGAGTTCTGCATGTCGATGACGAGCAGGGCGGTGCGGCCCTGCGCTGGGTGCTGGCTCAATGCGTCCTCCCGGGTCGGGGAGCCGCCACGGAGGATCCGGGCAGCTCCCGTGGGCATCCATCTGATCAGGGAACTTACTACCAGTGGGCCGCCGGCTCCACCCGGGCGGGCACCGCCCGGCCTCGGGCCGACCGGCGCCGCGCACCGAGGTGGTGTGCCGTGGTCTGCGCACTGCGCACCGCGGCTGCGCACCGCGCTGCGGCGGCGTCCCGCGCGGGACGGCACGCGCGGCGACGGCACGCTGCGGGCGCCGCCGGGCACGCCGTGGGCGCTCAGCGCAGCGCCGCGCGCACCCCCGGGTGCCCCGCCACCACGAGCCACCCGACGTTGACCGCCACGAGGGCGGTGGTGCTCAGCCCGGGCAGCAGGTGCCCGCTCAGCAGGAACACGGCCAGGTCGAAGAGGTCGCCCAGCACGGCCAGGGAGCAGAAGACGAGCCCCAGGACCCAGCCCCACTGCAGCTGCTCGCGCAGCGGGAACCAGACGAGGGCGTAGAGCGCGGTGGTCAGCACCACGCCGAACAGGGTCAGCGCGGTGGCGAACCCGCTCCCGGGCAGCCCCGGGACGCGCACCATGTCCTCCATGCCCGGCAGCAGCGTGCTGGGCCCGGCGACCGCCTGCACGAGGGAGTCCGTCACGTTGACCGCGAGCGAGAGCAGGGTCAGCCGCAGCAGCAGCCTCAGCTGGGGAGTCGTCGGCGGCCGGGACGGGACCGGTGCGGCGCCGCGTCCGCCGGGCGGCGGCGGGAGCGGCGGGCCACCGGGGCCGTGCGGGGTCTGGCTCATGGGTGGTGCCTCCCTGACGCGTGCGCGGTGTGCTCACCGCCGAACCTACCGTCCCCGGCCCGGCCGGGCACGGGCCCGCCGGTCCCGTCCCGGGGACCGGCCCCGTGGGACGTGGATCACCCGGGGTAGGGTGGCACGGTAGGCACCGACGGCGCGACCGCTCGTCGGTCGTGCGCGCCGGCGTGACGACCGACAAGCCAGGAGCAGCCGCGACATGACGACCCAGCACGACCGCCCCGCCGCCCCCGACCGCCACCGCGCCGAGGTGATCGACGCGCCGCTGCGCGCGGACGTCCGCCGCATCACGACCCTGCTGGGGGAGACCCTGACGCGCCAGCGCGGCCAGGACCTCCTGGACCTCGTCGAGCAGGTGCGCCGGCTCACCAAGGACGCGAAGGACGCCAAGGCGTCCGGGACCGACGACGCCGCGGGACAGGTCCGCGACCTGCTCGGCTCCCTGCCCCTGGACCGGGCGACGGACCTGGTGCGGGCCTTCGCCCACTACTTCCACCTCGCCAACGCCGCCGAGCAGGTGCACCGAGTGCGCGTGCTGGGCGGCCGCCCCGAGGACCAGGGGTGGATCGCCGCGGCCGTCACCGACGTCGCGGCCGAGGCCGGGCCCGAGGCCCTGCGGGAGGCCGTGGGCCGCCTCGACGTCCGGCCCGTGTTCACCGCGCACCCCACCGAGGCCTCCCGGCGCTCCGTGCTGACCAAGATCCGGCACCTCTCCGACATCCTGGCCCGCGAGACCCCCGAGGGCTCCGCCGCGCGCCGCAGCCAGGACCGGCGCCTCGCCGAGCTGATCGAGCTCCTGTGGCAGACCGACGAGCTGCGCCAGAACCGCCCCACCCCGCTCGACGAGGCCCGCAACGCCCTCTACTACCTGCGGGAGGTCCTCACCGAGACCATGCCCGTGCTGCTCGCCGACCTCGAGGACCAGCTGGCGCAGCACGACGTGCACCTGCCCGCCGGCCCCCCGCCGCTGCGCTTCGGGTCCTGGATCGGCGGGGACCGGGACGGCAACCCCAACGTCACCCCGGAGATGACCCGCCGCGTCCTGCAGCTGCAGGGGCAGGCGGCCGTGGACATCGCCCTGGGCTTCCTGGACGTGCTCGTCTCCCGCCTCTCCTCCTCCACCGCGATCGTGGACGTCGACCCCGAGCTCCGGGAGTCCGTGGAGCGGGACGTGGCGCACCTGCCCGGCCTGGACCCGCGGGTGCTCGAGCTCAACGCGCAGGAGCCGTACCGGCTCAAGCTCACCTGCATCAAGGCGAAGCTCATCAACACCCGCCGCCGGTTCGCCGAGGAGAGCGCCCACGAACCGGGCCGCGACTACCGGAGCACCGTCGAGCTCGTGGCCGACCTCGACGTGGTGGCCCGCTCGCTGCGCCACCACGCGGGCGAGCTCGCCGCCGGCGGCTCGCTCGCCGCGGCCACCCGCACCATCGCCGGCTTCGGCCTGGGCCTGGCCACCCTCGACGTCCGTGAGCACGCCGACGCCCACCACGAGGCCGTGGGCCAGCTGCTGGACCGGCTGGGGGAGCACGAGCAGCCCTACGCGGACCTGGACCGCGCCGCGCGCACGGCGGTGCTCTCCGGGGAGCTCGCGGGCCGCCGCCCGCTCGCCCCGGCGGGCCTGGCCACGGGTGCCGTCCACCTGGAGGGCGACGCGGACCGGACGTTCGCGGTGTTCCGGGAGATCGCCCGGGCGCAGGAGACCTACGGCGAGGAGATCGTCGAGACCTACATCGTGTCCATGACCCGCGAGGCCGACGACATCCTCGCCCCCGTGATCCTGGCCCGGGAGGCCGGGCTGGTGGACCTCACGGGCGCGCAGGACCGCGCGAGCCTGGGCTTCGCCCCGCTGCTGGAGACCGTCCAGGAGCTGCGCCGCTCCGCGGAGGTCATCGACGAGCTGCTCTCCGACCCGGCCTACCGGCGGGTGGTCGCCGCCCGCGGGGACGTGCAGGAGGTCATGCTCGGCTACTCCGACTCCAACAAGGAGTCCGGGGTGATGACCAGCCGGTGGGAGATCCACCGCACCGAGCGCCGGCTGCGGGACGTCGCCGCCCGGCACGGGGTGCGGCTGCGCCTCTTCCACGGCCGCGGCGGGTCCGTGGGCCGCGGCGGAGGGCCCACCCACGACGCCATCCTGGCCCAGCCCAGCGGCGTCCTGGCCGGTGAGATCAAGTTCACCGAGCAGGGCGAGGTGATCAGCGACAAGTTCTCCCTGCCGGCGCTGGCCCGCGAGAACCTGGAGCTGTCCCTGGCGGCCGTGCTCCGGGCCACGGCGCTGCACCAGGACCCGCGCTCCACCGAGGAGGAGCTGGACCGGTGGGGGGAGGTCATGGACGTGGTCAGCGACGCCGCCTTCGCCGCGTACACGGGCCTGGTCGAGGACCCGGACCTGCCGGAGTACTTCCTGTCCGCCACCCCGGTGGAGCAGCTCGGCGCCCTGAACATCGGCTCCCGCCCGGCCAAGCGCCCGTCCTCGGACAAGGGCCTGTCGGGACTGCGGGCCATCCCGTGGGTCTTCGGCTGGACCCAGTCCCGCCAGATCGTGCCGGGCTGGTTCGGCGTGGGCTCGGGGCTGCGCGCCGCCCGCGAGGCGGGGATGGAGCAGGACCTGCGCACCATGCTGGAGCGCTGGCACTTCTTCAGCTCCGTGATTTCCAACGTGGAGATGACCGTGGCGAAGACCGACCTGGAGATCGCCGCCCACTACGTCCGGGCGCTCGTGCCGGAGCGGCTCCAGCACGTCTTCGAGATGATCCGCCGCGAGTACGAGCTCACCCTGGACGAGCTCGCCCGGCTCACCGGCCAGGAGGAGCTGCTGGACGGCAACCCCACCCTCAAGCAGACCCTCGAGGTGCGGGACCAGTACCTCGACCCCATCTCCTACCTGCAGGTCGAGCTGCTCCGCCGGATCCGGGAGCAGGACGCCGCGGGGCAGGAGGTCGACGAGGGCCTGCAGCGCGCCCTGCTCATCACGATCAACGGGGTCGCCGCCGGCCTGCGCAACACCGGCTGAGCGCCCGGGCACCGCGCCCGGCGGCGACGGGCCTCAGACCAGGAGCTGGTGGCGGGCCAGCTCGCGGTAGAGCGCGGAGGTGCGCAGGAGCTCGCCGTGGGTGCCCACGGCGCTCACACGGCCCCGGTCGAGCACCACGATCCGGTCGGCGCCGGCCACGGTGGACAGCCGGTGGGCGACGACGAGCACCGTGCGCCCGGCCGCCGCGGAGCGGATCGCCGTGTGCAGGGCCTGCTCGTTGCGGGAGTCCAGGCTGGCGGTGGGCTCGTCGAGCAGCAGCACCGGGGTGTCCGCGAGCAGGGCACGGGCGATGGCCAGGCGCTGGCGCTCCCCGCCGGAGAGCCCGGCACCGTCGTCCCCGACCACGGCGTCCAGCCCCTCGGGGCGGGCCTCGACCCGCTCCCGGAGGTTGACCGCGTCCAGCACCGCCAGGCACGAGGCCTCGTCGGCCCCGGGGGCGGCGAGCAGGAGGTTCTCCCGGAGGGTTCCGGCCAGCACCGGCGCGTCCTGCTCCACGAGCCCGATCCGGGACCGCAGCTCGGCCCGGGACACGGAGCGCACGTCGGTGCCGTCGAGCCGGACCGTCCCGTCGTCGGGGTCGTAGAAACGCTCGGCCAGGGCCAGCAGGGTGGACTTCCCGGCCCTCGACGGGCCGACGACCGCGGTGGTCGATCCCGCCGGGACCGTGAAGCTGACCTGGTCGAGCACGGGGCGGTCCGTGCGGTACCCGAACGTGACCCGGTCGAAGACCAGCTCGGCCGGGCGGCGGGCGGCCGCCGCGGCGGGCCAGGTGCGGGGCGCCGTGCCGGTGACGTCGTCGTCCGCGTCCTCCCGGGGGAGGTCCAGGATCTCCTGGATGCGGCCCAGCGCGCCCAGGGCGGTGCGGACCGTGGCGACGGCCGAGAAGAACCGGCCCAGGGGCATGACCATCATGAAGAGGAACAGGATGAAGGTCACCAGGTCGGCGACGGCCAGGGCGCCGGAGGCCACCCGGTAGCCGCCCACGCCCAGGACCGCGAGGAAGGACCCCTGGACGGCCAGCCCGCTGATCGGCCACAGCACGGCCCCGACACCGGCCACGCGGACCCCGAAGCCCCAGGCCGAGACCGCCTCCGCCTCGAGCCGCACCACCTCGCGCTCCGTGGCCCCGCCGGCGCGGATGGTGCGCACCGCCGACACGGCCCGCTCCACACCGGCGGCGAGCCGGCCCACGGCCTCCTGGGCCGAGCGGGTGAGGGACTGGATCCGTGCCGAGGCGACCACCACGGCGGCCACGGCCACCGCCACGACGCTCAGGGTGGATCCCCAGCAGCAGCGGGTCCAGCACCGCCATGCCGACCAGGGCACCGGTGAAGACCAGGGTGCCGCCGAGGGCGTCCACGAGGCCGCCGGTCAGCGCGGACCGCACCATGGTGGTGTCCGAACCGACCCGGGAGACCAGGTCTCCGGTCCTGCGGGCGTCGTGCTCCCGCACCGGCAGGTGCAGCAGCTGGGCCACCAGCCGCCGCCGGGCCGAGAGCACCACGCCCTCGGCCGTGCGCTCGAGCAGGTACTGCTGCACGGCGCCGACCAGGCCGGCGCCGATCACCAGCAGCACCAGGACGGCCACCTCGGGCGCCAGGGACCGGCCGGTGCCGATGGATCCGATGACCCGGTTCACGACCACGGGCTGCGCCAGGGACAGCCCGGCCCCCAGCACGGACAGGGCCACCACCACGCCCAGGACGCCGCGGTGCTCCGTGAGGTAGCCCGTCAGGTCCCGCACGCGTCCACGCGGCTCCCGCCCGGCCGGTGCCGTCACGAGCGGGATCGCCGGCGGGGGCCCGCCCGCCGGGTCCCCCCCGGCCCGGCGCTCAGTCACCGACGGCGTCCCGGCCGCGCCGGACGATCAGCGGATCGGGGGCGTGGACCACCTCCGGGTCCTTGTCCTCGTAGTCGAACTGGTCCAGGAAGAAGCGCAGCGCGTTGATCCTCGCCCGCTTCTTGTCGTTGGACTTCACCGTGATCCACGGGGCGTGGTCGGTGTCGGTGCGCAGGAACATCTCCTCCTTCGCCTCCGTGTAGTCCTCCCACCGGTCCAGTGAGGCGAGGTCCTGCGGGGAGAGCTTCCACCGGCGGACGGGGTCGATCTGGCGGATCGCGAAGCGGGTGCGCTGCTCCTGCTGGGTGACGGAGAACCAGAACTTGGTCAGGTGGATGCCGGAGTCCACGAGCATCTTCTCGAAGACCGGGGCCTGGGCCATGAACCGCGCGTAGTCCTCCGGGGTGCAGAAGCCCATCACCGGTTCCACCACGGCGCGGTTGTACCAGGAGCGGTCGAAGAGCACCATCTCCCCGGCGGTGGGCAGGTGCCGGATGTAGCGCTGGAAGTACCACTGCCCGGCTTCGCGGTCCGAGGGCTTGGTGAGGGCGACCACGCGGGCCGCGCGAGGGTTGAGGTACTCGGTGAACCGCTTGATGGTCCCGCCCTTGCCGGCGGCGTCCCGGCCCTCGAAGACGATCACGTGCTGCAGGTCGTGGTCCTGGCCCCAGTACTGGAACTTCAGCAGCTCGATCTGCAGGTGGTACTTCTCGAGCTCGTACTCCTCCCGGCTCATCAGCTCGTCGTAGGGGTGGTCCTCCCGCCAGGTCTCCACCGCCGAGCCGCCGGGGTCGATCAGGTCCGGGTCCTCCTCGTGCCCGTGGGGCACGGTGTAGCCCATCTCCGTGAGGTGGTCGATGAACTCCCGCAGGTTCTCGCGCACCGCCCACTGGTCGGTGGGCATCCACTGCCGTTTTCCGTCGGGCATCGGCCGTTCCTCTCCGAGCAGGGTCTCTTCAGCGCAGTGTAGGCGCGGCCATCCTGGCCTGTCCGGACGACGGGAGCACGACCGGGCGGTGAACGGCCGGGGTGCGGACGCACCCCGGGGACGGGGGCCTACCGGTCCCCGGCGTCGCCGACGTCCACGCTGATGTCGTGGCCGACGGGGGTCCCGTGCTCCACGGTCCGCGAGACGGTGCAGTACTTGTCGTGGGAGAGGGTGACGAGGCGCTCGACCATGCCGGCGGCCTTGCGGCCGGCCGCGTCGTCGGGGAAGGCGAGGCGGAAGGAGAGGTGCAGGTCCTCCAGGCGGTTCGCGCCGCTCTCCTCGACGATCTTCTGCCCGGTGGCGCGGACCCTGAACTCCGAGGGCTCCGAGCTGCGGGAGGTCGCGACGTCCACGTCGATGGCCGAGCACCCGGCGATGGCCGCGAGCAGGAGCTCGACGGGGGTCAGCAGGCCCTCGCCGCGGCCGAAGGCGATCTCGGCCCCCTCGGGGGTGCGGGCGGTGTACCGGCCGGTGGCGGTGCGGGTCAGCTCGACGGAGCGCGGGGTGGGGTCCGGGGTGTCAGTCATGGGTCCATGATGCCGTCCTCCCGGCCCGGAACGGGTCACCCGGCGGGCCGGCGCCGCGGAATAGGCCCCGGGGGCTCCACCGTTGACGCTGGCACGCCACCGTCCAGCGAGCAGGAGCCCGGTTTGTCCCCATCACCACCGGCGAGCGAGGGCGACGAGCCCCCGGAGCCCGGCCGGCACCCCCTGGACGTCGAGCTCCAGGCCCTGATCCACGACTACCGGGAGCTGCACCGGGACGACGCCCGGCTGCGCCGGATCGAGCGCACCGTGCACCCCGGGCGCCGGGAGGCCGGCGCGGTGCCCGGGGACGGGCCCGGCGGGATCCGCGAGGAGCAGGTCGCCCCCGAGCTGAGGACCCAGGACGTCCGGCGGGTGGCGGCCGGGCTGCTGCGCACCGAGGCGGACATGAGGGCCTACGCGGCGCGCTTCGCCCAGCGCAGCACCGAGCAGGATCCCGCGGGGCGGGACCTGGACCGGCAGGCGCACGCGGTGGACGCCGCCGGCCGCCACTGGCTGCTGATGATCGGACAGAACCGGGACCACGGCCTGGTCGCCTGCGGCTTCGTCCGGGAGAAGGGCATCCCGCACGCCCGGGTGGTGTCCTTCACCGCCGAACGGCTGAGGCTGCCGATCCTGGTGGTCGAACTCGGTCCGGACGGCCGGGGCTCCGTCACGGAGTGCTGATCCCCGCCGCCGGCGTCAGTCGCTCCCGGATCCAGCCGTCCAGCGCGAGGAGGGTGGCCGCGGTGATGCCGTGCCCGCCGGGGTCCCGGCGGGCACGGGTCTCGGCCCCGGAGTGGCCGAGCAGGTACTCCCAGGTGCGATCGAGCAGGGCGCGGGGGATCACGGTGTCGCCCTCGCCCTGGGCCACGAACACCGGGGTGCCGGTCAGCAGGTCGGGGTCGGTGGGGATCCCGGCGTCGAAGGGCAGGGTGCCGTAGAGGATCGCCGCTCCGGCGAAGCGGCCGGGCTCGCTCAGCAGCAGCGCCCCGGCGAAGGCGGCGCCGCCGCTGAAGCCCACGAGCACCACGGGGCGCCCGGGCGGGGCGACCTCGTCGAGCCAGCCGCGGAACCACGCCGTGGTGGCGGCCAGGGACTCGGCCACGGGCCGGCCGATGCCGCGGTTGGCGAACCAGGCGAAGCCACCGCCCTCGGCGATGGGGGCGCGCACCGCGGCGTAGGCGGGGCCGGCGGCGGGCAGGCGGGGGACCAGGGAGAGGATCTCCCGCTCGTGGGAGCCCCGCCCGTGCAGCAGCACCACCAGCGGGGCGCCCGGGTCGTCGGAGCCGGCGGTCGCCACCACGGGGGCGGGGAACGGTGCGGCGCTCACGCCCGACCCGCCCCGGTCCGGTCGGGATCCTGCACCAGGACGCCGGCGGTGCGGACCCCGGACCAGCGGGCCAGCTCGGCCGGCAGGTCCAGGGCCTCGACCGGGGCCTCGTGCTCGTAGCGGCCCCAGTCGGCGCGGGGCAGCATCCACATGATCTCGAACTCGTGGCCGTCCGGGTCCGTGCCGTAGAGGCTCTTGGTCGCCCCGTGGCTCGACTCCCCGGTGTAGGCGCCGGCGGCCACGAGGTCCTGCCGGGCGGCCGAGAGCTCCTCGACGGTGTCCACCTGCCAGGCCAGGTGGTACAGCCCGATGCCCCCGCGCCGCCGGGGCGGGGCGTCCGGGCCGAGCCCGAAGAGGCCGAGGTCGTGGTGGTTGCCCGAGCGCGGCAGGCGCAGGAAGGCCGCGTCCGCCCGCGGCTCCCGGGCGACGACGGTCATCCCGAACACCTCGGTGTAGAAGCGCACGGAGCGCTCGGCGTCGGCGACGAAGAGCACGGCGTGGTTGAGCCGGACCGGGTCGATGGTCATGGGGTCCTCCAGAGGGGTGGTGCCGGGCAGGGTCGGTGGCGGGGTGCGGTCAGGAGACGACGGCGAAGCCCGCGGTCCAGGAGATCTTCTCGGCGGCGGCGAGGGTGATCTGCAGGAACCCCATGGCCTCCAGCTCCCGGGCCCGGGACAGCGACCCGGCGTCGACGGCGCGCAGTCCCGAGGCGGTGAGGGCCTCGGCGAGGGCGGACTTGGCCTCGGCGTCGTCCCCGGCGATGAGCACGGTGGTGGTGTTCTCCCCGACGGTGCCCGAGGCGAGGGTGGCGGCGAACGTGGTGTTGAACGCCTTGACCACGCGGGAGCCGGGCAGGGCGGCGGCGAGCTCGGCCGTCGCGGAGCTGTCGGCGGGCACGGTGAGGGAGTCGAAGGTCTCGAAGTCGACCGGGTTCGTGATGTCCACGACGATCCTGCCGGCCAGCTGGTCGGCGCGGGCGGCGGCGATCCCGGCCAGGGCCGGGTAGGGCACGGCCAGGACCACGATGTCACCGGTCACCGGGCGGCCGGCGTCGGCCTGTCCGAGCAGCTCCACGTCGTGGCCGCCCCGGGTGAGGGCGGTGGAGATGGCCTGGCCCATGCTGCCGGTGCCGATGATGCTGATGCGGGTCATGATGAACTCCTGGAGATCGGGAAGGTGCTTGAAGCGACAAGTAAAAATCTAGATCAATAAACTTGACGCGTCAAGTACTTTCCCGGAGGCGTGCCCGGGTCGGCGGGCCGGAGCGCCACTCCGGGTGTGCCGGGGCGGGTGGTTCCGGAGGTGCCGCCCGTCAGCGCGTCGCCAGCACCAGCTCCGTGAGGGCGTTCAGCACCGGCCCCTCGAGCCCGAGGGCCGGCGCCTGCGCCAGCGCCCCCACGGGGTCCCGTCGCACGGCCGCGTGCACCCGCTCCTTCACCTCGTAGCCGATCTGGGCGTCGTTGAGCAGGTCGGCGACGCGGGCCGGGACGTCCGGGGCGGCCGTGGTCCGCAGTGCGGCCGAGCGCACGAGGATCCGGGACCCGGGCGCCACGTCCTCGACCACGATCGAGGTGCGGTGCCCGCGCGCGGGGTCCCCGTGCCGGAGCGTCCGCGCCGGGACGGCCGTCCCGTCCACGGACACGGCCGGCTCCGCCGGCTCCTCGAAGCCGACGAGGGTGAGGGTCCAGGTGCGCGCTCCGGGCAGGCAGCCGAGGTGGCCCCGTGCCGGGCCCACCGTGAGCTCCCCGGCGGTGACGTCGAGGGCGATCGGGGTGCGCGCCCAGCGCTCGGGGTCGCGGCCGTCCCCGCTGTCGTCGTCCTCGTCCAGCACGGAGCCGTGGGAGGCGCCCGCGACCACGAGCACCTCGAGCTCGGCGGGGTTGCCGGTGTCCGGCGCGGCGTCGTCGTCGGACCCGGCGAGGGGCACGATGGCGCCGGCCCGCGCCAGGACGGGGACGTCGTCGAGGCGCCGGTGCAGCACGAGCTCCCGGTCGCCGTCGTAGACGGCGCCCGTGAACAGGTCCGTCCAGGACCCCTCCGGCAGCCACACGGGCACGGCGGCGCGGGTGAGCACCGGGTCCGCAGGGGCCGTGACCGGGGCGACCATCAGCTCGGGGCCGAACAGGTACTGGTGTCCGTACCGGTAGGCCTGCTCCGCCTCGGGGTGCTCGTGGTAGAGCGGCCGGACCAGCGGGGCGCCCTCCGTGGCGGCCGCCCGGTTCGCGGTGTGCAGATAGGGGACCAGCCGGTGCCGCAGCCGCAGGCTCCGCTCCATGACCTCCGCGTAGGGGGAGCGGTAGCGCCACGGCTCCTTGGCGATGAAGTCGTTGTCGCCCGAGTGCAGGCGCAGGATCGGGGAGAACACCCCGAACTGCAGCCAGCGGGTGGCCAGTTCGTCGTCGCGGCCGCCGAAGATGTGCCCGCCGATGTCGTGGCTCCACCAGCCGAAGCCGATGTTCGCCGCCGTGGCGGTGAAGTACGGCTGGAACGCCAGGGAGGCCCAGGAGATGACGGTGTCGCCCGAGAAGCCCACCGGGTACCGGTGGCTGCCCGGCCCCGCGTAGCGGGAGAGCGTCAGCGGGCGGGACCCGTCCGCGCCCGAGTCCAGGAAGTGGTAGTGGTTGAGCACCCACAGCGGGTCCACCCCCGGCAGCCGCGAGTGCGGACCGGACTGCCAGTCGATCCACCAGAAGTCCACGCCGTCGGCCTCCAGGCCACGGTGCAGGACCTCGAAGTACGCGGCCACGAAGTCCCGGTCGGTGACGTCGAAGGCCACCGGCTCCTCCGAGCCCGGGTCCCGGCCCAGGGCCTCGAGCATCGCCGGGTGCGCGTCCTCGAAGGAGCGCACCCCGTCGGCCGGGTGCAGGTTGAGCGTGACCCGGTAGCCGCGCTCGTGCGCCCACGCGAGGAAGCCCCGGGGATCCGGGAACAGCTCCCGGTTCCACGTGTAGCCCGTCCAGCCCGAGCCGTGCCGGCGCTCCACGTGCTCGTCGGTGAGGTGCCAGTCCATGTCCACCACCAGCACGGAGAACGGCAGCCGGCGCCGGTCGAAGTCGTCGACCAGCTGCCGGTACTCGGCCTCGTCGTAGGCGTGGTAGCGGCTCCACCAGTTGCCCAGCGCCCAGCGGGGCAGGACGGGCTGCGGCCCCGACAGGGCGTAGAGGTCCCGCAGCGCCTGCCGGTGGTCGTGGCCCCAGCCGAAGAGGTAGAGGTCCACGGCCCCCTCCTCGCCGGCGCGCGGGGCGTACCAGCCGTCCTCCGTGAGCAGCACCGACGCGGAGTCGTCGATCACCCCGAAGCCCTCGCGGGAGGTGACTCCCGGCTCCAGCGGGATGGGGCCGTCGGCCTCGTCCAGGGTGCGCGCGGTCCCGCCCAGGGTGGGGGCGGGGACGCCGTAGCGCCACACGCTGTGGTAGTTGGTCACGCCGCCGCGGATCTGCGCGGACAGCCCGGTGGGGCTGAAGGCGCGCTCGTCGTAGCTGAGGTGGATCTGCTCGGTGACCAGCTCGATCCCGGCGTCCGTGCGCCGCACCCGGAAGTCCGGCACCGGGAACCGGCGGTCCACGGCGAAGGCGGACGGGCGGTCCTCGAAGTGTCCGGTGGGGCTGTGCTCCAGGCGCAGCAGCCCGGGGCTCAGCACGCTGATCCGGTAGTGCTCGCCGGAGACGACCGCGCCGGGGTCGGCGGTCCCGGCGCCGGTGGGGCGGAAGTGGGGGAGTGGCATGCGTCCCACCCTAGGCGGAGCCGGGTGGGAATAAACCGGGGGCGGGCCCTCTTGTACGGGGTAGTTCAAATTTGAAATAGCGCTGGTGCCCGGTCGGACGGGCGCCGCCGGAGACCAGGAGGACCACATGCAGTTCGGCATCTTCACCATCGGGGACGTCACCCAGGACCCCACCACGGGACGCACCCCCACCGAGCACGAGCGGATCCAGGCGACCGTCGCGATCGCGAAGAAGGCGGAGGAGGTGGGCCTGGACGTCTTCGCCACGGGCCAGCACCACAACCCGCCGTTCGTGGCCCCGGCCAACCCGCCCATCCTGCTGGCGAGCATCGCGGCGCAGACCGAGCGGCTGCAGCTGTCCACCGCCACCACCCTGATCACCACGACCGATCCCGTGCGCATCGCCGAGGACTACGCCTACCTGCAGCACCTCTCCGGTGGGCGGGTGGACCTCACGATGGGCCGCGGCAACACCGGTCCGGTCTATCCGTGGTTCGGCCAGGACATCCGCCAGGGCATCCCGCTGGCGGTCGAGCACTACGGCCTGCTGCACCGGCTGTGGCGGGAGGACGTGGTCAACTGGCAGGGCCGCTTCCGTTCCGCCCTGCAGGGCTTCACCTCGACCCCGCGCCCGCTCGATGACGTGCCCCCCTTCGTGTGGCACGGCTCGATCCGCTCCCCCGAGATCCCGGAGCAGGCCGCGTACTACGGCGACGGCTTCTTCCACAACAACATCTTCTGGCCCGCCGAGCACACCCGGCGGATGGTGGAGTTCTACCGGCAGCGCTTCGAGCACTACGGCCACGGCTCCGCCGACCAGGCGATCGTGGGCCTCGGCGGGCAGGTCTTCATGCGCCGCAGCTCCCAGGACGCCGTGCGGGAGTTCCGCCCCTACTTCGACAACGCCCCCGTCTACGGCCACGGGCCCTCCCTGGAGGACTTCACCACCCAGACCCCGCTGACGGTGGGCTCCCCGCAGCAGGTCATCGAGAAGACCCTGTCCTTCCGCGACTACGCCGGGGACTACCAGCGCCAGCTGTTCCTGATGGACCACGCCGGCCTGCCGCTGAAGACCGTCCTGGAGCAGCTGGACCTGCTGGGCGAGGAGGTCGTGCCGGTGCTGCGCAAGGAGTTCGCCGCGCTCAAGCCCGCGCACGTTCCCGAGGCCCCGACCCACGCCTCGCTGGTGGCCCGCCGGCGCGCCGGCCAGGACCCGGTGCCCGGCGGAGCCGAGGACTCGCCCGCCGGGCGGGCCCGTGCCGCGCAGGCCGCGGAGCAGACCGCGCCGGGGAGCGCGCCGCGGACCGCCGAAGGGGCCCGTCGATGAGCGCCCCCGCGAGCACGCCGGAGCCCGGCGCGGCGCGCCCGCTCACCCTGGCGGTGGTCTCGGCCGGGATGTCGGACGCGTCCTCCACCTCGCTGCTGGCCGACCGGCTCGCCGAGGCGACCCGCGAGGCGCTGGGCCCCGTGCCGGTGCGGATCGAGCGCGTGGACCTGCGCCCGCTGGCCCACGCGATCGCCGACCACCTGCTCACCGGGTTCCCCGGTCCGGAGCTGCGGACGGCCCTGGACGCGGTCACCGGGGCGGACGCCCTGATCGCGGCCACGCCCACGTTCAAGGCCTCCTACTCCGGGCTGTTCAAGTCCTTCGTCGACCTCCTCGACGAGGGGGTCCTCGAGGACCTGCCGGTCCTGGTGGCGGCCACCGGCGGCACCGCGCGGCACTCGCTGATGCTCGACTCCGCCATGCGCCCGCTGTTCGCCCACCTCAAGGCCCTGGTGCTGCCGGTGGGGGTGTACGCGGCCACCGAGGACTGGGCCGGGGACACGCTCGAGCGGCGCATCCGGCGGGCCGGGGCCCAGCTGGCGCGCGCGATCGCCCCGGGTGCGGAGCCGGCGGGTGCCGCCCCGGCCGGGCCCCGGCGCCCGGAGCACAGGGACGGGTTCGAGCAGGTCCCGGACTTCGCGGACCTGCTCGCCCGGGCCGGACGGTGACCGCCCTGCCGGGCGGCGCCGCGTCCGCGGGCGTTGCTCCCGCAGGCCGTCCCGCGGGGACCCCCTCCGTCGGCGTTCCTGCGGAGGGCGTTCCTGTGGAGGGCGCTCCTGCGGAGGGCGTCCCTGTGGAGGACGCTCCTGCGGAGGGCGTCCCGGGCGGGAGCTCCCGCCCGTGGCGGGTCTGGCAGCTGTACTTCGAGACCACGGCCCGGCTCACCACCGAGATCGAGGCCCGGCTCAAGGAGCACGGCTGCTCGCTGATGGACTACCAGGTCCTGCTGCTGCTGACCGACGCGGAGGGGCACCGGCTGCGGATGGGGGAGCTGGCCCAGCGGATGGTCTTCTCCCCGAGCCGGCTCAGCTACCAGATCGGCGTGCTCGAGAAGCGCGGCTGGGTGCGGCGGCGGCGCTGCGCCCAGGACGCGCGCGGGCTCGAGGCCGAGCTCACCGACGAGGGTCAGCGCGCCTTCCGCCGCCTGCGCCCCGCCCACGCCCGCGATGTCGAGGAGCTCTTCCTCGGCGCGCTCGAGGGGGACGACGCCGCACGCCTGGCGGCGGTCATGGAGCGCCTGGCCCGGAACCTGGGCTGAGGACGGGCCGCCCGCGCCGTGCCGGCCGGGCAGCGCGGCCGGCCCCGTCGGGCGCAGCGCGGTCCGCTCCGTCCGGCGCAGTGCGGGCCGCGCTCCGCTCAGCGCAGCGCGGCCCGCACGCCGGGCCGGACGGCCACCACGAGCCAGGCCACGTCCACGACCGCCTTCAGCGCGCTCGTCACGAGCCCCGCCGAGACACCGGCGGGGACCACCAGCAGCAGGACGGCATTGGCGAGGACGCCCAGGAGTGCCATGGAGGCGAAGACGATGCCGAGGATCCAGGCCCACTGCCGCTGCTCGCGCAGCGGGAACCAGACCAGGGCGTAGAGCGCGGTGGTGAACCCGAACCCCAGCAGCACGGAGCCGGCGAGGACGGCCGTCCCCAAGGCCGTGCCCGCCGCCGGGCCCATGGCCTGCTCCGGCGCCGCCAGGTAGCCCACGGCGCCGCCGAGGAGAGCCATCGCGAAGGACGCCAGGGTGAGCCGGAGCAGCAGCCGCAGATCGGCCGTCATCGGCGGCCGGCGGGGAGGCGCCCACGCCCCGGGGAGGGCTCCGGGCGGCGTCCCGGGCGGCGGGGGACCACCGTGGGCCCGGGGTTCGTAGGGCTGCTGGGACATCGTCGGTGCCTCCTGACGCACAGGCCTGGCTCGGGGAACAACGGTCCCGGGCGGGACCCGACACCGAACCTCACCCTACACATCGCTTTTGCGAACACCCGTGGGTGGTCCGCCCCTGTGCGGCGGATCGTGACGGCGGGCCCGCTCAGGCGCCGGGGCTGCCGCCCGCGACGAGCGCCGCGGTCGCCGCCGCGATCGCCTGCTCCTCGTCGGTGGGCACCACGAGCACCTCCAGCGCCGAGTCCGGCGCGGAGATCCGGCGGACCTCCCGCGAGCGGGCGGCGTTGGCGTCGTCGTCGAGCACGACCCCGAGGGCGCCCAGCCGCCCGCAGACGCGGGCGCGGAAGGCCGAGGCGTTCTCCCCGATCCCGGCGGTGAAGACCAGCGCCTGCGCGCCGTCCACGGCCACGTGGTAGCCGCCCACGTACTTCGCCAGGCGGTGGGCGGCCATCTCCAGGGCCAGCTCGGCGCGCTCGTCGCCGCGGTCGGCGGCCTCCTGGACGGCGCGCATGTCGTGGTCGCCGGCGATCGCCCGCAGGCCGGACTCCTTGTTGAGCACGGCGTCGAGCCCCTCGGGGGTCATCGCCGGGTCCCGGCGCAGCACGGCGGTGACCACGGACGGGTCCAGGTCCCCGGTGCGGGTCCCCATCACCAGTCCCGCGAGGGGGGTGTAGCCCATCGACGTGTCGTAGGAGGCGCCGTCCTTGACCGCCGTCACCGACGCACCGTTGCCCAGGTGCGCCACCACGCAGCTGAACCGCTCGCGCGGCACCCCCAGGAACTGCGCCGCCCGCCCGGTCACCCAGTCGTGGGAGGTGCCGTGGAAGCCGTAGCGGCGGATGCCCCAGCGCTCGTAGAAGTCCTCCGGGACGGCGTAGCGCCAGACGTGCTCGGGCATGGTGCGGTGGAACGCGGTGTCGAAGACGCAGACCTGCGGCAGGTGCGGCCACGTCCGCTGCACGGCCCGCAGGCCCAGGACCGCGGCGGGGTTGTGCAGGGGCGCCAGCGGCACCAGCCGCTCGATGTCCCGGATGATCTCGGTGGTCGCGAGCACCGGCGCGGAGAAGCGCTCCCCGCCGTGGACCACGCGGTGGCCCGCGGCGTCGATCGTGCGTCCCTCCAGCTCCGAGGCGAGGCGCTCCGCGAGCAGCTCGAGCGCCTGCGTGTGGTCCCGGATCTGCGAGCTGCCGATGTTCTCGATCAGCCCGGCGGACAGCACCGTCCCGCCGTCCCCGCCGGCCTCGAGCTCCCGGACCTGGTACTTGAGCGAGGACGAGCCGCAGTTGACGACGAGCACGAGCATGGAGGACTCCCGGGGACGGAGGGACTGGGGGCGGTGCGCGCGGCGGGCCGGGTCACATGCCCTGGGCCTGGATCGCGGTGATCGCGACCGTGTTGACGATGTCGTCCACGGTGCACCCCCGCGAGAGGTCGTTGACGGGCTTGCGCAGCCCCTGCAGCACCGGGCCCACGGCCACCGCGCCGGCCGACTGCTGGACGGCCTTGTACGTGTTGTTGCCGGTGTTGAGGTCCGGGAAGACGAACACGGTCGCGCGCCCGGCCACGGCGGACCCCGGCAGCTTCGAGGCCGCGATCGAGGCGTCCACCGCGGCGTCGTACTGGATGGGGCCCTCGACCTCGAGCCCGGGGTCCGCGGCCCGCACGATCTCGGTGGCCGCCCGGACCTTCTCCACGTCCTCGCCGGAGCCGGACCCGCCGGTCGAGTAGGACAGCATCGCCACCCTGGGCTCCACCCCGAACCGGCGGGCGGTGCGGGCGGAGGCGAGCGCGATGTCCGCGAGCTGCTGCGCGTCCGGGTTGGGGTTCACGGCGCAGTCGCCGTAGACCAGCACACGGTCCTCGAGGAGCATGAAGAACACGGAGGAGACGATCTTCACGCCCTCGGAGGTCTTCACGAACTCCAGGGCGGGGCGGATGGTGTTGGCGGTGGTGTGCGCGGCGCCGGAGACCATCCCGTCCACGTCCCCCAGCTGCACCATCATGGTGCCGAAGTAGGAGCCGTCCAGCATCCGCTCCAGCGCGGTCTCCTTCTGCATGCCCTTGTGGGCGCGCAGCCGCACGTACTCCCCGGCGTACCGCTCGCGCAGCGCCTCGTCGTGCTCGAAGTCCACCAGGGTCAGGCCGTCCTCGGCGAAGTCGAGGTTGATGCCCTCCGTCTGGCACAGCTGGGCGATCCGGCCGGGGTCGCCCAGGACCGTGAGGTCGCAGAAGTTGCGGCGGTGGATCATCTCGGCGGCCCGCAGGATGCGGGGGTCCTCGCCCTCGGGCAGCACGATGTTCTTCCGCTCGGCCCTGGCGGTCTCGACGAGCTCGTGCAGGAAGCGCAGCGGGGTGCGCTTGGCGAGGCGCGGGAGGTCCAGCCGGCTCACGAGCTCCTCGCCGTCCACCCGCCGGGCCCACTCGCCGAGGGCGGCCGCGACCTTGCGCGGGTGCGCCCCGGAGAGGGTGCCCCGGGTCCGGGACACCTCCCGGGCGGCCCGGTAGGTGTCCAGCCCGGTGGTGAGCACGGGGAACGGCGCGGCGGCGGTGAGCTCCCGGATCCGCCCCTCGGTGTCGAAGCCGCCCGTCAGCAGCATCCCGGAGGGGACCGGCAGGGCGGGGGACAGCGCGGAGGCCAGGGAGGCGACGACGATGTCGGAGCGGTCTCCCGGCGTGATGACGAAGTCGCCGTCGGCGAGCTGCTCGAGGTAGTGGCCCACGGTCATCGCCGCGACCTTCACGCCCTTGACGTCGCGGTCCAGGGAGACCGCGGACGGCCCGTCCCCGAAGCCGTGCCGGTCCCGCAGCTCGGCGACGGTGGGCGCGGCGACCGCCTCGTTCTCGGCGATGACGTACACCGGCAGGCTCCGCACCCCGCGCGCGGCGTTGTCCGCGATCCGCTCCACCCAGTCCGGGCGGGCGCGATTGACGATCACCGCGAAGATGTCGCAGCGCGCCTGGTTCAGCTCGGCGCGGGTGACCTCGATCGCGTTGAGCACGTCCTCGGGGCTCTCGGACTCGTCGGCGCCGATCACCGCGAGCACGGAGGCGCCCAGATTGTTGGCCATCCGGGCGTTCATGTCGAACTCGGCGGTGGCCGCGTTGTGCGCCAGGAGGTCGGTGCCGTCCACCACGACCACGTCGCAGTGCCGGGCCATCTCGCCGTAGACGCTCACCGCCATCGCGTCGAGCTCGTCGTGGTCCCCGGCCGCGAGCAGCTCCCGGGTGCGGGCCAGGGAGATGCCGCCGCGGCAGCGCTCGTCCGGGAGGTCGAAGTTGCGCTTCATCAGCTGCACCATCGGGTCCTCCGCCGGGGACTCCCCGAGGTGGACGGGCCGGAAGTAGCCCAGGCGGTCCGTCTTGCGGAACAGCGAGTCGGCCAGGCCGAGGGCCACGAGCGACTTGCCGGACTGCGGCGTCATGGCGCTGACGTAGATGCCTTGGGTCATGGTGGCGGGCTCCTCCGGCGGTCGGGCTGGGTCCGTGCCCAGTCTAGGGGCCCCGGTGCCGGAGGCCCGGCCGGGGAATCACCCGGGCGGCCACGCCGTTGACCCCGTCAGGGCCGTCCGCCGCACCGGTGGCCCGGACCCGTGGGCTCAGGCCAGGGAGAGGAACATCTTCTCCAGCTCGGCCTTGTCCAGGGTCGGGTCCTCCTGGCGCAGGCACTGGTCCAGGCCCGTGGCGATGATGCTGAAGCCGGCCTTGTCGAGGGCACGGGAGACCGCCGAGAGCTGCGTCACCACGTCCTTGCAGTCGCGGCCCTCCTCCAGCATGCGGATGACGGCCCCGAGCTGGCCCTGGGCCCGCTTGAGCCGGTTGATGGTGGGAGTGAGGTCCTGGGGGTCGAGTTGCACGGGGCGCTCCTGGGTGGTGGTGGTCGGCTCCCACGATTCTATACCCCCTGGGGGATCTTGCATACCCAGGGGGGTATGGTGCACCATGGAGTCACACCCACCGCCACCTCCGGAAGGAACTGCCGCATGACCTCGAAAGTCGCCCCCGCCGAACTGAAGTCCTGGATCGACTCCGGCGAGGAGGTCACCGTCCTCGACGTGCGCTCCGCCGCCGAGTTCGCCGCCGAGCACGTCGACGGCGCCTACAACGTCCCCGTCGACCTCGTGGCCGACCACGCGCAGGACATCGCCGAGGCCCTCGGCGGCAAGGTCGCCCTGATCTGCCGCTCCGGCGCCCGGGCCTCCCGCGCCCAGGAGATCCTCTCCGCGGCCGGCACCGAGACCACCTATGTCGTCGACGGCACCGTCGACGACTTCGAGAAGGCCGGCGGCGCGGTCGTCCGCGGCGCCTCGACCTGGGCCATGGACCGCCAGGTCCGCATGGTCGCCGGTTCGCTCGTGCTGGCGAGCGTGGTGGGCGGGCAGCTGGTCTCGCCGAAGCTGCGCGCCGTCGCCGCCGGCGTGGGCGGCGGGCTCGCGTACTCCGCGCTGTCCAACACCTGCGCCATGGCCAACGTGCTCTCGAGGATGCCCTGGAACCAGGGCGCCAAGGACCCCTCCAAGGACGCCGTGCTGGAGCAGCTCGCCGCCCAGTGAACCGCCGAGCCGACCCGCGGGGCTGATCCCCTGGGCTGATCCCCTGGGCTGATCCCCTGGGCTGATCCCCTGGGCCGGTCCTCGGTGCCGTTCCTCGGGGCCGGTGCACCGGGCCCGCGTCCGGCCCCGCCGCCACGTCCTCCGCGTGGCGGCGGGGCCGTCGTCGTGCCCCGGGGTTCACCCGGGCGCCGCCGGGTGGGAGGATGGGGCCATGCTGGTTGCCTTCTCCGTCTCCCCGTCCGGGGGCGAGAACCCGAGCGGTTCCGTCCACGACGCCGTCGCCGCCGCCGTCCGCGTGGTCCGCGAGTCCGGCCTGCCGCACGAGACCGACGCCATGTTCACCACGATCGAGGGCGAGTGGGACGAGGTCATGGACGTCGTCAAGCGCGCCACCGAGGCCGTGGGCCACTACGGGCCCCGGGTCTCCCTGGTGCTCAAGGCCGACATCCGCCCCGGCCGCACGGGCGAGCTGCAGGGCAAGGTCGAGCGCCTCGAGGCCGCGATCCGGCGGCAGGCGATCGAGTCCTGAACGCTGCCCCCGCGGCGGTCCGGCTGCGGACCGCCGGACCGGCCGACGCCGGGGCCTGGTCCGCCCTGCACCTGCGCTGCCTCGACGAGACCTACCGCCCGCTCTTCGGGAACGCCTTCGCCGACCGGCAGCAGGCCGCGGCCGAGCGCACCGCCGCCGGCGACCGCGCCCTCCTCGCCGACCCGGACGTGCGGACCCTCCTCGCGGTCGGTGACGACGGCGCCGCCCTCGGCCTGGTCTCCGCCGGCCCGGCCCCCGCGGCCTGGGAGGAGCGGGCCGGGGTGCCCGCCCCGCCCGTCCCGCTGCAGCTGTTCCAGCTCTACGTGCTGCGGTCCGCCCACGGCACGGGCCTGGGCGCGGCCCTGCTCGAGTCCGCCATCGGCCCCGCGGACGCGTACCTGTGGATCATGGCCGGCAACACCCGTGCCGAGCGCTTCTACGTCCGGCACGACTTCCGGGCCCTGGCCGAGTCCTGGCCCGCCGGCGGACCCTGGGCCGGGCAGCACATGCACCGGATGCTGCGGACGGGGACCGCGTGAGCCGGGCGTCCCGCCGCTCGCGCCCGGCGCCCGCCGCTCCCTCCGGCCCCGCGGCCGGGTCCTACGAGATCTCGACCGGCACCGCCGAGCTCGTGCCCGACCCCTACGCCCCCGGCTCCTGGGTGCTGCACGTCAACGGCGTGCCCTCCTCCCACGTGGACCCGGAGCACCCCGAGCGGCTCGACTTCGAGTACATGCGCTGGATCGCCGCGCTCGTGGACGCCCACGTGGACGCCCACCAGGACGCGGAGCGGCTGCGGGTGCTGCACCTCGGCGGCGGGGCCTGCTCCCTGGCCCGGTACCTCGCCCACGTCCACCCCGCGGCGCGGCAGGTCGTGGTCGAGCTGGACGGCCGGCTGGCCGAGCTGGTCCGGGAGTGGTTCGACCTCCCGCGCGCCCCGCTGCTGCGGATCCGGGCGGGGGAGGCCCGGGCCGTCACGGAGTCGCTGAGCCCCGCCACCCGGGACGTCGTGGTCCGCGACGTCTTCGCCGGCGCCGTGACCCCCGAGCCCCTCACCACGGTCGAGTTCGCCCGGCACGTGGCCCGCGTCCTGGCCCCCGGCGGGCTGTACGTGCTCAACTGCGGCGACACCCGGGACCTGGCCGGGGCCCGCGCCGAGCTCGCCGCGCTGTCCGAGGTGTTCGAGCACGTCGCCGCGGTGGCGGACCCGGCGATGCTCAAGGGCCGCCGCTACGGCAACATCGTGCTGGCCGCCTCCTCGGCACCGCTGCCGCCGGAGGGCTCGCCCGCGGCGGCCGCGCTGGGCCGGGAGCTGCTCGGCGGCGCGGTGCCCGCCCAGTACAAGGACGCGGCGTGGGTGCGCTCGTTCGTGGGCGGCACCCCGCCGCGCCGCGACCCCGCGAGCTCGGGGGAGCGCCGTGGCGCCTGACCCGGTGACCGGGCAGGACGTGCGTGCGCTCGCCCTGCGGCACGGCCTGGACCTGGAACCGGGCAGCGTCCGGTTCAACGAGGCGGGACTGGACTACCGGGTGGCGTTCGCGGCCGCCTCCGGGACCGGCGAGCAGTGGGTGCTGCGGATCCCGCGCCGCCCCGACGTCGCGGCGAAGGTGGCCGAGGAGCGGCGCATCCTCGACTTCGTGCGCCCCCGGCTCGCCGTCGCCGTCCCCGACTGGCGGATCTCCGGCCCGGACCTCGTCGGCTATCCGCTGCTGCCCGGCCGGCCCGGCCTCAGCCTCGACGCCGCGGGACAGCCGGTCTGGCACTACGACACCTCCTCCCCGGAGTACGCCCGGTCCCTGGCGGAGGTCGTCGCGTCCCTCCACGGCCTCGACCCCACCGCGGCCGCCTCCGCGGGGGTCCCCGTCGAGACCCCCGAGCAGGTGCGCCGCCGGTGGGCGGCCGATCTCGAACGGGTGCTCGGGGAGTTCGACGTCTCCCCGGAGCTCCTGGCCCGGTGGCGGGGATGGCTCGACGACGACGGCCTGTGGCCGCGCAGCACCGTCCTCACGCACGGAGAGCTCTATCCCGCCCACCTGTTGCTCGACGCCGGCAGCCGGGTCCTGTCCGTCCTGGACTGGACTACGGCCCGGGTCGGCGACCCGGCCGTGGACTTCATGTACCAGCACCTGATCGCCCCGCCCGGGTCCTTCGCGCTGACCGTGCGCGCCTACGAGGAGCTCACCGGCCGCCACGAACCCCGCCTCGCCGAGCGCTGCGAGGCCCTCGTGGCCACCGGCCCCCTCGCCTACGCCATCTTCGCCCTGACCTCCGGGGAGCCCGGGCACCGGGCGGCCGCCGCCGCCCGGCTGCGCCCCTGAGCTGTCCGGGCCACGCCTGAGCGCCATTCGCGAGCACACCGTGAGGCACGTGGAGGACGCCCGCGCCGACGTCGACGGCGGACCGGCGGAGACGGCCCTCCGGACCTGAGCCGGCGGACGCGGTCTCAGCCGTGCAGCGTGGCGGCAGGGGACCGGCCGTACCGCTCCCGGTAGGCGGCCGCCATCCGCCCGGGGTGGGCGAAGCCCCACCGGGCCCCGACGGCGGCCACGGTGGCGCCGCTCGAGGGGGAGGCGGCCACCAGCTCTGCGTGCACCGCCTCGAGGCGCAGCCCCCGCAGGTGGCCCATCGGGGTCGTGCCGTGCGCCCTCCGGAAGGCCGCCTGCAGGCCGCGCGGGCTCATCCGGGCGGCCGCCGCGACCCGGGCCAGGTCGATGTCCTCGGCCAGGTGCTCCTCCATGAACGCCACGGCCCGCCGCACCCCCGCCGGCGCGGGCGGCTCCGGGACGTGGGCGTGGCGGGGTTCCAGGAACGTGCCGGGAAACGTGTGCAGCAGCGCGGTCGCCACGGTGCGGAAGACCTCGCCGCGCAGCAGGGGCACCGCCATGGCCTGCTCGTCGGCCATGAGGTCCCGGCCGGCGTGGGCGAGGGTGCGGCACCAGTAGCGGGCCATGGCAGGGCTCACCGGGCGGTCACCGGTGAAGCGCGGAGTGAAGCCCTCGATCCCGAGCAGCCCCGAGGCGTGGGCGGCCACGGCCGAGGCGTCCAGGGCCACGGTCCCCAGGTCGATGTCGGTCCAGCGGCAGTCGTAGGCCTGCTGCGGGAGCAGGAACGGCGCGGGGCCGGGCTCCGTGCGGGTGGAGTCCGTGAAGGCCAGGTGCCCGCCCAGGAGCTGGGCCACGCGGATGGTGCCGGTGGCGTCGATCGTCGCCGCGGCGGGAGCGCCCGTCAGCCGGGCCCGCTCGAGGTGCACGTCCTCCACGGCGGTGACCGCCTGGGTGAGGGAGAACGGCGTGCCGGGGACCACGCGCAGCTCCCGGGCGTTGTAGACCTCCTCGAGGATGCCCAGACCCTCCTCGACGTCCTGGGTGCGGAAGCGCCGGCGCCGGTCCGGCGGGGGATCCCCGGTGGGCCCGGGCGGCTGCGGAGCGTCCCCGGGCAGGTGCGGAGCGTCCCCGGGCAGGGCGGAGGAGGGGCCGGGAACAGGAGCAGACATCGGGACGACCTCCGTGGGCATGGTGAACACCACAGCCGTTCTCTCGACCTGGGTCCCCCACCCTAGGAACGTCCGGCGCCCGGGGACAAGTGCGGACCGCTCGTGTGTCGCCGCGGGTCCTCCGGTGACCTGCCCGCGGTCCCTCTAGCCGTCGAGGTGGCCGATGATCGCGTCGGCGACCTCCCGGGGCGAGTCCTCGGTGGGGATGTGCTTGCCCGCCACCTCGACCAGGTCCGCGCCGGGGATCTCCTCGACGTAGCGCCGTGCGAACCCGATCCGCTGGAACTCGTCCTCGCGGCCCCAGACCAGGCGGGTCGGCAGGGCCTTGCGCTGCAGCGCGGGCACGATGTCGAGGGTCCAGCGGGGGTCGGCGGCGGCCGCCATGGCCGTCCAGGACCGGACCCGGGTCGGTTCGCGCCAGGGGGAGAGGTAGTCGGCCAGCTCGTCGTCGCCGAGCCGGCGCAGCGTGCTGCGGCGCGTGGACGCCTCCCGGGCCTCCAGCAGGTCCTCGACCGTGGTGGCCGCCCGGACCTCGGGGTCCCGGAAGCGCTCGACCGCCGGGACCGGCCAGGAGTCGAACGCCACCGAGTTCATCAGCACCATCCTGTGCACGCGGTCGCCGGTCGCGGCCAGGTGCTGGGCGATGCCGCCGCCGATGTCGTGCCCGGCCAGGTCGAAGTCCTCCACGCCCAGGGCGTCGGCGGCGTCCAGCACCGTGCGGGCCAGCGCCGGGACGGACGCGCGGCCGGGATCGAGCTCCCCGGCGCTCCGGCCGAACCCCGGCAGGTCCAGGGCGATGCACCGCCGGATCCGGCCCAGGGCCGGCAGCACGGGCTGCCAGACCCGGCTCCAGAAGGTGCCGTGCAGCAGCAGGAGGGGACGGTCCCGGGCGTGGCCGGAGGTCAGGTACGACAGCTCGGTGCCGTCGACCTCGATCTGCCGGCGGTCCACAGGGTGCTCCATCGAGGGTCCTCTCGTCGGGTCGGTCCGGGTCCGCCCCGGGGCCGGGGCTGACCGTGCGCCACGTCCCGCCCCCGGGCCGGGGAGGGGCGTCCTCACCGATCCTTCCCCGGGACGTCGAGCTCGTCCAGGGCGGCCTGGTAGGCCTCGTGGTAGGTGGGGAACTGGGCGACCTGGTCCCGCAGCACCGCGAGCGGCAGCCGCGTGCGGATGGCCAGGGACGCCTGGTGGATCCACTCGCCGGCCATCGGGCCCACCGCCCACGCCCCGATCAGCACGTCCCGGTCCGCGTCGGCGAGCAGCCCCAGGTGTCCTCGCGGGTCCTGCTCGTAGGTCCAGGGCCGGGCCAGGGACTGCGCCAGGTCCAGCTCCACGGCCGCCGTGCGGATCCCGGCCTGCGCCGCCTGCTCGGCGGTCAGCCCGGCGGCGGCGACCTCGGGGTCGGCGAACACCACCCGCGGGATGCCCTCGTAGCCGGCCGGGCGCGGGCGGCCGAGGACGGCGTCGGAGACGATCCGCCCCTGGTACTTGGCCACGTGGGTGAACGGCATGACGCCCGTGACGTCGCCGATCGCCCACAGGTTCGGGGCGGCGCGGCAGTGCTCGTCCACGAGCACCTCGCCGTGCTCGCCCAGCCGCGCCCCGGCGTCCTCGCAGCCGAGGCCCTGGGTGCGGGGCCGGCGGCCGGTGCCGAAGATCACGACGTCGGCCGCGACCTCGGTCCCGTCGTCGAGGGCCAGGACGCTGTCCTCCCCCGCGCGCCGCGCCGCGGTGGCGGAGGTCTCCAGGCGGACGTCCACCCCGGCCTCGGCCAGGTACCCGCGCAGGAGCTCGCCGACCCGCGGCTCCTCCCGCCCCATGAGGCGGGGGCCCCGGTGGACGAGCGTGACCTCGACCCCGAAGCCGGCCAGGAACGTGGCCGTCTCCACCCCGACCGCGCCGCCGCCGACGACCACCGCGCGCCCCGGCAGCTCGCGGGTGGTGTAGGTCTCCCGGTTCGTCCAGGCGGTGATCTCCTCGAGTCCCTCGATCGGCGGGACGACGGCCTCGGAGCCCGTGGCGAGGACGACGTGCTCGGCGGTGATCTCCCGCTCGCCCACCCGGATCCGTCCCGGCCCGGTGAGGCGGGCCTCTCCCCGGATCACGGTCGCCCCCTGGCCGGTGTAGCTCTCGGCCTGGGCGGAGTCGTCCAGTCCCCGGGCCATGACGTCGCGGTACTCCCGGGCCCGGGCCCAGTCCGGGTCCGCCCCGGAGATCCCGGCGGCCCTCCGGGCCTCGGTGCGGACCTCCGCCGGCCGCAGCACCGTCTTGGAGGGCACGCACGCCCAGTAGGCGCACTCCCCGCCGATCAGCTCCCGCTCCAGGACCGCGACCCGCCGGCCGGCCGCGATCAGGCGACCGGCCGCGACCTCACCGCCGGGGCCCATGCCCACCACCGCCACGTCGAAGTGCTCGCTCATTCCCGTGCCTCCTCCTCTGCCCGGCATCGCTGCCTCCGTGCTCCCGTTCCTGCCGGCCCGGCCTCCGGGCCGGCAGGTCTCGACCCAGTCTGCACCGTCCCCGCACGGCGGGGCGGGACCGGTGCCGGGCGGGGTGCGACGGCGCCGGGCCGGCCGGGACGGGACCGGGGCAGGGCCGGGCAGGCCGGGACGGAACCGGGGCGGGGGCAGGCTGGGGCCGGGCCTGCCCGGGCCGGGTGCGCCGGGGAGCGGCAGCTCAGCGGGGCGGGCGGGAGGCCTCCACCGAGGCCACGAACTCCCGGGCCAGCGCCACCAGCTCCTCGGTCCGCTCGATCTGCGGCATGTGGCCGGTCTCCGGGAGGACGTGCAGCCGGGCCTGCGGCAGGGCCGCGGCCGCGGCCTCCGCGTGGTGGGCGGGCAGCACGGCGTCCTCCTCGCCCCACACCACGAGCACGGGCAGCCCCGACGCCCGCACCCGCTCCAGGAGGGCCCGCCGCCACCCCGGGAGCACCCCGACCACCGGCAGCCCGATGCTGCGGTAGGTGCCCAGGAACGTGGCCCGGAAGTCCGGCTGGGAGCCCACCAGCGCCGCGTGCCGGAGCCGCTCCGGAGTGGCCAGGGCGGGGTCGAAGAAGCAGTCCTGGTGGGAGCGCACCGCGGCCGCCCTCGCCAGGGGCCGGAACCGGGGGCCCACCACCGGCATCCGCGACAGGGCGGCCCACACCATGGGCAGCGGGGAGACGTTGGCCTCCCGGCCGAACCCGGCGCTGCCGGCGAGCAGCAGCCCCGCGACCCGCTCGGGGTGCTCGGCGGCCACCGTCATGGCCACGGCGCCGCCCAGGGAGTTGCCCATGAGGTGCACCGGCCGGTGCTCCCCGAGGGCGTCGAGCACGCCGACCACGGCGCGGGCGAACGTCCCGAGCCCCGGCTTCTCCGCGCCGGCGGGGGTGAGCCCGAAGCCGGGGAGGTCCGTGCTGAGCACCCGGTGGTCCCGCGCGAGCAGCTCGTGGGCGTCCGTCCAGTCCTCCAGGGACCGGCCGATGCCGTGCAGCAGCACGACCGGCGGGGCCTCCGCGGGACCCGAGAGGCGGATGCGCACGGGGCGGCCGGCGACCTCCACCGTCGTCGTGGCGTGCGGCGACGCGGCGGGGACGTCCACGGCGGGCACCTGCGCGCCGTGGACGTCCGGAGCGCGGTGCGCGGCGTGCCGGTCGGTCATGCGCGGGCCTCCTGCGGGCGGGCGCCGCGGCGGGCCGCGGTGCGGGGGACGAGGTCGAGGGTCCGGGACAGCGGGGTGCGCAGGGTGGTCGCGGAGTCCAGCAGGTAGTTCTGCCGCACCCGCCACGGGTGCCGGTCGCCCTGGCGCGGGAAGGCGCCGATCGCGCGCCGGACGTAGCCCGAGCTCAGGTCGAGCAGCGGGTGCTCGGCCATGTCCCGGCGCGCGCGCGGCACCACGGCCCCCGCGTCGTGGCGCCGCAGGTGCCGCAGCACCTTGCACACGAGCCGGTGGGTGAGGTCGGCGCGCAGGGTCCAGGACGCGTTGGTGTAGCCGATGCACAGCGCGAAGTTCGGCACGCCGGTGAGCATCGCGCCGTTCCACACGAACCGTTCGGACAGCTCCACCGGCGTCCCGTCCACGGTCAGGGCGATCCCGCCGAACGGGATCAGCCGCAGGCCCGTGGCGGTGACCACGAGGTCGGCGTCGAGGACCCGGCCGCTGCTCAGCCGGACGCCCTCGGGCACGAACGTGTCGACCGTGTCGGTGACCACCTCCGCCCGCCCCGTCCGCAGGGCCTTGAACAGGTCCGCGTTCGGCACCGCGCACAGCCGCTGGTCCCACGGGTCGTAGGACGGGGTGAAGTGCTCGGCCACGAGCTCCTCCGAGCCGAGCGCGCGGGCGGCGCGCGACGTGAAGAACCGCCGGGCCGCGGCCGGGCGGCGCCGGCAGAACTGGTACACGGCCGTGCTGAACAGGATGTTCTTGGCGCGGATGATCCGGTGGGCGGGGCCCGCGGGCAGGACCCGGCGCAGCGCGTCCGCCCGCCTGTCCCGGCCGGGCACGGCGCTGATCCACGTGGGGGAGCGCTGCAGCATCGTCACGCTCGCGGCCTCGGCGGCCATGGCCGGCACCAGGGTCACCGCGGTGGCGCCGCTGCCGACCACCAGCACGCGCCGGCCGGCCCAGTCCAGGTCCTCGGGCCAGAACTGCGGGTGCACCACCCGGCCCCGGAAGTCCTCCAGGCCGGGCAGGGCGGGGTCGTGGCCGCGGTCGTAGTCGTAGTAGCCGGCGCACGAGTACAGGAACGAGCACGTCATGGTGCGCCGGTGCACGGCCCCGTCCTCGCCCCGGACCTCGAGGCCGAGGGTCCAGCGCTGCTCGGCGCCGGACCAGTCGGCCGAGACCACTCTGGTGCGGAGGCGGAGGTGACGGCCGATGCCGAACTCCTCCGCCGTCTCGTGGATGTACGCGAGGATCGACGGGCCGTCGGCGATGGACCGCGCGTCCCGCCACGGCTTGAACGCGTAGCCGAGCGTGAACATGTCGGAGTCGGAGCGCACGCCCGGATAGCGGAACAGGTCCCAGGTCCCGCCCAGGTCGTCCCGGGCCTCGAGCACGGCGTAGGACAGCTCGGGGCACTCGGTCTGCAGGCGGCAGGCAGCGCCGACACCGGACAGGCCCGCCCCCACGACGACGACGTCCCGGTGGTCGGTCCCCGCGGACGGCGTGCCGGGGACCTCTTCGGGGGAGTCGCCGGAGATCGTGCCGGGGGTCCCGTCGGGGAGCTCACCGGGCGGTGTGCTGGTGGTGGAGGGTGCTGGCATGGGTCCAGGATCACCCGCGGACCCGGGAGAAGACTTGACGTGGTGCGACAGGTGCTTGACCCTGGGCGACATGACGGTCATCCGGTCCGCGGGTCTGCGGGGCTTCCGCGCCGCGGTCGCGGAGCTCGGCGGCAGCGCCGAGGCCCTGGCCGACGCCGCCGGCCTGCCGCGGGCCGCCCTGGACACCGACGACCTCCTGGTGCCGGAGCGGGCCGTGGGGCGGGTGCTCGAGACGGCCGCCCGGGAACTGGGCTGCCCCGACCTGGGGCTGCGGGTGGCCGCCCGCCAGGACCCGGGCGTGCTCGGTCCGCTCGCGCTCGCCGCCCGGCACTCCGAGACGGTGCGCGACGCCCTGGAGTGCACCTCCCGCTACCTCTTCGTCCACGCCCCGTCCCTCGATCTGGCGCTGGTGCCGGACCCCTACGGCGCCCGCGGGGTGACCGCGGTGCGCTACGGCGCGGCCGCCGGGGACCCCGGCCGCGGCAGCCCGCAGGGCACCGACCTCGGCCTGGGGCTGCTGCACCGGGCCCTGAGCTCCCTCGTGGGCGGGAGCTACGGGCTGCGCACCGTGGAGCTGGCCCACCGGCCCTCGGCGCCGCTGCGGGCCTACGAGCGCTTCTTCGGGGCGCCCGTGCGCACCGGCCGCCCCGAGGTCCTGCTGCGGATCCCCACGAGCACGCTCGCCCGGCCGCTGCACGGGGACGCCGGGGTCCGGCAGGTGGCGCTGGCCTTCCTCGACACCCAGCTCCCCGGGTCCGGCTCCGCGTGGGCGCCCCGCGTCCGGGGCGTGCTGGTGCAGCTGCTCGGCACCACGGCCCCGGAGATCGGGGCCGTGGCCCGGGTGCTGGAGCTCCACCCCCGCACCCTGCAGCGCCGGCTGGCCGAGGAGGGCACCACGTTCGGCGCCGTCCTCGACGAGGCGCGGCGCAGCGCGGCCCTGCGCTGGCTCACCACCACCGACGTCCCCCTCGGCCGGATCGCCGGGCTGGTGGGGCTCTCGGAGTCCTCGGCCCTCACCCGCTGCGCCCGCCGCTGGTGGGGCGTGCCGCCACGGACCGTGCGCCGCGAGGGCGTCCCGGCCGGCTGACCGTGTCGCCGCGCGTCAACTTCCTGTCGCGGCAGGTCAAGCGGCCACGGCGGCGCGGGCCGCACACTGGAGTCCGGAGCCCGATCCACGACCCCAGGAGCAGACCGTGTCCGCACCCTTCCGTTTCCCCGGCGCCACCGCGGTGCTGACCGGCGCCGCCTCCGGCATCGGCGAGCAGCTGGCCCGCGGCCTCGCCGCCCGCGGCACCCACCTGGTGCTCCTCGACCGGGACGCCGCCGGGCTCGAGTCCGTCGCCGGGGCGATCCGCGCGGAGCACCCGCGGCTGCCGGTGCGCGCGGTCGTCGCCGACCTGGCCGATCTGGGCGCGCTGCCGCGGGTGGCCGGGCGGATCCGGGCCGAGTACCCGCGGATCGACCTGCTGGTCAACAACGCGGGGGTGGGCCTGGGCGGGTCCTTCGAGCAGGTCTCCGCCGAGGAGTTCGACTGGCTCATGGACATCAACTTCCGGGCGCCCGTGGTGCTCACCCGCGAGCTGCTGCCGGCCCTGCTCGCCGCCCCCGGCAGCCACCTCGTCAACCTCTCCAGCCTGTTCGGCCTCATCGCCCCGCCGGGGCAGGTCGCCTACTCCGCGAGCAAGTTCGCCCTCCGCGGCTTCACCGAGGGCCTGCGCCACGAGCTGGCCGGCCGGGTGGGGGTCACCGTGGTCCACCCCGGAGGGGTCCGGACCCGGATCGCCGAGACGGCCCGCATCCCGGCCGCCGTGCCCGAGGAGCGTGCCCGGAAGGACCGGGCGGAGTTCGCCGCGCTGCTGAGCTATCCGGCCGAGCGGGCGGCCGCGGACATCCTCGGGGCCGTGGAGCGGCGCCGGGGCCGGCTGGTCGTGGCCCCCAGCGCGGTGCTGCCGGACCTCGTGGCGCGGCTGCTGCCGGGCTCCTACTGGCCCGTCCTGCGGCACGCGCCGCGGCTCCTGCAGCGCCTTCCCGGGCGGCGGCGCCGGGCCTAGGCTGGGCGCATGAGCAGCACGCTGTCCGCCGTCGTCGTCGACTGCCGCGACCCCGACGCCCTCGCCCGCTTCTGGTGCGCCGCCCTGGACTACGTGGTCCACGGGGAGGCCGAGGGCTACGTGGGGATCGTGCCCGCCGGGGGCGGCGGCCCGCACCTGGACTTCGTGCTCGTCGCCGAGCCGCGCACGGTCAAGAACCGGCTGCACCTGGACCTGCGGGCCGTGGGCACCGGCCAGGACGCGGAGGTCGCGCGCCTCGAGTCCCTCGGTGCCCGCCGCGTGGACGTGGGCCAGGGCCCGGAGGTGACCTGGGTGGTGCTGGCTGACCCGGAGGGCAACGAGTTCTGCGTGCTCTCCGACCACGAGGACGGGTGAGCGCTCAGCCGGGCACACCGTCCACGTAGTACCACCGGCCGTCCTGGCGGCGGAACCGCGAGTTCTCCCGCTGGGCGCCCCGGGAGCCGTCCGCGGCGCGCCAGTGGGCGGTGAAGTCCACCCACCCATCGTCCTCGAAGGGGCCGCCGCCCGCGGTGCCGTGCACGTCCAGCCGGGTCCAGCGCAGCGCGGGGTCCAGGCCCACGGCCGGCGGCCGGGTGTCCGGGTGCCACGTGGCCAGCAGGTAGGCCTCGTCGCCCGCGGCGAAGGCGCTGAACCGGGAGCGCATGAGCAGCTCCGCCGTGGGCGCCGGCCGGCCGCCGTGGAACCGGCCGCAGCACGCCCCGTAGGTCTCCCCGGTGCCGCAGGGGCAGCGGGCGTCGTCGTCGATCATGCCCCGATCCTCCCCCACCCCACCCCGAATGCCGAGGTTGCCCGTGACGGCCACCGGAGCGCGTCCGGTGGCCGTCACGTGCCACCTCGCGGGAAAGGTGAGGGGAGGGGGAGGGGAGGGAGTCAGGGCATCCAGCCTTCCACCACGCCCTTGCCGAAGAAGACCACGAAGGCCGCCGCCACGACATACATCAGCGGGTGGACCTCCTTGCCGCGGCCCTGCACGAGGCGGATGAAGACGTAGGAGACGAAGCCCGCGCCGATGCCGTCCGCGATCGAGTAGGTGAACGGCATGACGGCGAACGTCAGGAACGAGGGCACGGACAGGCCCCAGTCGTCCCACTCGATGCGCACGACCTGCTTGGCCATGAGGAAGCCGACCACCACCATGGCCGGGGCCACGGCCTCGAAGGGCACCACGTTGACCAGCGGGGTGATGAACATCGCGAGCAGGAACAGCGCGCCGGTGACCACGTTGGCCAGGCCGGTGCGGGCGCCGTCGGCGATGCCGGTGGAGGACTCCACGAAGATCTGGTTCGAGGACACCGAGCCCGCGCCGCCCGCGATCGCCCCCGCGGCGTCCACCAGCAGGATCTTGTCCACGTTCTGGATCTGCCCGTTGCGGCCCACCAGGCCGGCCTGCTGGGAGAGCCCCACCATGGTGCCCATCGCGTCGAAGAAGATCGAGAGCAGGATCGTGAAGATCAGCAGCGCGGCGGCGAGGGCCCCGAGGCTCTGGAAGGCCTCGAGCGGGGCGGCCGAGCCCACGAGGGACAGGTCGGGCAGCGCCACGAACGAGGTGGGAGCGGCGGGCACGACGAGGGCCCACCCGGTGGGGGCGTCCACCGAGGACCCGGACGGCACGACCGCCTCGAGCACGTGGGCGAGGATCGTGGTGGCGACCACGGCGATCAGGATGGCGCCACGGACGTTGCGGACGATGAGGGCCACGGTCAGGAGCAGGCCCACCACGAACGTCAGCATGGGCCAGCCCAGCAGCGTCCCGCCGTTCCCGAGCTGCACGGGCACGGTGGTGCCGGCGGCGTCCGGGATGCGGCGCACGAACCCGGCGTTCACGAATCCGATCAGCGCGATGAACAGGCCGATGCCCACCACGATGGCGGTCTTCAGGGACGCCGGCACGGCGTTGAACACGGCGGTGCGGAAGCCGGTGAGCACCAGGACGAACATGATCAGCCCGGCCCACACCACCAGGCCCATCACCTGGGGCCACGTCAGCTCCGGGGTGGTCACGATCGTCACCGCGAGGAACGCGTTGACGCCCAGACCGGTGGCGATCGCGAAGGGCGCCCGGGCCACGACGCCCATCAGGATGGTCAGCACACCGGCGACGAGCGCCGTCACGGCGGCGACGCGCTCCCCGCCCAGGACGTTGCCGGCGCCGTCCGGGCCGTAGCCGAGGATCAGCGGGTTGAGCACCACGATGTAGCTCATCGCGATGAACGTCGCCACGCCGCCGCGGACCTCGCTCGTCACCGTGGAGCCGCGCTCGCTGATCTTGAAGAAGCGGTCCAGGCCGTTGCGCGGCGGGCCGGAGGAAGTCTCCGTGGAGACGGAAGCGGAGGATGCCATGGTGGTCCTTCAGGCACTCGACGGGAGGGAGCGCGACTGCACGAGGCGCGCTCCCGGGCTGACGGCGGCGCCGTTGCCACCGGGACGACCCTACCCGTCCGCGTCCGGGCCCGTCCCGTCCGGGCGGGACGGGCCCGGATCGGATTGCACATTTCGATCCCCGTGTCCACCCCCGTGTCCCGGAACGACGGTTCGTGGCGGTTTGTGACGACGGGCGTGACTGTCCCCCGGCGCGCGCGAACAATCGATGCCATGACACAGACGACGCGCGCGCCCCGCGCTGCCCGGAAGCCGAAGCCCGAGGGGCAGTGGAAGGTCGACGGCCGGGACCCCCTGAACCCCAACGAGGTCTTCAAGCAGGCCGACGACGGGCTCAACGTGCGCACCCGGATCGAGGAGGTCTACTCGAAGCACGGCTTCGCCTCCATCGACCCGCAGGACCTGCACGGGCGCTTCCGCTGGTGGGGCCTCTACACCCAGCGCAGGCCGGGCATCGACGGCGGGAAGACCGGCTCGCTGTCCGACGCCGAGATCGAGGACGAGTACTTCATGATGCGCGTCCGGCTCGACGGCGGGGCGCTCACCCGCGAGCAGCTGCGGGTGCTCGGGCAGATCTCCGCGGACTTCGCGCGGGACTCGGCCGACATCACGGACCGCCAGAACATCCAGTACCACTGGATCCGGGTCGAGGACGTCCCGGAGATCTGGCGCCGGCTCGAGGACGCGGGCCTGGACACGACCGAGGCCTGCGGGGACGTGCCGCGCGTGATCCTGGGCTCCCCGCTCGCCGGGATCGCCGCGGACGAGATCATCGACCCCACCCCGGTGATCGAGCGGATCAAGTCCACCTGGATCGGCTCCCCGGAGTTCTCCAACCTGCCGCGCAAGTACAAGACCGCGATCACCGGCCACCCGTCCCTGGACGTGGTGCACGAGATCAACGACTGCGCGTTCGTGGGCGTGGTCCACCCCGAGCTCGGCCCCGGCTACGACCTGTGGGTCGGCGGGGCGCTGTCCGTGGTCCCGTTCCTCGGCAAGCGCCTGGGCGCCTTCGTGACCGAGGAGCAGGCCCCGGAGGTGTGGAAGGGCGTCACCAGCATCTTCCGCGACTACGGCTACCGGCGGCTGCGCAACCGTGCCCGGCTGAAGTTCCTGGTCCAGGACTGGGGGCCGGAGAAGTTCCGGCAGGTGCTCCAGGACGAGTACCTGGGCTACGAGCTCGCGGACGGCCCCGCACCGGAGAAGGCGGCCACCCCGGGCGACCACATCGGCGTGCACCGGCAGAAGGACGGCCGGTTCTACATCGGAGTGGCCCCGCGCGTGGGCCGGGTCTCCGGGGCGAAGCTGCTCGCCCTGGCCGAGCTGATGGCGAAGTACGGCTCCGACCGGCTGCGCACCACCCCGCACCAGAAGCTCGTGCTCCTCGACATCGAGGAGGCCGACGTCGAGAGCGTCGTGGCCGACCTCGACGCCCTGGACCTGCAGGCGCGGCCCTCCGCGTTCCGCCGCGCGACCGTGGCGTGCACCGGCATCGAGTACTGCAAGCTCGCGATCGTGGAGACCAAGCAGGCCGCCTCGGACACCATCGACGAGCTCGAGCGGCGGCTGGCCGGCGTGGAGCTGCCCCACCCCATCTCGATGCACGTCAACGGCTGCCCGAACTCCTGCGCCCGGATCCAGACCGCGGACATCGGGCTCAAGGGCCAGCTGCTGCCCACCGAGGACGGCGGGCAGAAGCCCGGCTACCAGGTGCACCTGGGCGGCGGGCTCGCGGCCGACGACCGCGCCGAGGCCGGGGTGGGCCGCACCGTGCGCGGGCTGAAGGTGTTCCAGGACGACCTCGCCGACTACGTCGAGGGCCTGGTCCGCCGCTTCCTGGCCCAGCGCACCGACGACGAGAGCTTCGCCGAGTGGACCCACCGGGTCGAGGAGAGTGAACTGGCATGACCGGCACCGACACGGGCACCCGCCCCGCCCTGCGGGACGAGCAGCAGCTGCGCGACCTCGCGGCCGCCGGCGCCGCCGCGCTGCACGCCGAGCTCGACGCCGAGGGGAAGGTCCCGGCCGAGGGGGAGGCCTCCACGGAGGAGGCGATCCGCTGGGTCGCGGAGAACTTCGACCTGCGCAACGTCACCGTGGCCTGCTCGATGGCCGACGCCGTGCTCCCGGCCCTGGTCGCCGAGCAGCTGCCCGGCGTGGACGTGCTCTTCCTCGAGACCGGCTACCACTTCCCGGAGACCATCGGCACCCGGGACGCGGTGGCGCACATGCTCGACATCACCGTGGTGGACGCCCTGCCGGAGCTCACCGTGGCCGAGCAGGACGAGAAGCACGGCAAGGACCTCTTCGCACGGGACCCCGGCCTGTGCTGCGCGATCCGGAAGGTGGCGCCGCTGAAGAAGTCCCTCGAGGGCTACGAGGTGTGGTTCACCGGCGTGCGCCGGGACGAGTCCTGGACCCGCACCAACGCCCCGATGGTGACCTTCGACGAGACCCACAAGCTCGTCAAGGTCAACCCCATGGTGCGCTGGACCCTCGACGAGCTGGTCCAGTGGTCGCAGGACCACGGGGTGCCCACCAACCCCCTGATGGCGGAGGGCTACCTCTCCATCGGCTGCGCCCCCTGCACGCGGCCCACCGCCCCGGGCGAGGACCCGCGCGCGGGCCGTTGGGCGGGCCAGGACAAGATCGAGTGCGGTATCCACCTGTGAGCGCACCCACGACGACGGAGGCGAACGTGACCACCCCCACCACCGCCCCGGCCTCCGCGGAGGCCGGCGTGCACAGCAGCCTCGACGCGCTCGAGGCCGAGTCCATCCACATCCTGCGGGAGGTCGTGGCGGAGTTCGACCGCCCGGCCATGCTCTTCTCCGGCGGCAAGGACTCGGTGGTCATGCTGCACCTGGCCGCCAAGGCCTTCTGGCCCGGCCGGATCCCGTTCCCCGTGCTGCACGTGGACACCGGGCACAACTTCCCGGAGGTCCTGGACTTCCGGGACCGCACCGTGGAGCGGCTCGGCCTGCGGCTGGTCGTGGCGAGCGTGCAGGACTACCTCGACGACGGCCGGCTGCTCGAGCGCGCCGACGGCACCCGCAACCCGCTGCAGACCCTCCCGCTGCTGGACGCCATCGCGGAGCACAGGTTCGACGCCGTGTTCGGCGGCGGCCGCCGCGACGAGGACAAGGCCCGGGCGAAGGAGCGGATCCTGTCCCTGCGCGACGAGTTCGGGCAGTGGGACCCGCGCAACCAGCGTCCCGAGCTGTGGAACCTGTACAACGGCCGGCACACCCCCGGCCAGCACGTGCGGGCGTTCCCCATCAGCAACTGGACCGAGCTGGACATCTGGCGCTACATCGAGCGCGAGAACATCGAGCTGCCGCCCATCTACTACGCCCATGAGCGGGACGTCTTCCGCCGGGACGGGATGTGGATGGCCGTGGGCGAGTTCTCGGCGCCGGCGGAGACCGAGTCCGTGGAGCGGCAGACCGTGCGCTACCGCACCGTGGGGGACATGTCCTGCACCGGCGCCGTGCTCTCCGGGGCGCGCACCGTGGCCGACGTGGTGGCCGAGGTCGCCGTGTCCACGCTCACCGAGCGCGGGGCCACCCGCGCGGACGACAGGATCTCCGAGGCCGCCATGGAGGACCGCAAGAAGGACGGGTACTTCTAGACATGACTTCCCCCAGCACCGTGACCGGGTCCGCCCCCGCGGCCGAGCACGTCCCCACCATCGACCCCGGGTCGCTGTTCCGCTTCGCGACCGCCGGCTCCGTCGACGACGGCAAGTCCACCCTGGTGGGCCGGCTGCTCCACGACGCCAAGGCGATCCTCGCCGACCAGCTCGAGGCCGTGGGCCGCACCTCCGCGGAGCGCGGCTTCGGCGGCGGCACGGGCCGGCTCGACCTCGCCCTGCTCACCGACGGCCTGCGCGCCGAGCGGGAGCAGGGGATCACCATCGACGTGGCCTACCGCTACTTCGCCACGGACCGCCGCTCCTTCATCCTCGCCGACTGCCCCGGGCACGTGCAGTACACGAAGAACACGGTCACGGGCGCCTCGACGGCCGACGCCGTCGTGCTGCTCGTGGACGCCCGGCACGGCGTGGTGGAGCAGACCCGCCGGCACCTGGCCGTCGTGTCGCTGCTGCGCGTGCCGCACGTGGTGGTCGCGGTGAACAAGATCGACCTCGTCGACTACGACCAGGAGGTCTTCGACCGGGTCGCCGCGGACGCCACCGCGGTGGCCGCCCGGCTGGGGGTGGAGGACGTGCACGTGGTGCCGGTCTCCGCCCTCGAGGGCGACAACGTGGTGGAGCCCTCCGCCCTGACCCCGTGGTACTCCGGGCGGCCGCTGCTGCGGGTGCTCGAGGAGCTGCCCACGGTCGACGAGTCCGGCCGCGGCACCGCGCGCCCCTTCCGCTTCCCCGTCCAGTACGTCATCCGCCCGCAGGGCGGGACGGCGCCGGGCGCGGACGCCGAGGCGCTGCGGGACTACCGGGGCTACGCCGGCCAGATCGCCTCGGGCACCGTGGCGGTCGGGGACGAGGTCGTGGTCCTGCCCGCGGGCCGGCGCACCACGGTCACGGGGATCGACGTGGCGGGCACCGCGCCCGCCCCCGGGGCGCCCCTGCCCGGCGAGCAGCTGACGGAGGCCGCGGCGCCGCTGTCCGTGACCCTGCGGCTGGCCGACGACATCGACATCGCCCGCGGCGACCTCGTGGCGAGCGCCGACGCGGAGCTGCCGGAACCCGTCCAGGACCTCGTCGCCTCCGTGGCGTGGCTCGGCGAGCGGCCCCTGCAGCCCCGCGCCCGCGTGCTCGTCAAGCACGGCGCGGCCACGGTCCAGGCCATGGTGCAGGAGCTCGAGGGGCGGCTGGACCTCGAGGAGCTCGTGCTCCGGGACGCCGCGACCCTCGAGCTCAACGACATCGGGCGGGTCCGGCTCCGGTTGGCGTCCCCGCTGCCCGTCGACCCCTACGACCGGCTGCGGCGCACCGGCGCCTTCCTGGTCGTCGACCCGGCCACGGGCAACACGCTCGCCGCCGGGCTCGTGCGGGACGCCTGAGGTGGGCCGGCAGCAGCCGCTGGACCTCGCCACGGTGACGGCGGGCGACGGCGGGCGTCCCGCCGCGTCCCGCCGCCGCCCCGGCTGGCCGCTGGTGCTGACCGCCCTCGCGCTCCTGACCGCCCTCACCGCCGCCGCCACCTGGCTGCGCGCCGACGGCACCTTCGCGGCCTGGGAGCAGGCCGCGGTCGAGACCTCCGACGCCGGGCAGCTGCGCCTGGGCTACTTCGGCAACCTCACGCACGGGCCCGCCCTGGTGGGGCTGCAGGAGGACCACTTCGCCCAGGAGCTGGGCGGCACCGAGCTCTCCACCCAGGTGTTCACCAGCGGCCCCACCGCCGTGGAGGCCATGAACGCCGGGACCCTGGACGCGGCCTTCGTGGGTCCCAGCCCGGCGATCAACTCCTACGCGCAGTCCGGCGGGGAGTCCCTGCGGATCGTCGCGGGCGCGGCCTCCGGCGGCGCCCAGTTCGTGGTGACCGGCGACGTCGCCGGTCCGGACGACCTCGCCGGGCGCACGCTGGCGACCCCCGAGTTCGGGGGCACCCAGGACGTGGCCCTGCGCACGTGGCTGGCCGAGCACGACTACGGCGTGGACGGCGACGGCCCCCGCGCCGCCGCCATCACGCCCATGCCCAGCGGCCAGGCGCTGCAGATGCTGCGCCAGGGCCAGATCGACGGCGGCTGGCTGCCGCAGCCGTGGGCCACCCGCGCCGTCCAGGAGGAGGGCGCCCGCGTCCTCGTGGACGAGCGGGACCTGTGGGAGGACGGCCGGTTCCCGACCACGGTGCTCGTGGTCCGCCAGGACTACCTGGAGCGGCACCCCGGGACCGTGGAGCGGCTCGTGCGCGGGCTCGAGCGCTCCGTGGAGTGGCTCGAGGCCCACGAGGACGACCCCGTCACGGTGGCGGACACGCTCAACGCCGGACTCGTGGAGGCCGGCACGGAGGCCCTGCCGCAGACCACGGTGCTGGACGCCCTGCAGAGCCTCGAGTGGACGCTGGACCCGCTCACCGGGACCTATCCGGCCCTGCTCGCCGACGGCGTCGCGGCCGGCACCACCCAGGACGCCTCGCTCGAGGGGCTCGTGGACGAGCGGTTCCTGGCGCGGGTGCGCCCGTCCGCCGCGGCCGGGGAGGGCTCACCGTGACGGCGATCCGGCTCGAGGGCCTGAGCAAGAGCTTCGGCCCTGCGGACGGTCCCGTCCTGGAGGACGTGGACCTGGAGGTGGAGCGCGGCCAGTTCGTGGCGCTGCTCGGCGCCTCCGGGTGCGGCAAGTCGACCCTGCTCAACATCGTGGCCGGGCTCGAGGAGCCCACCGGCGGCTCCGTGACGGTCCCGGCCGAGGGGGCGGCCCTGATGTTCCAGGACGCCGCGCTCTTCCCGTGGCTGAGCGCGCGCCGCAACGTGGAGCTGGCCCTCGAGCTGCGCGGCATGCCGCGGGCCGAGCGCCCGGATCGGGCCCGCGAGCTGCTCGAGCTCGTGCGGCTCGGCCACGCCTGGGACAAGCGCCCGCACGAGCTCTCCGGCGGCATGCGCCAGCGCGTGGCCCTGGCCCGGGCGCTCGCCCAGGAGCGGGAGGTGCTGCTCATGGACGAGCCGTTCTCCGCGCTGGACGCCATCACCCGGGACCTGCTGCACGAGGAGCTGCTGCGGATCTGGCGGGCCACCGACCGCACGATCGTGTTCATCACGCACAACGTCGGCGAGGCCGTGCGCCTGGGCCAGCGGGTGCTGCTGATGTCCTCCCGGCCGGGACGGATCGTCCAGGAGTGGGACACCCGCCCCTGGAAGGACCCCGACGCCTACGGCTTCGAGGGCAACGCCCAGTCCCTCGACGACACGCTCGGGGAACTGACCCGCACGATCACCGCACGACTCCGGGAGGAGATCAGCCGCCATGCCGCCTGAGACCGCTGCACCCGCCGTCCCGGCCCGCGCCGCCGCGGCCCGCCCCGCCGCGCCCGCCGCGGCACCGGCGGGGGCCCGCCCGGCCCCCGCGGCCGACGAGCTCGCGGGGCTCGACGCCCTGCAGACCGAGCGCACCCGCCGCACCTCGGGGGCCGAGGTGCTGCGGACCAAGGTGGCCCCGCCCCTCGTGGCGCTGCTGTTCGCCCTGCTGCTGTGGCAGCTGCTCGTCGCCGTCCTGGGTCCCCGCCCGGACGTGGTGCCGGGCCCGCTCGACGTCGCCCGCCAGGTCGGCGTGCTGCTCTCCGACGGCACGGTGCTGGGCGCCCTGGGCACGAGCCTGTGGCGCGGGGTCAGCGGATTCCTGATCGCGGTGGCCGTCGCCACCCCGCTGGGCCTGCTGGTGGCGCAGTGGCAGGGGCTGCGCAACGCCGTGGGCCCGCTCATCTCGGGGCTTCAGGTGCTGCCCTCCGTGGCGTGGGTGCCCGCGGCGATCATCTGGTTCGGGCTCTCCGACGCCACCGTGTACTTCGTGGTGCTCATGGGCGCGGTCCCCTCCATCGTCAACGGGATGCTCGCCGGCGTGGACCAGATCCCGCCGCAGCTGCGGCGCGCCGGGCACGTGCTCGGGGCCTCCGGCTGGACGATGGCCAGCAGGGTCGTGCTGCCCGCGGCGCTGCCCGGCTACGTGGCCGGCCTGAAACAGGGCTGGGCGTTCTCGTGGCGCTCGCTCATGGGCGCCGAGCTCATCGCGATCGGCGGCTCCATCGGCTTCGGCCTGGGCTCCCTGCTCGCCCAGGGCCGGACCGTGTCGAACATGGCGGTGGTGATGGTCGCCGTCCTCGCGATCCTCGCCGTCGGCATCCTCGTGGAGCTGCTCTTCTTCAACCCCGTGGAACGGCGCCTCCTGCGCGGGAGAGGGCTGCTCGGCCACCGGCCGTGAGCCCGCTCACCCAGGAGAATCTGCGCCGGATTCACTACCCTTGAACCCGATCCACGATGCGCGCGGTGACCGCCGCGCGCGCAATCGAAAGGAAGCCACGTGGCTGACACCACCACCCGCCCCCTGCGCGTCGCCGTGATCGGCGCCGGCCCGGCCGGCATCTACGCAGCGGACATGCTGACCAAGTCCGAGCCCGTGCAGAGCGGGGAGCTCGAGGTCAGCATCGACCTGTTCGACCGCTACCCGACCCCGTTCGGCCTGATCCGCTACGGCGTGGCCCCCGACCACCCCCGCATCAAGGGCATCATCACCGCGCTGCGCGCGATCCTGGGCCGCGGCGACATCCGCTTCTTCGGCAACGTGGAGTTCGGCCGCGACCTGACCCTGGCCGACTTCGGCGCCCACTACGACGCCGTGATCTTCGCGACCGGAGCCGTCTACGACGCCCCGCTGAACATCCCCGGCAACGACCTCTCGGGCGTGCACGGCGCGGCCGAGTTCGTGGCGTGGTACGACGGCCACCCGGACTTCCCGCGCACCTGGCCGCTCGAGGCCCGCGAGATCGCGGTCATCGGCAACGGCAACGTGGCCCTGGACGTCGCCCGGGTGCTCTCCAAGCACGCCGACGACATGCTCGTCACCGAGATCCCCGGCAACGTCTACCAGGGCCTCAAGGCGTCCCCGGTCACGGACGTGCACATCTTCGGCCGCCGCGGCCCCGCCCAGGTGAAGTTCACCCCGCTCGAGCTGCGCGAGCTCGCCAAGTCGCGCGACGTCGACATCGTGGTCTACGACGAGGACTTCGTGTACGACGAGGGCTCCGAGCAGGCGATCGCGGAGAACAACCAGGTCAAGGTCATGGTCAAGACCCTCGAGAAGTGGCGGGCCGACGACTCCCCGAAGACCGCCTCCCGGCGGCTGCACCTGCACTTCCTGCAGAGCCCGCGCGAGGTCCTCGGGGAGGACGGGCGGGTCACGGGCCTGCGGATGGAGCGCACGCGGCTCAACGGCGACGGCTCCGTGTCCGGGACCGGCGAGCACGTCGACTACCCCGTGCAGGCCGTCTACCACGCGGTCGGCTACCTCGGCTCCCGGCTGCCCGAGCTGCCGTTCGACGACGGCCGCGGCGTGATCCCCAACGCGGAGGGCCGCGTCCTCGCCGAGGACGGCACGGTGCTGCACGGCCTCTACGCGACCGGGTGGATCAAGCGCGGTCCCGTCGGGCTGATCGGCGCCACCAAGTCCGACGCCCTCGAGACGGTCACCCACCTCCTCGAGGACCGTGCCGTGCTCCCCGGCGCCACCCGCCCCGACCCCGAGTCCGTCAACGACGTGCTCGAGGCCCGCGGCGTGGAGTACACCACCTGGGAGGGGTGGCTGGCCCTCGACGAGTACGAGCAGGGCCTCGGCCAGTCCTCCCACGACGCCGAGGGCAACCCGCGCGAGCGCGTGAAGGTGGTCGAGCGCGAGGAGATGGTCAGCGTCTCCCGCGAGGGCGTGACGGAGCCGGTGTCCTCGCCCGTCTGACCCGCCGCCGCAGCAGGCCGGGGGGCCGCGTCCGAGCCGGGCGCGGCCCCTCGCCGTGTCCCCGGGGCGGTTCCCCCGGGGCGGTTCCGCCGGGACAGGCCCCTCGACGGCCCGCCAGGGGCAGCCCCTCTTGACGGCCCGCCGGGGACGGCCCTTGTCGACGGTCCTGCGGGGACGGCGCCCCCGGGGGGGGTGCCGGGACTACACGCCCAGCAGTCCGCGGACGTGGTCGTTGAGGAACACCCCGTCCGGGTCGACCTGCGCCCGGACGTCCAGGAAGTCCTGGAACCGCGGGTACACCGCGTGCAGGTACTCCGCGTCCCGGGTGTGCACGCTGCCCCAGTGCGGGCGGCCGCCGTGGTCCACGAAGATCTCCTCCGCCGCCGCGAAGACCTTCGGGTCGTAGCGCCGCCAGTACTGCCGCAGCGCGATCCAGCCGGTCTCGCGGCCGTGGGCGGGGGAGAGCCAGGCGTCCTCCGCCGCGGAGCAGCGCACGTCCACCGGCAGCGAGAACGAGTAGTCGCGGCGCTCGATGAGCGTCTGCAGCTCCCGGAAGGCCGCGACGAGCTCCTCGGCCGGCAGGGCGTACTCGGAGGAGACGAACCGGGTCCGGCGCGGCACCGTGAACACCCGGAACGACAGGTCGCTGTACTGCCGCGGGCTGTTGGTGAAGGCGTCGAGGCGGTTCATCCCCGGCGTGGACCGCGGCAGGACGGTGGCCAGCTGGTTCAGCCCCGCGGTGAGGGTGTTGCGCAGCAGGGCGTCGTCGAGCCGGCGCACGGTTCGGGCCACGGGGGAGCCGGGCCGGGTGTAGGAGTCCGGGAGCTTGTGCAGGCGCGTCAGGATCCGGGTCTGGGCGGTGGCGGTGCCGGGCGTCCAGAAGAACTCGAAGTGGTCGGCCCCGGCCATCCGGCTCCCCAGGGTGTCCACGAGCTGACCAAGGGGCTCCTTGAGCTCCGCCGCGTGCAGCCGGAACGCCGGCTCGCACTCCAGGGTCACCCCGGCGATGATCCCCACCGCACCGAGCCCCACCCGCGCGGCCTGGAACAGCTCGGGTCGCTGCTCGGCCGAGCACTCCACCAGCTCACCGCCGGACGTGACCAGGCTCAGGGCGACCACCTGCTGGGACAGGGACCCGAAGGCCAGGCCGGTGCCGTGGGTGCCGGTCGAGACGGCGCCGGCCACCGTCTGCCAGTCGTTGTCCGGCAGGTTGGCCAGCGCCAGGCCGTGGGCGTCCAGCTCCTGGTTCAGGGTGCGGATCGTGGTGCCCGCCAGGACCGTCACCCGGCGGTTCTCCCGGTCCACGGCCGGCAGGCCGGACAGCCCGGAGAGGTCGACCATGACGTCGGGGGCGAGGGGCAGCGCCGAGAAGCTGCACCCGGATCCCACGGCGCGCACCCCCAGGCCGCGGCGCACGGCGGCGGCGACGCCGTCCGCGAGCTCGGGGACCGAGCCGGGGCGCAGCACGTGCCGGGGGGTGACGGAGTGCGTCCGGCCCCACGTGGCCCACTCTCGCGTGCCGGTCTCGCCGGGCAGGGCGCCGGGCAGTGGGACCTCGTTCATCGGCGGGACCGTCCTTCCTCGCAGACAGGTGCACAGTGCGCCCTCATCCTCTCATCCCGGAGGGCCGCTGCGGCGCCCCGGCGCAGTCCCGGCAGGCCCCCCGTGCCGCCCCGGCGGCCGGGCCCGCCGCGCGTACCATCGGAGGCGAAGCCCGCGGCGGCACCGGAGCACCGCGGACCGAGGACGCGCACAGGAGGCAGCACCATGACCGACCACCCGTCCCGGGACCGGGAGCGCGAGGATCCGCACGGGAGCAGCCTGGGTGAGGAGGCGGTGCGCCGGCGCGTCCCCGCGGGCGGCGGGCAGAGCCGCGCCCTCGACGCCACGGGCGAGGTCGTCGTGGGCGTCGACGGGTCCGAGCAGAGCCTCGGGGCCCTGCGCTGGGCGGCCCGGGAGGCGCGCCGCCGCGGCCGGCCGGTGCGCCTGGTCACCGCCTACAGCATGCCGGTGTTCTCCGGCTCCGGCTTCGACACCGGCTACGCCACCGTGGACGAGGCCGCCCTCACCCAGGGCGTCGAAGAGCTCCTGAACCACGCGGCCGACCAGGTCCGGGGCCTGGGGGTCGAGCTGCGGGCGACCGTCGAGACCGGGGACCCCTCCGGCGCCCTGCTGGAGCTGAGCCGCACCGCCGAGCTGCTGGTGCTGGGCTCCCGCGGCCGGGGCGGCCTGCTGGGCCGGCTGCTGGGCACGGTCTCGACGGCCGTGCCGGCGCACTCCCGGTGCCCCACGGGCGTGGTCCCCCTGCCGTGGGCGCAGGAGCACCTGGGCGCGGAGGAGCTCACGGGCACCCGGGCCCTCGTGGACCGCGTGGTCGTCGGCTCGGACGGCTCCGCCCAGGCCCGGGCCGCCATGCTCTACGCCGCGGAGGAGGCGCGCCTGCTGGACGTGCCGCTGACGGTGCTGTGCGCGCTCCCGCCCGTGAGCGGGGCGCTCGCGTGGATGCCCACGGCGCTGGACTTCGAGGCCATGTACGACGACGTGGCGCGGGCGCTCCACGGCGGCGTCGCCTGGCTCGAGAGCTGGTTCCCGGACCTGGAGATCGGCTCGGAGCTCGCCGACGGGGCGCCGGTGCAGGTGCTGGTCGAGCAGACCCGCCGCAACGGTCTCGTGGTGATGGGCACGCGCGGCCGCGGCGGCTTCGCCGGGATGCTCCTGGGCTCGACGTCGCAGGGGGTGCTGCACAACGCCGCCGGGCCCGTGCTGATCGTCCCGGACCGCTACGACGAGCGGATCGAGACCCGGAAGGACTTCGACTCCGACGACATCCGCCCCTGGGACGCCTGAGCGGCCCGGCTCAGCCCCAGCCCAGCTCGTGCAGGCGGTCGTCGTCGATGCCGAAGTGGTGGGCGACCTCGTGGATGACGGTGACCGTGATCTCCTCCACGAGCTCCTCGCGCGCGGTGCACATGCGCTGCAGCGGCCCCCGGAAGACGAAGATCCGGTCCGGCAGGGAGCCGGCGCCCCAGCCGCCGTCCCGGGCGGTGAGGGGCACGCCCTCGTAGAGGCCGAGCAGCCCGGGGGAGTGCTCCGGCGGCTCCTCCTCGACCAGGATCACCACGTTGTCCATCGCCCGGAACAGCGGGTCCGGGATCAGGTCGATGGCGTCGTCGACGGCGCTGTCGAACTCCGTGCGGGTCATCTCGATCACCGTCCCTTCCTACCGCACGCGCCAGGGCGCCGGCTGGGTCCGCGGCCCCGGAATTGTGCGCACTCCGCGCGAGCCTCTAAGCTGGCCTCGATCTCCCGTGTCACGGTCCTCGGTCCCCCGGGGTCGCGGCCGTCGGCGCGGGTGTCCGGCCCCCATCGTCTAGTGGCCTAGGACACCGCCCTTTCACGGCGGCGACACGGGTTCGAATCCCGTTGGGGGTACGCGATCGGAGGGTCCGCCCGCCGATTTGCACAACCGCCGAGGAATGCTGGTAAGATCAGTCCTCGTTGGAAACAGCAAGGCCCTGTAGCGCAGTTGGTTAGCGTGCCGCCCTGTCACGGCGGAGGTCGCGGGTTCAAGTCCCGTCAGGGTCGCTCAGACTGCGTTCATCTCCACGATGCGGCGCCGTCGCGGCATATCCTCTGCGGATGTGCCGGGGCTCTGTAGCTCAGTTGGTAGAGCGTACGACTGAAAATCGTAAGGTCACCGGATCGACGCCGGTCGGAGCCACCGCCGGAACCGCCGGTCCCCTTCCCGGGGGGCCGGCGGTTCTGTCGTTTCCGGGACCGTGCCGGCGGCTGCCAGCCGGCACCGAGGTTCGCTCCCTACCCTGGGACCCGTGACCCGCCGCCCGCACCGCCCGAGCCCCCACGGGGCGGCGGCCGTGCTGTCCGCCCTGTGCCTGCTGGCGCTCACGGGCTGCGGTGCCGGCCAGCAGCAGTCCGGGATCGTGCTCGAGACGGCCACGGCCTCGCCCTCGCCGGTGGCCTCCGGGCCCTCCCCGGAACCGGGGGCCTGTTTCGACGTGGCGAGCGCGTACACCGCGCTGAGCCTCGTCCCGCTCTCCGGCGACGAGCCGGACCCCCACTTCCGCCCGCAGGACGCGGCCGCCTCCGTGCGGGAGCTGGCCCCCCGGCTGCCCCCGGAGCTGCGCTCCGCGTTCGACGACGCCGTGGCCGCCCTGGACGCCGCGGGCCCGTCCGTGCAGCCCGCCGAGCTCGCCCGGCTGCAGCGGACGCTCGCGCCGGTCGGCGACTGGCTGGGCCGGGCGTGCACGGAGCCCACCCCCTCCCGATGAGCGGACCCGCCCCGGTCCCGGACGCCCGTTCCAGCGCCCGGGCGGGGGCGGTGATCAGGCGGGGACGGTCATCAGAAGGGGACGGTGATCAGGCCGGACGCCACCAGACCGCCCGCTCGGGCAGCAGGGACCCGTCCCGCACGGCGTCCTGCCGGCTGAGCACGAGCGGAGCGCCCGCGGGCAGGGGGACCGGGGCGCGGCCGAGGTTCGCCGCCACCAGGACCTGCTCCCCGGCGGGGGTGGTGCTCACGAACGCGAACAGGCCCGTCTCGGCGTCGTGGGAGGCGTGCCACGCGAACGTGCCGCGGCCGAGCCCCAGCTCCCGGCGCACCCGAAGCGCCGTGCGGTACATCGTGTGCGTCGAGTCCGGGACCCCCACCTGCCGGTCCGCGGCGAGCTCGGCGAAGACCTCGGGCTGGGGCAGCCACGGCCCGGGCCCGAAGCCGTGGCCGGGCTCTCCCGCCGTCCAGGGCAGGGGGACGCGGCAGCCGTCGCGGCCGATCTCCGCGCCCCCGGTGCGGGCGAACGCCGGGTCCTGGCGCAGCTCCGCGGGCAGCCGCGTGTGGTCGGGCAGGCCCAGCTCGTCCCCCTGGTAGAGGTAGGCGGAGCCGGGGAGGGCGAGCTCCACCAGGGCCGCGGCGCGGCCCCGGGCGAGGCCCTGCCCGTGGTCCGGCTGCTCCCCGTTCGCGTCGATCCCCTTCGGGTAGGCGATGGGGTCGCTGAGCCCGAAGCGGGAGACGTGCCGGACGGTGTCGTGGTTGGAGAGCACCCAGGTGGTGGGGGCGCCGACCTTCGCGGACTCGGCCAGGGAGTCCTCGACGGCCCGGGACAGCCGCGCCCAGTCCCACCCGGCCACCAGGAAGTCGAAGTTGAACGCCTGGTGCATCTCGTCGGAGCGGACGTACATCGCCAGCCGGTGCGCCGGCTCCACCCACGCCTCGGCCACCATCATCCGGTCGCCCTCGTACTCGGCCAGGACCCGGTGCCAGTCGCGGTACACCTCGTGCACGCCGTCCTGGTCGAAGTAGGGGCTGCCGCTGCTCAGCGGGGTCTCCGGCGCGTCGTGCTCCCGGGCCTCGTGCTCGCCCTCGACCATGTGCACCTGGTGGTCCCAGTCCGGCAGCCCCTCGGCCTTGACCAGACCGTGGGCCACGTCCACGCGGAAGCCGTCCGCGCCGCGGTCCAGCCAGAAGCGCAGCACGGAGCGGAACTCCTCCCACACCTCCGGGTTCTCCCAGTTGAGGTCGGGCTGGGTGCTGTCGAACAGGTGCAGGTACCACTGCCCGTCCGGCAGCCGGCTCCAGGCCTCGCCGCCGAACACGGAGCGCCAGTTGTTCGGCGGCAGCTCGCCCTGCTCGCCGCGACCCTCCCGGAAGAGGTAGCGCTCCCGCTCGGGGCTGCCGGGGCCCGCGGCCACCGCGGCACGGAACCACTCGTGCTCGCTCGAGGTGTGGTTGGGCACCAGGTCCACGATCAGCCGCATCCCGAGCTCCGCCATCCGGGCGCGCATCCGGTCGAAGTCCTCCAGGGTGCCGAAGCGCGGGTCGACGTCCCGGTAGTCGGAGACGTCGTAGCCGGCGTCGTGCTGCGGCGAGACGTAGAACGGGGACAGCCACAGGGCGTCCACGCCCAGGTCCGCGAGGTAGTCGAGGCGGTCCACGACGCCGGGCAGGTCGCCCAGGCCGTCACCGTTCGAGTCGTTGAAGGAGCGGGGATAGATCTGGTAGATCACCGCGGAGCGCCACCACGGGTCGTCCTCGGTCGTGGGGGGCTGGCTGACCTGCTGCGTCATGGGGGCCTTCCTCGGGGCGTCCGGTGCGGGGGCGTCCCCAACCTAGTCAGTGCCCGGGCGCGGTGTCACGGCGGCGGCCCCGCACCGGGCGGACGGGCCCGGCGGGCGCACGGCAGCAGCGGCCCGTCCGGGGCCGGCGACAGGAGCGGGATGAGCGACCGGATCGGCGCCGTCGGCCGGCCCGAGGCCGGTGACGGGTCCGGCGCCGTCGGCCGGGCCGGGACGGGCGGCCGGCCCGGCGACCGTGGCGGGGGCCGCCGCCAGGACGACCAGTGCGGCGCCGATGACGGCCAGCCCGGTCCAGCCGGAGGCCGTGAGCCGTTCGCTCACCACGAGGACGGCCAGCACCGCGGCGACGGCCGGTTCGGCCAGGGTGAGGGTGGTCGCGGTGCTCGGGCGGACCCGCGCGAGCCCGATCCCGAAGAGCAGGTAGCCGAGGAACATCGGCACCAGGGCCATGTACGCCGCCACGGCGAACGGCTGCGCCGAGGCCACCAGGGGAGCCCCCGTGACGGCGAGCACCGGGAGCAGGAGCGCCCCGCCCGCCCCGAAGACCGCTCCCATCGAGGCCGCCCGCCCCACCCCGTGGCCCATGAGCCGGTGGACCACCCACGAGTACAGCGCGTAGGCCGCCCCGGCCACCAGGCCGAGCCCGATGCCGGCGGCGGTGTCCGCGGCCGGGGCCCCGGACCCGCCGGCCCGGGACAGGCACAGCAGGGCGCTGCCCAGGACGCCCAGGGCCGCGGCCAGGGCCCACCACGGGCTCAGCGGACGGCGCTCGAGGACCCGCTCCAGGACGCCGGAGGCCAGCGGCGCCGAGGCGAGCGAGACCACCGTGCCGACGGCGACGCCGGCCAGGTGCATCGAGCCGTAGAACGCCAGCGGATACACGGCCACGGCGGCGGCCCCGGTCGCCACCGGGCCGGTGTGCGTCCGCAGCGCGGGGCCGGCGCGGCGCAGCGCGGGCAGGGCGACGGCCGCCTGCAGCAGTCCGCCCACCCCCAGGGCGGCGGAGCCGATCGCCAAAGGCCCGGCCCCGGGGGCGAAGGTCGCCGCGGTCCCGGTGGTGCCCCACAGCACCGCGGTGAGCAGGATCGCGGCGACGCCGGCGTGGTGGCCCGCGCGGCTCACAGGAGCTCGCGCGAGCCCGTGCGGGCGCTGCGCCGGGCCGCGTCCAGCACGGCGGCGACGGCCACCGCGTCCCAGGGGTCCACCGGCGCCTCGCCGTCGTCGAGGAGCCACCGGGTCACGGCCCGGTAGAAGTCGGCGGGCTCGCCGGGGGCGGTGGGGACCGGGACGGTCTCGGCGCCGCGGACCAGCAGGCCCGTGGAGCCCGTCCCCGGCGCCAGGGCGTCGAAGGGGCCGGGGCTGTCCCCGTGCCCCGGAACGAGGAAGGCCCCGGCCGAGCCGAGCACCCGGGTCCGCGGCCCCGGCGCGCCGACCAGGCTCCCGGCCCACAGGTGGCTGATCGTGCCGGAGACGTGGTCCAGCGCCAGGAAGACGTCGTCCTCCGTGGGCGTCGTCAGGGCGCGCAGCTCGGCCCGCACCGCGGCCACCGGCCCGAACAGCTGGAGCGCCGCGTCCACCAGGTGCGGCCCCAGGTCGAGCAGCAGCCCGCCGCCCCGGCCCACCGCGTTCTCCCGCCAGCGGTCCTTGGGCACCGGGCGCCACCGTTCCCAGCGGCGCTCGAACCGGTGCGCGTCCCCGAGCGTCCCCTCGGCGAGCACCCTGGCCAGGGTCAGCTGCTCGGCGTCCCAGCGCCGGTTGTGGAAGACCGTCAGCGGGGTCCCGGTCGCCTCGGCGCGGCGGACCACGGACACCGCCGCCCGGTGGTCCATGGCCAGCGGCTTGTCGACCACCACGGGGATCCCGGCCTCCAGGCCCGCCAGGGCGTGCTCAGCGTGCACCCCGGTGGGGGAGGCGACGACCAGCACGTCGGGCCGAGGGCCCGCCAGCAGGCCGTCGAGGTCCCGGTGCACCCGCACCCCGGGCCAGTCGCCGGCCGCCCGGGCGGCCCGCTCCGGGTCGCCGGTCACGACGTCGGTGACGCGGCCCCCGGCCTGCCGCAGCAGGTCCCCGTGGAAGTCCCGCCCGGCCATGCCGTAGCCGACCAGACCGGCCGTGAGCACCCGTGCTGCACCCTGTTCCGTCATGCGGTCACGATAGCCGTTCGGCGCGGTGCCCGGCGCTGACCTCAGGGCTCCGGCGGACCGGCGAGCTCGTCGTCGACGACGCGGGGCACGGCCGCGACGCAGCCGGCGAGGACCAGGAGCACCGCGGTGCCCATCAGCAGGAGCAGGGGCGCGGTCCAGCTGCCGGTGGCCTCGCGCAGCGCGCCGACGACGAAGGGCCCGGCCGCCGCGAGCAGGTAGCCCACGGGCTGGGTGAACCCGGACAGCTGCGCGGTGACCCGGGGGTCCCGGGAGCGGGCCGTGAGCAGGGCCAGCGCGGTGGGGAACGCGAAGCCGCCGGTCCCCAGCAGCAGGGCCCACGCCCAGGGCACGGCGGCCGGGTTCAGCAGCAGCCCGAGGTACCCGCCGACCATGCACCCGCCCAGTCCCACGATCCACCGTCCCAGGTGCGGCGAACGGGCCACGACGAGGGGCATCAGCAGTCCGCCCGGCACGCCCATGGCGGCGATGAGGGCGGCCATCAGCCCGGCCTGGGCCTGGCCCAGGCCGCCGTCGCGGTAGATCTGGGCCACCCAGCCGAACTGGACGTAGGCGTGCATCGACTGGATGCCGAAGTAGACGCACAGCGCCACGGCGGTGCGGGAGCGCAGGATCGAGGAGCGCCGTCCGGCGGGCAGCGCCCGGGACGGGGCCGTGGCCGGCTCGCGCCGGTCGCGGACGGTCACGAGCACCCACGGGACCAGGGCGAGCAGCGCCACGAGCCCCCACAGGCCGAGCGCTGTCCGCCACCCGCCGGGATCGTGCGCGGCCAGCGGCCCGGCCGCCAGCAGGGGCAGCGTGGCCCCCACGGCCAGGCCGGTCGTGTAGAGGGAGTTCAGCGCCGGCGTGCGCCGGCCCCCGTGGCGCTTGACGAACGCCGGCACCAGGATGTTGCCCACGGCCATGCCGGCGAAGCCCAGCACGGACAGGGCGAGGAACAGCGGCACCGACCCGGTGACCGACCGGGCCAGCAGGCCGGCGGCGACCAGGGCGAGGCCGGCGGTGACCGCACCGCTGATCCCGGTCCTGCGGGAGAGCGCCGCCGCGCACGCCCCCGCCGCCGCGAAGGTCAGCCCGGGCAGGGCGGTCAGCACCCCGGCCATCGTGGGACTCAGCCCCAGCCCGTCCTGCACCTCGGCCAGCACGGGCCCCACCGAGGTGGCCCCGGGGCGGAGGTTGACGGCCACGGCCGCGACCGCGAGCACCACGAGCCACCCCGGCACGCGGGGGCGCGGGCGGGGACGGCGTGGGGGCGGGACGGACGGGCGCACCGGCTCGTTCTATCACGGGCGACGGTGCGGCGGTGCCCGGGGGAGTGGCTGGAGGAGCCGATGACCGCCCGGCGCGGACCCCCGGAGGGCGGGGCGAGCAGCCCGGGGGTGGAGGAGGCCCTGTGGCCGCCGCTCAGCGGTGGGCGCGGCCCGCGGACGCGCGGGCCAGCCGGTCGACGGCCTCGACGACCGTCTCCGGGGCGCAGGCCAGGTTCATGCGCGCGAACCCCCGGCCGCCCGCCCCGAAGGCCGGTCCGCTGGAGAGGGCCACCCCGGCGTGCGCGAGGGCACGGGCGGCCGGGTCCTCCCCCCATCCCAGGGCCGAGAGGTCCAGCCAGGCCAGATACGTCGCCCGCGGGCGACGGAAGCCCACCGCGGGCAGCTTCTCGGCGAGCTGCTGCTCGAGCAGTCCCATGTTGTCCTCGATCGCGGTCAGGGTGTCCTCCAGCCACGGGCGGCCGTCGGCGAACCCGGCGCGGGTGGCCAGGAGGCCGAACAGGCCGGTGCGGACGGAGACCTCCGCGGGCAGGGACCGGAGGAGGCCGGCCATCCGGTCGGAGCCGGCGACGAACATCGCGGTCTTGAGACCGGCGAGGTTGAACGCCTTGCTGCCCGACTCGGCGGCGATGCCGTGCTCGCGCGCCTCCTCCGAGACGCTCAGGTACGGCGTGAAGCGGGTGCCGCGGTGGGTCAGGGGCGCGTGGATCTCGTCGCTGACCACGACGGCACCGTGGCGCTCCACGATCCGGGACAGTTCGACGAGGGTGTCGCGGGGGTGGACCAGCCCCACCGGGTTGTGCGGGTGGCACAGCAGGACGGCGCGGGCGCCGGCGGCCAGGGCGCGGTCGATGCCGTCCAGGTCCAGCGACCAGGCCCGGCCGTCGTCGAGGAGGGGCACCTCCACGACGGTGCCCCCGGCCTCGGGGACCAGGTCGAAGAACGGCGGATAGACCGGCGGGGTGATGACCACGCCGTCACCGGGGTCGATGAGGCGGCGCAGCGACTCGACGATGACCACGCTGACGTCGGTCGTGTACCGGATGCGGCCGGGCGAGGGCGACCAGTCCCAGGCCTCGGCGGCGTAGGAGCAGAACGCCTCGGCGGCGCCGCGGTCGCGCGGGTCGACGTAGCCGGTGTCCCCGGCCGCGAGGGCCTCCTGCAGGACGGCCCGGATCGGCGGGGCCAGGGGGAAGTCCATCTCCGCGACGAACATGGGCAGCACGTCCGCCGGGCAGGTGCGCCACTTCTCGCTCGTGCGCCGGCGCAGGACGCTCATCGGGTCGGCCTGGGTCGCGGTCATCTCGGAGCTCCTCGCCGTCGGGTCGCACGGGGTGCCGCGCCGGGCCGGGGCGGAGCCGTCCGGCTCCGCCGCCGCGGGCGGTCCAGCACATCGGTGTGCTCGGTGACGAGCCTCTCACAGCGGACGGCAGGCGGGCCGCGGCGCCGGGGACCGGCGGCGCGGGTGGGCTGGGCGCCACGAGGCCGTCGGCGCCGGGACGCCGCGGGCCGCTCACCGGCCCCTGCGTCCGTAGAGTGGGAGGCATGCGTGCGGTGGTCATCGATGCGATCAGGGGGCGGCCCGAGGTCCGGGAGGTGGCCGAGCCCACGGAGCCGCCCGGCGGGGTGGTCGTGCGGGTGGCGGCCACGGGCCTGTGCCGCAGCGACTGGCACGCCTGGGCGGGGCACGAGGAGATCGCGCTGCCCCACGTCCCCGGGCACGAGCTCGCCGGGGTGGTCGTCGAGGTCGGCCCCGGGGTGCGCCGCTGGCGGACCGGTGACCGGGTGACCGTGCCGTTCGTGTGCGGCTGCGGCCGGTGCGGCTGGTGCCGCTCCGGCAACGCGCAGGTCTGTCCCGACCAGCAGCAGCCGGGGTTCACCCACTGGGGGTCCTTCGCCGAGTACGTCGCCCTGCACGGGGCCGACACGAACCTGGTGGCCGTCCCCGCCTCCGTCGACCTCGCCACCGCGGCCGGGCTGGGCTGCCGGTTCGCCACGGCCTACCGGGCCCTGGCCGGGCGGGCGCGCGTCGTCGCGGGCGAGTGGGTCGGCGTGGTCGGGGCCGGCGGTGTGGGGCTCAGCGCGGTGATGATCGCCCGGGCGCTGGGAGCGCGGGTGGTCGCGGTCGACCGGAACCCGCAGGCACTGGCCCTGGCCCGTGAGCTCGGCGCGGAGCACACGCTGGAGGCGGACGGGACCGACGTCCCCGCGGCCCTGGCCGAGCTCACCGGCGGGGGGTGCCACGTGTCCGTGGACGCCGTGGGCAGCGAGCAGACCTGTGCCGACGCCGTGCTGAGCCTGCGCCGGCGCGGACGGCACGTGCAGATCGGGCTGCTGCCGCCGGTCGAGGGGCATCCGCGGGTGCCGATGGACCGGGTCATCGGGTGGGAGCTGGACGTGCTCGGCAGCCACGGCATGGCCGCGGCGGACTACCCGGCCATGATGTCGCTCGTCGAGCAGGGCTCCCTGCGGCCCCAGCGGCTCGTCGGGCGCACGGTCGGCCTCGCCGAGGCCGCGGCGCTGCTGCCGGTCGTCGACACCGCCGCCGTCGCCGGCATGACGATCATCGAACCCGGCCGCGCGTGACGGGCCGCGGCACCGGCCACCTCGGGACCGCTCAGCTCGCGCTCTCGAGGTGCGCCAGCGGCAGCCAGCGGTGCATCAGCCGGCGGAAGGCCACGGCGGCGCCGTGGGTGTCCTGGGCGGCCAGCAGCTCCACGGCGTCCGCGAAGTCCTGCGGGCTCTCGTCCGGCTGGAACGGGTCCGCCAGCGAGCCGTAGTGCAGGACCACGAGGGAGTTGGCGGAGAACGCCCCGAGCCACCGGCCCAGGTGCGTGAGGTCCTCGGCGAGGTCCTCCAGGTCCTCCCCGCCCGCGTCCTCGACCACCTGCGCGGCGCGCACCACCCGCCGGGTCGCGAGGTCCACCGGCACGGCGCACCGGTGCACGCGGTTGCCGTGGTGGAAGCTCTCGGTGCGGTCCTGGGCGGTGAACAGCGAGAACCACGCCATGGGCACCGTGAACGCGGACTCGCGGGCGTGGACCGGCACGAAGTGCTCCCGGCTCACCAGCTCGCCCGCGGCCCGGACGGCGTCCTCCGGGATGAGCAGGTTGGGCAGGGGCTGGCCGCCCTCCTCCTCGGCGAGCGCCACGAGCCGCAGCGAGCGCCGCAGCCGCTGTGGAGGGTGGTAGACCGGGAAGTCGCCGACACCGGCCGCGAGCATGTCCCGGCCCCGGGGGGCCGCGGAGAAGGGAAGGGTCCACAGCGGCTCCACGGCGGGGGGCAGCGGGTCGTCCCCGGGCTCGGCCAGGCGGGCGAGCTGCTCGGTCAGCTCGTTGACCCCGGCCTCCTCGGGGGGCAGCGCCCGGGGCAGCAGCGGGGCGTAGGCGGCGTCGAGCTCCTCGGCGGGCACGTACACCCGGAGGGCGAACCGGTGGGGGATCCCGGTGGCCGAACGGAACGTCCGGCCGACCTGCAGCAGCTGGGCCACGGCCGCTCAGGCGATCTCGACGACGACGGGGGCGTGGTCCGAGGCGCCCTTGCCCTTGCGCTCCTCGCGGTCGATCGACGCGTCCGTGACGCGGCCGGCCAGGGCGGGGGAGTAGAGCTGGAAGTCGATGCGCATGCCCTCCTTCTTCGGGAAGCGCAGCCCCTTGTAGTCCCAGTAGGTGTAGACGCCCGGGCCGGGGTGCCGGGGACGGACCACGTCCTGGTAGCCGGCCTCCTCCAGGAAGGCGCGGAAGGCGGCGCGCTCGGGCGCGCTGACGTGGGTCAGGCCGTTGTCGAGGAAGAACTGCATGTCCCACACGTCCTCGTCCTGCGGGGCCACGTTCCAGTCGCCCACCAGGGCGACCTGCGCCTGCGGGTCCTCGTCCACCCACTGCTTGGCGTGGTCCTTGAGCACGCGCAGCCACTCCAGCTTGTAGGGCATGTGCGGGTCCTCCAGGCCGCGGCCGTTGGGCACGTAGAGGGACCACACGCGCACGCCGCCGCACGTGGCGCCGATCGCGCGGGCCTCCTGCACGGGCTCCTCGCCGGGCTTGCCGAAGGCCGGCTGGTCCGGGAAGGTGCGCTCGACGTCCTCGAGGCCCACCCGGGAGGCGATCGCCACGCCGTTCCACTGGCCGAGGCCGAAGTGGGCGACGTCGTAGCCCATGAACTCGAAGAGCTCCCAGGGGAAGTTCTCGTCCTTCGCCTTGGTCTCCTGCATGGCCAGCACGTCCACGTCCGAGCGCTGCAGCCACGCCTCCACGCGGTCGGCGCGGGCGCGGACGGAGTTCACGTTCCAGGTGGCGATCCTCATGGACCCCACGTTACCGGCTGTCCCGGACGCCCCCGCCCACGGTCCGGGCCGCCGGACACCCTTCCCCCAGGCGATTGCATATGCTAACTTCCTGCTGGCCCGTGCCCCCGGCGGTGCCGTCCCCAGCAGGGAGTGACCCCCCCATGAACCTCGCACGGACCGCGCTCGTCGTGTCCACCGCCCTCGCGCTCCTCATCGGCGCCCAGCCGGCGGCTCTCGCCGCACCCGCCCCCGCGGACGACCCGCCCGGGCACGCCTCCGCCGGGGCCCCCGCGGTGAGCCTCCACGGGGCCTCGGCCCCCGGCGCGGCGCCCGCCCCGGCCCCCGGGCCGGGGACGCCGGCCACCGGCAGCCCGGCCGACGGCAGCCCGGGCGAGCTGGCCGGGGCCGCCTCGGCCGGGGCCCACCCCACTACGGTGGAGCACATCACCGAGGCCTTCGAGATCGTCAACGACCACCGCCGCCAGGCCGGCCGGGCCCCGCTGGTCTACAACACGGCCGTCTCCCGCAACGCCCAGCAGTGGGCCCAGGCCATGGCCGGGGCCCGCCTGGAGTCCCGCAACCCGGACCCCTGGGCCGGTGTCCCCGCGGGCGGGACCCGGATGGACCAGTACTACGGCAAGGGCGTGTTCACCGGGGCCTTCGACGGCACCGGCGCGGTCGAGGCCCTGAGCCACTACCTGCTGGACTTCTTCCCCCGCAACGGGACCGACCAGTTCGCCCGGGACCTGACCCATCTCGGCATCGGGGTCAGCCACGTCGCCACGACGGGCTCGGACGGGCCCGGGTGGGAGACCTACCTGACGATCTACTACTACGCCTACCCCGCCGGGCAGGCGGTGCCGGGCACGTACGCGACCCCGGCCCAGGGCTTCGTCCCGCCGGTCACCACGCCCTCCTACGCGGTCCGGGGAGCCATCGGCACCAAGTACCACCGGCTGGGCGGGGCCTCCGTGCTCGGGGAGCCGACCATGAACGAGCGCGGCGGCCTCGTGCACGGCGGCGTCTACCAGCAGTTCCGGAAGGGCACCCGCACCACCACCCTCTACTGGGCCCCCGGCTACGGGGCGATGGCCGTGAAGAACTACGGCTCCATCGGCGCCCGCTGGGTCGCGGCGGGGCGGGAGCACAACTTCGGCCTGCCGGCCACGGACGAGCGCCCCGTCACCGGCGGCGCGTACCAGGTCTTCCGCCGCGACGGGCGCTCCACCCAGGTGATGTGGAGCCCCGGCACGGGCTCCCGCGCGATCAAGCTCTACGGGGCGATCGGCCGGGCCTGGACGGCGGCCGGGCGGGAGCGCGGCTACGGCTTCCCGGTCACCGACGAGTACCGCTACGGGGCCGAGGTGCGGCAGCGCTTCTCGAAGGGCTGGACCGTCCACTACGCGTCCGGGCGGACCTGGGCCACCCGCTGAGCGGGCCCGGCGACGACGGAGCCGCGCACCCCGGCCCGGGTGCGCGGCTCCGTCACGGCGCCGGTGCGGCGGGCGTCAGTCCCGCCACCAGTCGTCGAGGATCGTCGCGGGGGTCGTGCGCTTGTGCCGGGTGAGGCGCCAGCGGTGCTCGATCTTCTCCGCCACGGCGTCGGCCACCTCGCGGCCCTCCAGGTAGTCGTCGATGTCGTCGTAGGACAGCCCCAGCTCCGCCTCGTCGGTCTGGCCGGGGGCGTCGTCGAGCAGGTCGGCGGTGGGGGCCTTGGCCCACAGCCGCTCCTCGGCGCCGAGGGTCTTCGCGAGGAGCCGGTTCTGCCGCTTGTCCAGGCCGAAGAGCGGCAGCACGTCCGCCCCGCCGTCGCCGTACTTGGTGAAGAACCCGGTCACGGACTCGGCGCCGTGGTCGGTGCCGATCACCAGGTAGTTGTGCTCCCCGGCGATCGCGTACTGGGCGATCATCCGCATCCGGGCCTTGATGTTGCCCTTGTTGAAGTCGGAGATCTCCCGGTCCGTGGCGCCCTCGAAGCCGTGCTCGAACCCGTCCACCGCCGGGGCGATGTCGTAGGTGATGGTGCGGTCCGCGGCGACGAAGCGCAGGGCCGCCTGGGCGTCCTCCTCGTCGTGCTGGACGCGGTGGGGCAGCCGGACGCCCACGAACTGCGCGTCCTCGCCCTCGGCGCGCAGCTTCTCGGCGGCCAGCTGGGCCAGCCGGCCGGCGAGCGTGGAGTCGAGTCCGCCGCTGATCCCGAGCACGAAGCCCCGGGTGCGGCTCGCCCGGAGGTAGTCGCACAGGAACTGCACGCGCGCCTCGATCTCCTGCTGCGGGTCGATCTCGGGCTTCACGCCCATTTCGTCGATGATGGCTGCCTGCAGTGTCCGCATGCGCCCCATGCTAGTGCGGGGCACGCCCGGGAGGGCAAGGGCCGGTGCGGAGCGCGCCCGCGGGGACGGGGGCCGGCGGGGCCCCTCCCGGGGCCCGCGACCCGGGGCGGCCCCGGGCGCGGGGTGCGTAGGATGCGGGCCATGCCCCGCACCGCGCCCGCGGCGCGGGAGCCCCGAGGACCCCACCGACCGAGCGAACCAGGAGCGCAGCATGAGCGAGCCGCACGGCACCGACGACCGGAACGACCCGGCCACCAGCACCGCCGACAGCCCGGAGAACATCCTGGTCGAGACCCGCGGGCGGGTCGGGGTCATCACCCTGAACCGGCCGAAGGCGCTCAACGCCCTCGACGCCGCGACCCTGCGGGAGGTCGTCGCCGCGGCCACCGCCCTGGACGCCGACCCCGGGATCGGGGCCATCGTGCTCACCGGCTCGGAGAAGGCCTTCGCCGCGGGCGCCGACATCAAGGAGATGGCGGGGCGCAGCGCCGCGGAGATGTACCTCGCGGACTGGTTCGCGGGCTGGGACGCCTTCACCCGGGTGCGCACGCCCGTCGTCGCCGCGGTCTCCGGGTACGCCCTGGGCGGGGGGTGCGAACTGGCGATGATGTGCGACCTGCTGATCGCGGCGGACACGGCCCGCTTCGGCCAGCCCGAGATCAACCTCGGGGTGATCCCCGGGATGGGCGGCTCCCAGCGCCTGGCCCGCGCGGTGGGCAAGGCCAAGGCCATGGACATGGTCCTCACGGGCCGGCACATCGACGCCGCCGAGGCCGAGCGGGCGGGCCTCGTCTCCCGCGTGGTGCCCGCCGCGGACCTGCTCCCGGCGGCCCTGGACGTGGCCGGGACCATCGCGGCGAAGTCCCTGCCCTCGGTCCTCGCGGCCAAGGAGGCCGTGGACACGGCGTTCGAGACCACCCTCGCGCAGGGCGTGCACCTCGAGCGCCGGCTCTTCCACGCCCTGTTCGCCACCGAGGACCAGAAGGAGGGCATGGCCGCGTTCACGGAGAAGCGGGAGCCGCGCTTCACGCACCGCTGAGCCACGCGGCGGCGCGACCCCGGCCGCGGGGGCTAACGTGGTGCCATGCCCCGATCGTCGAACGAAGCCGCCGCCTGGCAGGTCCGCGAGTCCGCCCTCGACCCGGCGGCGCACGGCGCCGTGGAGTCCGTCTTCGCCCTGTCCAACGGGTACGTGGGCGTCCGGGGCACCCTGGACGAGGCCCAGCCCAGCGCCTCCCGCGGCACCTTCATGGCGGGGGTCTACGAGTACCACCCGCTGTCCTACCCCGAGGGCGGCTACGGCCACCCCGAGCACGGTCAGGCCGTCATCGGCGTGGCCGACGGCAGCACCGTGCGCCTGCTGGTCGACGGGGTGCCGCTCGACGTCCGGGAGACGCCCCCGGAGGAGCACGAGCGCGTGCTGGACCTGCGCGAGGGCACGCTGCGCCGCGAGACGGAGTGGACCACGCCCCGCGGCGCCCGGATGCGCCTGGTCTCCACGCGCCTGGTCTCGCTCACCCAGCGCTCGGTCTCGGCCGTCCGCTACGAGGTCGAGGCCGTGGACCGCACGGTCCAGGTCGTGGTGCGCTCGGACCTGGTGGTCAACGGCACCCCGCCCAAGGTCCACAACTCGGACCCGCGGGTGGCCGAGGTCCTGGAGCGGCCCTTCCGGGCCAGGCTCAGCGCGTGCCACGAGACCGGCGGGGTCCTGGTGCACCGGACCAGCGGGAGCCGGATCGGGGTGGCCGCCGCCGTGGACCACGCCGTGGAGCTGCCGGACGGCGGCGCGGTCAGCACCCAGGGCGACGACGACCAGGTCGTCACGACCCTCGTCACGGACCTCCGGCCCGGGGAGCGCGTCGGGTTCGTCAAGTACCTCTGCCACGTCATGTCCACGGACGATCCGTCCGTGGACCTGAAGGAGCGGGCGCTCGCCGGCCTGGACGGTGCCCGGCACCGGGGCTGGGACGGCCTGCTCGCCGCGCAGCGCGCCGAGCTGGACGAGTTCTGGGCCGGCGCCGACGTGGAGATCGACAGCGACCCGGAGCTGCAGCTGGCGGTCCGCTTCGACCTCTTCCAGCTCCTGCAGGCCTCCGCGTGCGTCAACGGCGCTCCCGTCGGGGCGAAGGGGCTCACCGGTGGCGGCTACAGCGGGCACACCTTCTGGGACGTCGAGGGCTTCGTGCTCCCCGCGCTGGCCCTGCTGCGCCCGCTCGACGCGGCCCGGCTGCTGCGCTGGCGCTCCTCCACCCTGGACCGGGCCCGGGAGCGGGCCGAGGTCCTCGACCTGGGCGGGGCCTCCTTCCCGTGGCGCACCATCGACGGGCACGAGACCTCGGCGTACTGGCCGGCCAGCACCGCGGCCATGCACGTCAACGCCGACATCGCCCGCGCGTTCAGCTGGTGGGCCGACACGACCGGCGAGGACCTCACCGCCGTCGGCGGGGTCGACGTCCTGGTGGAGACCGCGCGCGTGTGGGCGGCGATGGTGCACGAGGACCACGAGGGCGGCGCGCACCTGCTCGGGATGACCGGACCGGACGAGTACACCGGCGTGGTCGACGACAACGTGTTCACCAACCTCATGGCCCGGCGCAACCTGCGGGCGGCCGCCGACGCGTGCGAGGCCCACCCCGAGCACGTGGGACGGCTGCGCGTGACGGCCGACGAGCTCCAGCGCTGGCGGGCCCTGGCCGACGCCCTGCACGTCCCCTACGACGCCGTGCTCGGCGTGCACCCCTCCAACGCGGGGTTCACGACCTACCGCGAGTGGGACTTCGAGGCCAAGCGGGACGGCTACCCCGTGGAGGAGCACTTCCACTACGCGAAGATCTACCGCCGCCAGGTCGTCAAGCAGGCCGACCTGGTCCTCGCCCTGTGGTGGTGCGCCGAGGCGTTCACCCCGGAGCAGACCGCCCGGGACCTGGACTACTACGAGCAGCGCACCGTGCGCGACTCCTCTCTCTCGGCCTGCGCCCAGGCCGTGGTCTGCGCCCGTGTCGGCCACCTGGAGCTCGCCCTCGACCACCTGCGCGAGTCCGCCCTCGTGGACCTGCGCGACATCCAGCAGGACGCGGAGCAGGGCCTGCACCTCGCCTCCGCCGCCGGGTCCTGGCTGGCCGTGGTCTGCGGCTTCGGCGGCCTGGACCCGGACGGCGGCGAGCTGCGCCTGGCCCCCCGGCTGCCCGAGCGGCTGCACCGGATCGGCTTCCGCCTGCGCTGGCGGGGCCACCGGATCGGCGTGCAGATCACCCGGACGGGCACGGTCGTACGGCTGCTCGACGAGGGCCCCGGCGAGGTGGTGCTGCGGGTCGACGGCGAGCCCCGGACCCTCACGGCCGACCGCCCCGTCCACGCCCCGCTGCACGTGCCCAGCCCGCCCACCCCCGCCCCGCGCCAGCCACCGGGCCGCGCCCCGCGGGCCCCCCGCACGCCGTGAGCCCGTCCGCGGCACTCGAGGTGCTCACCCGGGTCTGGGGCTACGACGCCTTCCGCGGTCAGCAGGCCGAGATCATCGAGGCGGTCGTGCGCGGCGACGACGCCCTCGTGCTCATGCCCACCGGCGGCGGCAAGAGCCTGTGCTACCAGGTCCCCGCGCTCGTCCGGGAGGGCACCGGGGTCGTGGTCAGCCCGCTCATCGCGCTCATGCACGACCAGGTCGACGCCCTCGAGCTGCTCGGCGTCCGCGCCGCGTACCTCAACTCCACCCAGAGCCCCGAGCAGCGCCGCGACGTCGAGCGCCGGCTCCTGGCCGGGGAGCTCGACCTGCTCTACCTGGCCCCCGAGCGCCTGCCGGCCGCGGCGGAGCTGCTCGACCGCGCCCGCATCGCGCTCTTCGCCGTCGACGAGGCGCACTGCGTGGCCCAGTGGGGCCACGACTTCCGCCCCGACTACCTCGGGCTGACGATCCTGCACGAGCGCTGGCCCGGCGTCCCGCGCATCGCCCTCACCGCCACCGCGACCGAGGAGACGCGCGCGGAGATCGTCCGCAACCTCGATCTGGGCGACGCCCGCGTCTTCGTCTCGAGCTTCGACCGGCCCAACATCCAGTACCGGGTGGGACCCAAGCAGGACGCCCGCCGGCAGCTGCTGCAGCTCGTCCGCACGGAGCACGACGGCGAGGCCGGCATCGTCTACTGCCTGTCCCGCGCCTCGGTCGAGCGCACCGCCGAGTGGCTGGCGGGGCAGGGCGTGACCGCGCTGCCGTACCACGCCGGGCTGCCCGCCGAGCTGCGCCGGGAGCACCAGACCCGGTTCCTGCGGGAGGAGGGCGTCGTCATGGTCGCGACCATCGCCTTCGGCATGGGCATCGACAAGCCCGACGTGCGCTTCGTGGCCCACCTCGACCTGCCCAAGAGCATCGAGGGCTACTACCAGGAGACCGGCCGCGCCGGGCGCGACGGGCTGCCGTCCACGGCGTGGCTGGCCTACGGGCTGCAGGACGTCGTCCAGCAGCGGCGGATGATCGAGGACGGGGAGGGGGACCGGCAGCGCAAGCGCGCCCAGACGCTCCACCTGGACGCGATGCTCGCGCTGTGCGAGACGGTGCAGTGCCGCCGCCGGCAGCTGCTGCGCTACTTCGGCGAGGAGAGCGGGGCGTGCGGCAACTGCGACACCTGTCTGAACCCGCCCGAGGCCTTCGACGGCACGGTCCCGGCGCAGAAGCTCATGTCCACGATCGTGCGGCTGCAGCGGGAGCGGGGCCAGCAGTTCGGCGCCGGCCACCTGGTGGACATCCTCCTCGGCCGGCAGACCGAACGGGTGGTGCGGATGCGCCACACCGAGCTCACCACGTTCGGCATCGGCACCGAGCTCGGGGACCAGGAGTGGCGGGGCGTGGTGCGCCAGCTGCTCGCCCAGGGCCTGCTCCAGGTGCAGGGCGAGTACGGCGTCCTGGCCCTCACCGAGGCCGCAGGGGAGGTGCTGCGCGGGCAGCGGGAGGTGCGGCTGCGCCGCGAGCCCGAGCGCGTCAAGGCCCCTCGCCGGCCGAGGACGGCCGCCGCGCCGCCGGTGCTCGACCAGCCCCAGCAGGAGCTCTTCCAGCAGCTGCGGGCCTGGCGCGCCGCGGTGGCGAAGGAGCAGGGCGTGCCCGCGTACGTCGTCTTCAACGACGCCACCCTCTCGGCGATCGCGCAGGCCCGGCCGGGCTCGCCGGACGAGCTGCGCGGGATCTCCGGGGTCGGCGACGCCAAGCTCGAGCGCTACGGCCGGGCCGTCTGCGAGGTCGTCGCCGGCGCCTGAGACCCGGCAGCTGCGCCCCGGCGGGTGCGCCCCGGCGGCCGCTCCGCGTCCGCACCTGAGTGCCGGATCCACCTCTCCGCCCGCAGGTGCGGATAGGGTGGGGTCATGACCGAGATCAGGATCGCCGACGCCGCGCGCTTCCTCGCCGTCAGCGACGACACCGTCCGCCGCTGGATCGACCAGGGCACGCTGCGCAGCACCCGCAGCGCCACCGGCCACAGCGTGGTGGACGGGCTGGAGCTCGCCCGCCTGCTCAAGGACCGCGCCGTGCGCCCCGAGGACCCCGCCCGTCTCGCCAGCTCGGCGCGCAACCGGTTCGTGGGACTGGTCACGGAGGTCGTCTCGGACACGGTGATGTCCCAGGTCGAGCTGCAGTGCGGCCCGCACCGCGTGGTCTCCCTCATGAGCACCGAGGCCGTCCGGGAGCTGGGCCTGGAGCCCGGCCGCGTGGCCACGGCCGTGGTCAAGTCGACCGCCGTGGTCGTCGAGACCCCCGGGGCCTGACGGCCGTGGCGCCGTCCCGGCTCCCCGCCACCGTCCTCCTGGGCGTCCTCGGGCTCGGCGCCGCCGGCTGCGGGGCCGCTGCCCCGGCCGACGGTGCCGGCACCGTGCTGACCGTCCACGCCGCCGCCTCCCTCACGGACACCTTCACTGTGCTCGCCGAGCAGTTCGAGGCCGAGCACCCGGAGGTCGAGGTGAGCCTGAACTTCGCCGGCTCCTCCGCCCTGGTCCAGCAGCTCACGGCGGGGGCGCCCGCCGACGTTCTGGCCACCGCGGACGAGCGGAGCATGGCGGGGGCCGTGGATGCCGGCCTGGTCGAGGGCGCCCCCGAGGTCTTCGCGACCAACGTCCTGACCGCGGTCGTGCCCGCCGGGGACCCGGCCGGCATCGGCTCCTTCCGGGGCATGGCGGAGCCCGGCGTGCAGGTCGTGGTGTGCGCCCCGCGGGTGCCGTGCGGGGCCGCCACCGAGCGGGTCGAAGAGGCCTCCGGCGTGCGGCTGAGCCCGGTGAGCGAGGAGGGCTCCGTGACCGACGTGCTGGGCAAGGTCGTCTCCGGGCAGGCGGACGCCGGCCTGGTCTACGCCACGGACGCGCGCTCGGCCGGGGACGCGGTCGAGGTCCTCGAGGTCCCGGAGGCCGCACGGGCCGTCAACCGCTATCCCGCCGCCGTGCTGGCGGACGCCGCGGAGCCGGCCGCGGCCCGGCAGTTCCTCGAGCTCGTGACCGGCGAGCGCGGCCGGGAGGCGCTGGCCGCGGCGGGGTTCGGGGCGCCGTGATCCGGCGTCGCCCCCGCGGCTTCGGCACCGTCCCCGGCTGGGTGTGGATCCCGGCGGCCCTGGGGGCCCTGGTGGTGGTCCTGCCGGTCCTCGGCATGCTCGCCCGGGTGCAGTGGGGCGGCTTCCTGGACCTCGTCACCTCGGAGTCCTCCCGCGCCGCCCTGGGGCTGAGCCTGCGCACCGCGAGCGTCTCCACGGCGCTGTGCGTGCTGCTGGGCGCACCGCTGGCGCTGGTGCTGGCCCGCGCCCGGCTGCCCGGGGCGCGCCTGCTGCGCTCCCTGGTGCTGCTCCCGCTCGTGCTGCCGCCCGTGGTCGGCGGGATCGCGCTGCTCCACACCTTCGGGCGGCAGGGGCTCGTGGGGCGCCACCTCGAGCTCGCCGGGATCAGCATCGCGTTCACCACCGTGGCCGTGGTGCTCGCCCAGACGTTCGTGGCCCTGCCGTTCCTGGTGGTCAGTCTCGAGGGGGCGCTGCGCAGCGCGGCGGCCGGCTACGAGGAGGTCGCCGCCACGCTCGGCGCCCGGCCCACCACCGTGCTGCGGCGGGTCACCCTGCCCCTGGTCCTGCCCGGCCTGGCCTCCGGGGCGGTGCTCTCCTTCGCCCGCTGCCTGGGAGAGTTCGGGGCCACCCTGACCTTCGCGGGCAGCCTGCAGGGGACCACCCGGACCCTGCCCCTGGAGATCTACCTGCTGCGCGAGACGGACCCGGACGCCGCCGTCGCCCTCTCGCTCGTGCTCGTGGTCGTGGCGGTGCTCGTCGTGGGGTTCTCCGCCCCCGTGCGCCGGGCGGCCCGGCGATGACGGCCGGGCTGTCCGTGACCGCCCGGCTGGCCGCCCGGGACGTGGACCTCGCCCTGACCGTCCCGGCGGGGGCCACCGTGGCGGTGACCGGGCCCAACGGGGCCGGGAAGTCCACCCTGTTCGCGGTCCTCGCCGGCCTGCTCGTCCCGGACCGGGGCCGGTGCACCCTGGACGGGTCCGTGCTCTTCGACCTCGACGACGCCGGGTGCGGGAGCTGGGTGCCCCCGCACGAGCGCGGCATCGCGCTCATGGCGCAGGAGCCGCTGCTGTTCCCGCACCTGTCCGTGCTCGAGAACGTGGCCTTCGGCCCCCGCAGCCGCGGGGCCGGCCGGACCCGCTCGCGGGCCCTCGCCCGGGACTGGCTCGCCGAGGTGGGGGCCGGGCAGTTCGCCGACCGCCGGCCCGCCCAGCTCTCCGGCGGCCAGGCGCAGCGCGTGGCGATCGCCCGGGCCCTGGCGGCCGAGCCGCGGCTGCTGCTGCTGGACGAGCCGTTCTCCGCCCTGGACGCCGCCGCCCGGCCCCTCGTCCACGAGCTGCTGGTGCGGGTGCTGGCCGACCGGACGGCCCTGGTGGTCAGTCACGACCCCGGGGACGCCGCCGCGCTGGCGGACCGGGTCGTGGTGCTCGAGCGCGGGCGGGTCACGGCCCCCGGGTGAGCGGGGTCGTCCTGCGGGGCGGGTGAGGCGCGTCACAGTAGGATGGGCCCACCACCGTACGGTTCGACCCGGTCCCGGCGGGCCACCCCTCCGCCCGGACCGACGAGAGGACATCCCATGAACCCGGTCCTGCGCGGGGAATCCCCGTCCGTGGAGCACCATCCCGGCATCCCCTTCCCGGACGCCGACCTGTTCTGCTTCACCGCCCTCCTGGCCCCGCCCGAGCGGGCGCGGCTGGCCGAGCTGCACGCGTTCCTGCAGGAGCAGGTCCGTCCCGTGGTCACGCCCTACTGGAACCGCGAGGAGTTCCCGTCCCACCTGCTGCCCGCCCTCGCCGCCCACGGGCTCGGAGAGCTCGAGCTCTCCGGGGCGAGCCGGCTGTTCCGGGGTCTCGCCTACGCCGAGGTGGCCCGGGCGGACGTGTCGCTGAGCGCCCTCGTGGGGATCCACAACGAGCTCATCGTCGACCTGATCGACGCCCTGGGCTCGGCCGAGCAGAAGGCCCGCTGGCTGCCGGAGCTGCGCCGCTTCCGGGCCCTCGGCGCGTTCGCGCTCACCGAGCCCGAGCACGGCTCCGACATCGCCGGCGGCCTGGCCACCACCGCGACCCGCGACGGCGCCGAGTGGGTGCTCACCGGGACCAAGCGCTGGATCGGCGCCGGCACGATCGCCGACGTCGCGATCGTCTGGGCCCGGGACACCGCCGACGGGCAGGTCAAGGGCTTCCTCGTGGAGACCGGCCGGCCCGGGTGGACCGCCACGAAGATCGAGCACAAGATCGGCCTGCGGATCATGCAGAACGCCGACATCGTCCTGGACGAGGTCCGGGTCCCCGCCTCCGCGGCCCTGCCCGGGGCGCAGAGCTTCACGGCCGCCAACGAGATGCTGCGCAACTCCCGCGCCTGGGTCGGCTGGCAGGCCGCCGGGGTCCAGCTCGCGATCTTCGACGTCGCCCGGGACTACGCCCTGGCCCGGCAGCAGTTCGGCCGCCCGCTCGCGCGGTTCCAGCTGGTGCAGGAGCCGCTGTCGCGGATCCTCGGCAACACCACCGCCTGCCTGGGCCTCATGGCCCAGATCGCCCGGCTGCAGGAGGACGGCGGGTTCGACATGCCCCACGCCGCCCTCGCCAAGGCCACCACCACCTCCCTCGCCCGGGAGTCGGCCGCCCTGGGCCGGAACCTGCTCGGCGGCAACGGCGTGGTCACCGACCACGAGATGGCCAAGCTGTTCAACGACGTCGAGATCCTCTACACCTACGAGGGCACCTACGAGATCAACGCCCTGATCGTGGGCCGCGCCGTCACGGGCGTCTCCGCGTTCGTCTGAGCCGGCCCGGCACCTCCCCGTTCCCCACCCCCGTTCCCCACCCCCCGGAAGGACCCCGCATGGACGTCACCGACACCTCCGCCCTCGTCACCGGCGCCGCCTCGGGACTCGGCGCCGCCACCGCCGCGATGCTGGCCGGGCGCGGCGTGCGCGTCGTGGCCGTCGACCTCCCGGCCGCGGTCGGGGCGGCCCCCGAGGTCCCCGGGGTGCGCTACGTGGCCGCCGACGTCACGGACCGGGAGCAGGTGCGCGAGGCCGTGGCCGTCGCGGCCGGTGCCGGACCCCTGCGCACCGTGGTCAACTGCGCCGGCATCGGACCGTCCGCCCGGGTGCTGGGCCGCCGGGGCGTGCACGACCTCGACCTGTTCGAGACCGTGCTGCGCGTCAACCTCCTCGGCACGTTCACGGTCCTGGCCCTGGCCGCGGAGCGGATCGCGGCCACCGACCCCGTCGACGACGACGGCCAGCGCGGGCTGGTCGTCAACACCGCCTCCGTCGCCGCCTTCGAGGGCCAGGTGGGACAGGCCGCCTACGCCGCCTCGAAGGGCGGGGTGCACAGCCTGGGCATCACCGCGGCCCGGGACCTCGCGAGCAGCGGCATCCGGGTCAACACCATCGCCCCCGGGGTGGTCGAGACCCCCATGCTCGCGGCGGTGAGCGACGAGTTCCGGGCCGGGCTCGCCGCGGGCGTGCCGTTCCCGCGCCGGCTGGGACGGCCCGGGGAATTCGCGCAGCTCGTCGCCACGTTCCTCGACAACGACTACCTCAACGGCGCCACCGTCCGGATGGACGGGGCGCTGCGCATGGCCCCCCGCTGAGGGGCGTCCTCGGGACAGCTCCGGGCCGGCGGGTCGCGTCCTGCCGGAAAGGCGCGTTCTTTCCGGCAGGACGCGACCCCTCGCGGCGGAGGCAGGTCCGCGCGCGCCATAGACTGGGGTCATGACCACCGACCTCTCGCCCGTCGACCTCGCGACGGCCCGCGACCGCCTCCGCCAGCTGATCATCGACCTCGCCGTGGTGCGGGGCAGGGTCACGCTCGCCAGCGGCATCGAGGCCGACTACTACGTGGACCTGCGCCGCGTGACCCTCCACCACGAGGCGTCCCGCTACGTGGGCCAGGTGATGCTGGCGCTGCTCGACGAGGCCGGGATCTCCTGCGACGCCGTGGGCGGGCTGACCATGGGCGCGGACCCCGTGGGCCACTCCATCATGCGCACGGCCGGCGACCAGGGCCGGGCCGTCGACACGTTCGTGGTCCGCAAGGCGCAGAAGAGCTACGGGATGGGCCGGCAGGTCGAGGGCCCCCCGGTGCAGGGCCGCGACGTCGTGGTGGTGGAGGACACCTCCACCACCGGCGGCTCCGCGCTCACCGCCGTGGAGGCGCTGCAGCGGGCCGGCGCCAATGTGGTGGCCGTGGCGATCATCGTGGACCGGCGCACCGGCGCCAAGGAACGCATCGAGGAGACGGCGGACGTGCCGTGCCTCTACGCCTTCACGAAGGACGAGCTCGGGCTTGACTGACCCCGCCGGCGAGGCCGGGCCCCCCGCCACCAACCCGGAGGTCGGCGTCGGCCCCTGGGAGGGCCCCTGGCCCGAGGGCGAGCAGTGGGACCCGGAGCTGCTCGAGCACGGGGACCGGCGCAACGTCGTGGACGGCTACCGGTACTGGACCCTGGACGCGATCGTCGCCGACCTGGACACCCGCCGGCACGGATTCCACGTGGCCGTCGAGAACTGGCAGCACGACCTCAACATCGGCTCCGTGGTGCGCACCGCCAACGCGTTCCTCGCCCGGGAGGTGCACATCGTCGGCCGGCGGCGTTGGAACCGCCGCGGAGCGATGGTTACCGACCGGTACCAGCACGTGCGCCATCACGCGAGCGTCGAGGAGTTCACGGCCTGGGCCGAGGGCGAGGGCCTGCCGGTGATCGGGATCGACAACTTCCCCGACTCGCAGCAGCTGGAGACCTACGACCTGCCCGAGCGCTGCGTGCTGGTCCTGGGGCAGGAGGGGCCGGGGCTGAGCCCCGCGATGCACGCGGCCGCCGGGACCACGCTGTCCATCGCCCAGTTCGGCTCGACCCGCTCCGTCAACGCCTCGGCCGCCGCCGCGGTGGCGATGCACGCCTGGATCCGGCGGCACGTGTTCGGCCAGTCCGTCACCTGACGGGCGACCCGCGGCGCCCACCCGTCGTCCAACCGCGGCCCGTTGGCTAGAGTGGGAGCCAGGCCACACCCGAACCGAAGGAGCCAGCATGCCCATCGCAACCCCTGATGTCTACGCCGAGATGATCGACCGGGCCAAGGAGAAGGGCTTCGCCTACCCCGCGATCAACGTCACCTCGTCCCAGACCCTCAACGCGGCCATCCGCGGCTTCGCCGAGGCCGGCTCGGACGGCATCATCCAGGCCTCCACCGGCGGGGCGGCCTACTGGTCCGGGGCCTCCGTCAAGGACATGGTCACCGGCTCGCTCGCGATGGCGGCCTTCGCCCGCGAGGTCGCGAAGAACTACGACGTCAACATCGCCCTGCACACCGACCACTGCCCGCAGGACAAGCTCGAGGGCTTCGTGCTGCCGCTGCTGGAGGAGTCCGAGAAGGCCGTGGCCCGCGGCGAGGACCCGATCTTCCAGTCCCACATGTGGGACGGCTCCGCCATCGAGCTCGACGAGAACCTCAAGATCGCCCAGGAGCTGCTGGCCCGCACGAACAAGGCCAAGATCATCCTCGAGGTCGAGATCGGCGCCGTCGGCGGCGAGGAGGACGGTGTCGAGAACGCGATCAACGAGAAGCTCTACTCCACCGTCGAGGACGGTCTGGCCACGGTCGAGGCGCTGGGCACCGGCGAGAACGGCCGCTACCTCACCGCCCTGACCTTCGGCAACGTGCACGGCGTGTACAAGCCGGGCGGGGTCAAGCTGCGCCCCGAGCTGCTCCAGCAGATCCAGGAGGCCGTGGGCGAGAAGGTCGGCAAGGACCGTCCGTTCGACCTCGTCTTCCACGGCGGTTCCGGCTCCACGGCCGAGGAGATCGCGAACTCCGTCTCCTACGGCGTGGTCAAGATGAACGTCGACACGGACACCCAGTACGCGTTCACCCGTCCCGTCGCCGGGCACATGTTCGCCAACTACGACGGCGTGCTGAAGATCGACGGCGAGGTCGGCAACAAGAAGAAGTACGACCCGCGCGTGTGGGGCGCCCTGGCCGAGGAGTCCATGGCCGCCCGCGTGGTCGAGGCCTGCCAGAACCTCGGCTCCGCCGGGACCTCCGTCAAGTAGTCGCTCCACCCCTCCGCCACCGCCCGCCGCGGCGGCGGCGCACGACGGCGGCGTCCTGCCCGAGCGGGGCGCCGCCGTCGTTCCTGCGTCCCTCCCCGCGCCCTTCCCGGGCGCCCCGCCGTCCCGTGCACCGAAAGGACCCCGTCCCCATGAGCCTCACCGGCAAGAACCTGCTCGGCGGCCCCGAGCCCACCTACCTCACCGAGGACCCGGGCCTGACCGAGCGCATCGAGGCGGGCGACGAGGCGGAGGACCTCGCCGCGCGCTTCCCCAAGGCCTCCCTGGCGTGGGCCATGTGCGCCGAGGACGCCCTCGCCGAGGGCCGCACCCTCGAGGGCTACGCCTTCGCCCGCGTGGGCTACCACCGCGGCCTCGACGCCCTGCGCGGCCACGGCTGGAAGGGCCACGGGCCCGTCCCGTTCTCGCACGAGCCCAACCGGGGCTTCCTGCGGGCGCTCGCGGCCCTGGGCCGGGCGGCCGCGGCGATCGGCGAGTTCGACGAGGCCGAGCGCATCCAGAAGTTCCTCAACGACTCCGACCCCACCGCCGCGGAGCAGCTCCAGCGCTGACCGCGGCCTCACGGGCCCGGGGACGCAGGCCGTCCCCGGGCCCTCGCCGTGCGCGGGCACGACCGTTGTCGGCCGGAGCGCGCGGTGCCAGCATGGAGGCATGGCCGCCCTGCAGATGCCCATCCCGGAGGGTCCCGGCGTCCACCGCGTGCTCGGCGTCGTGAACCCCTACGACATGGCCCTCGACCGGGAGATGTGGCGGTGGGTGCCCGCGAGCACCTCCCTCGCGGTGGCGCGCACGCCGTTCCACCCGATGGTCGTGGACGAGCTCATGGCCGCCCGGATCGGCGACGACGCCGAGATCCGGGCCGCGGCCCGCTCCCTGGCCGCCGTGGGCCCGGAGGCCGTCGTCTACGCCTGCACGTCCGGCAGCTTCGTGCACGGCCGGGAGGGGTCCCGGCGGATCGCCGCGACGATCGCCGCGGAGACCGGCGTCCCGGCCGTCACCACGTCCGAGGCGCTGCTCGAGGCCCTGGACGCCCTCGGCGTGACGGCGCTCGCCATCGCCACCCCCTACGTCGAGCGGCTCACGCAGCGGCTGGAGGACTTCCTCGCGGAGGACGGCAAGGACGTCGTCGGCTGCGCGGGACTGGGGCTGGACCGGCTCATCTGGCACGTCCCCTACGCCGTGACGGCGGACCTCGTCCGCCGGGCGGACCGGCCGGACGCCGGGGCCGTGTTCGTGGCCTGCACCAACCTGCCCACCTACGACCTCGTCGCGCCCCTCGAGCAGGAGCTGGGCAAGCCCGTGCTCACCGCCAACCAGGTGACGCTCTGGGCGGGCCTGCGCCGGCTGGGCCTGGCCCCGGAGGGCCCGGGCCAGCGCCTGTGCGCCCTCCCGTCCCGGGAGGCCGAGCCGTCCTGACCGGGCTGTCCTGACCGGGCTGCCCTGACCGGCCCGCCCCGGCCCGGTCGGTGCCGGACCGGAGGGTCCCGCCCCGGGCGGACCGGCCGACCGGGGCCCGGTCAGGCGGTGCCCGGACCGGGCCCCGGGCTCACGCCCGGAAGAGGGTCCCGAGCCGGTCGGCGCGGGCGGGGTGGCCGGCCAGCCGCAGCCCGTGCCAGGCGGTCACCTGGTTGGCGGTCAGCACCGGCATCCCGAGCGCCCGCTCGAGCCCCGGCAGCGCGGCCACCGTGTGCAGGGCCGTGTCCGGGACCAGCAGGCACTCGGCGCCCCGCAGGTCCGCGGCGCGGGCGGCCCCGAACAGCCACGCGGCGTCCAGGCGCCCGGCGTCCTCGCCGCTGGGGACGTCGTGCGCGGACAGCGCCGTGACCGTGATCCCGTCGCCGGCCAGGAACGCCGTGAAGTGGGCCGCGACGTCCGCCGGGTAGGTGGCCGCCACCGCGACCCGGCGCGCCCCGAGGTGGCGGACCGCCGCCGAGAACGCCCAGGACGTCGAGGAGGCGGGGGCGCCGCTGGCCTCGCCCACCCAGCCGGACTGCGCGCGCGCCCCCTCCCGGCCGTGCACGAAGCTGCCCGAGGTGCAGGCCCACAGCACGGCGTCCGGGGCGTGGGCGCGGGCCCGCCGGGCCGCCGGCTCCAGGTGCCGCCGGGAGCCGAGGGCCAGCAGCGCCGCGACGTCGTGCGCGGTGCCGCCCTCCCACGTGCGCACCACGGGGAAGGCGGCGTCCGGCACGAGGCGCTCCAGCACCGCGTAGTCGTCCTCCGCGCTGTGCCCCGGATAGAGCATGACCACGGTGTGCACGGGTCCGGCACCTCCTCCCGCCGGGGTTGACCGGAGGGGCGAAACGCTTACAGTTTGATTGTCGACAATCGTAGCGTCCCGAGGAGGTCCTGTGCAGGACGTGCTGGAGCTGTCCGCGGTGGAGCTGTCCTCGGCCTACGCGGCGGGCGAGCTGTCGCCGGTCGAGGCGGTCGAGGCGACGCTGCGCGGGATCGAGTCCCTCGACCCGGTCCTCAACGCCTTCTGCCTGGTCGAGGGGGAGACGGCGCTGGCCGCCGCGCGGCGCTCCGAGGAGCGCTGGGCCCGTGGTGCGGCGCGCGGGCTCCTGGACGGAGTGCCCACCACCGTCAAGGACCTGCTCCTGACCCGTGGCCGGCCCACCCTGCGCGGTTCCCTGCTCATCGACGAGACCGGGCCGTGGGACGAGGACGCGCCGTCGGTGGCGCGGCTGCGGGAGGCCGGTGCGGTGCTCGTCGGCCGGACGACGACCCCGGAGTTCGGCTGGAAGGGCGTCACGGACAGTCCCCGCACCGGTGTCACGGTCAACCCCTGGGACACCGGCCGGACCGCCGGGGGCTCCTCGGGCGGTTCGGCCGCCGCGGTGGCGGCCCGGCTCGGCCCCCTGTCGGTGGGGACCGACGGGGGAGGGTCCGTGCGCATCCCCGCCTCGTTCTGCGGGGTCGTCGGGCTCAAGCCCACCTACGGGCTCGTGCCCCTGTACCCGGCGAGCCCGTTCGGCACCCTGGCCCACGCCGGGCCCCTGACCCGCACCGTGGCCGACGCCGCCGCGATGCTCGACGTCCTCTCCGGCCACGACCCCCGCGACTGGTCGGCGCTGCCGACCCCCACCGGGAGCTTCCTGGACCGGCTGGCCGGACCGGAGCGGGCGGCCGGCCTGCGCGTGGCCTTCAGCCCCGACCTGGGCTACGGGACCAACGACCCCGAGGTGGAGCGCCTCGTGCGGGCGGGCGCCGGGGTCCTGGCCGAGCTCGGGGCGGTCGTCGAGGAGGTGGAGCTGGGCGAGGAGGACCCCGTGTGGGCCTACCACGTGCTCTGGTTCAGCGGCGCGGCGTCCGTGGTGGCCGGCCACGGGGCCGGGGCGCTCGAGCGGATCGACCCCTCGCTGCGCGCCGCGCTCGAGCGTCACAGCGGGTTCAGCGCCCAGGACTACCTCGACGCCACGGCCTGCCGGATGGCCTGGGGCCGCCGGATGGGGCTGCTGCACGAGCGCTACGACGTCCTCGTGACCCCCACGCTGCCCCGGACGGCCTTCGAGGCCGGCACGGACGTCCCGGCCGGGTCCCCGAGCCAGGACTGGACCAGTTGGACGCCCTACACCTACCCGTTCAACCTCACCCAGCAGCCCGCGATCACCGTCCCGTGCGGGCTCACGGCGGAGGGGATGCCCGTCGGCCTGCAGATCGTGGGCCCCCGCCACGGCGACCAGCGGGTGCTCGACGTCGCGGCGGCCTACGAGGCCGCGGCCGGCCGGGGCGCCCCGCGCCCGCCGGTCGCCGCCCGCTCCGCCGCCGTGCCCGGGAGGAGCACCCCGTGACCCGCTACCTCACCGTCACCCTGGAGCGGCGCGCCGTCACCGCCCGCGCCCGCCTCCTGGACCGCGAGGCGCCCCGGACCGCCGAGGCCGTCTGGCGGGCCCTGCCCCTGGCCGGGCAGGTCTTCCACGGGAAGTTCGCCCGCAACGAGATCTACGCGCTGGTCCCCGCGTTCGCGCCCGAGGAGCCCGGGCCCGAGAACCAGACGGTGACGCCCATCCCCGGGGACCTCTGCTACTTCAGCTTCGACGGGGTGCTCGAGAACCCCGCCTACGGCTACGACGCCTCCGCCGGGACCGCCGAGCACCGGCTGATCATCGACCTGGCGGTCTTCTACGGGCGCAACAACCTGCTGCTCAACGGCGACGTGGGCTGGGTGCCGGGCAACGTCTTCGCCACGGTCGAGGACGGTCTCGAAGAGCTGGCCGCCGCGTGCCAGGACGTCTGGATGGGCGGGGCCCGCGGCGAGACCCTGCGCTTCGCCCGCGCGGAGGAGCCCTGAGCCGGGCGCCGCGGCGCGCACTAGGATGGATCCCCGGCCCGGGCACCCCGCCCCGGGCCGCGCACGAGATGGAGAGCAGCATGACAGCCCGGTCCACCCTTCCCCCCGTGGTCCAGGAGTCGACCCCGGCGCTCATCGCCAGGATCCTGCGGGAGGCCATCGCCGACGGCCGCTTCCCGCCCGGGAGCCAGCTCGTGGAGCAGGAGCTGGCCCGGGAGCTCGACGTGAGCCGCGGGCCGCTGCGCGAGGCCATGCAGCGGCTCACACAGGAGGGCCTGCTCGTGGGCCACCGCAACCGCGGCCTGTTCGTCATGGAGCTGACCGAGGACGCGGTCCGGGACATGTACCTCGCCCGGGAGGCCGTGGAGTGCGCGGCCGTGCGCCGGATCGTGGCCACGGGCTCCGGGGCGCGGGCCGCCGAGGCCCTGGCCGTGCCGCTGGACGAGATGCGCGAGGCCGCCCCGGAGCCGAACGGGCGCGCGATGTCGGAGGCGGACCTGCACTTCCACGAGCTGCTCGTGGAGCTCGCCGCCAGCCCCCGGCTGCTCAACATGCACCGCACCCTGCTCACCCAGATCCGGATGTCCCTGACCGGGATGCAGGGGACCTACGGGTCCGCGGACGCCCGGCTCCGGGAGCACCTCGAGATCGTGGAGGCCCTGGCCGCGCAGGACGCCGAGCGCGCGGACGCGCTGCTGCGGGCCCACATGCAGGACGGCCTCGAGCGGGTCCTGGGCGCCTGAGCGCCGGCCGGGCGCGGACGTCCCGGCCGGTCCGGTCAGGAGCCGCCGGTGTCCGGCCCGGGACCGCCGGACCCGGGGCGGCCGCCCCCGGGCATCCGGGGTCCCCGCCCGTGGCGGCCGGGGCCGCGGGGACGCCACGACGGCCGGGGCCAGTCCCGCCGCGGCAGGCGCACGTTCCACTCGCCCGCCCCGGGCAGCCGCCACCCCCGCCGGCGGGCCACGACCGTGACCGCGGCCGCGGTGAGGATGGCCGCGGCCATGCCCCAGTTGGGATAGCCCAGGCCGTGCAGCACCGCCATCTCGGCGCTGGCGATCACCGCGCCCGTGGCGTAGAGGGTGTTCCCGCCGAAGATCATCGGCACCCGCCCCACCGCGATGTCGCGGATCATCCCGCCGCCCACGGCGGTGGTCACGCCGATCATGACGGCCGGCAACCAGGTCAGGCCCACGTCGAGGGCCTTCCCGGTGCCCGTGGCCGCCCAGCAGCCCACGGCCAGGGCGTCGGCCACGACGAGCACGCGGTTGGTCCACGTCCCCTGGAGATGCAGGAAGAATGCGATCGCGGCCCCGGCGATCGCCGTGATGAGGTACGCCGGGTTGGTCAGGGCCACGGGGAAGCCCACCTGCAGGAGGGTGTCGCGCAGCAGCCCCCCGCCGAGCGCGGAGACGAGGGCGAGGACCGCGAAGCCCACGGGGTCCATCTTCAGCTGGCGCGCGACCGCCCCGCCCAGGATGCCGTTGGTGAGCACGCCCAGGAGGTCGACGACGTCGAACGCCGCGCTCGGGTCCAGGTCCTGCACCGCCACCACGTCCACGCCCACCTCCTCCACGGCCCACCGACGCCCGAAGGGTAGCACCCGGCGCCCGGACCGCTCCCGGGCGGGCGGGAGGAGCGGTGCCGGGGTCCCGGACGGCTCACAGGAACGGGCGCAGCGGCACCAGGACGAGCTCGGCGAACCGGGCGAGGGGGTGTCGCCGGTACCACTCCTCGGCCACGAGCTCCCGGCAGTTCTCGCTGTCCGCGGCGAAGATCCGCTCCATGTCCGCGGCGAAGGCCTCGTCGTGGACCTCGAGGTTCGTCTCGTAGTTGAAGCTCAGGCTCAGCCGGTCGATGTTCGCGGTGCCCACGGTCGACCACTGGCCGTCGACGGTCGCCGTCTTGGCGTGGATCATCGCGTCGCGGTAGAGCAGCACGGTGATCCCCTCCTCCAGCAGCGTGGTGTAGAAGCCCCGGGAGAGCCAGTCGGCGAGGACGTGGTTGGAGTTCTCCGGCAGGATCACCCGCACGTCCACGCCCCGCCGGGACGCCTCGACCAGCGCGTCGAGGATCTGCTGGTCGGGGATGAAGTAGGCGGTGGTGAGGTGGATGTGGTGCCGGGCGCGGCGGACGGCGTCCAGGTAGACGCTGCGGATGGGGTAGACCAGGTTCGAGGGGGTGTTGCTCATCGACCGGATCCGCGGGTCCCAGCCCTCCTGGTTGCGGTACGGCAGCGCGGGCCCCGGTCCCCAGGGGTGGTTCCACACCTCCGTGAAGGCGTGGCTGAGCTCGAAGACCGCCGCGCCGGTGAGCCGGACGTGGGTGTCGCGCCACTGCGTGGCGTAGAGCGCGCCGATGTTGTAGCCGCCCACGAAGCCGGTCCGGTCGTCGACGACCAGCAGCTTGCGGTGGGTCAGCCCGGTGGCCCGCACCGGGCTGACGAGCAGGCGCGGGCGCAGCACCGGGAAGCGGAAGGCGTGCACGTCCGGGTGGAAGCGGTAGAACCGGCGGGGCACCACGAGGTTGCCGAACCCGTCATAGACCACGTACACCTCCACGCCGCGGGCAGCGGCGCGGTTGAGGGCGTCGAGGAACGCCTGGCCCACCTCGTCGTCCTTCCACAGGTACGTCTCCAGCAGCACCCGGTGCTCGGCGCCGTCGATGGCGGCCAGCATCTGCTCGTAGAGGTCCTCGCCGTACGTGTAGATCGCGGTGCCGGTGTCTCCCACCGCGCCCTCGAAGGTGCCCGGGTGGGGGAAGCCGGAGCGGCGGATCCGGTGCCGGCGCTTGATCGCGTCGGTGGCGACTAGGGTGGCCACCACCACCGCCTGCACGGCGACCAGGCCCACGACGGAGCGGACGGCGACGGAACGGAGCAGGCGGGGAGCCAGGGCGCGCGGTGAGCTCATCCGGCCAGCCTACGCGGAGGCGCCTCCCGGCCCCGGGCCCGCCGCGGCGGGCGTGCGGGAGGGATGCGGGTCACAATGGTGCGCGCCGCCCGGTGATTCTGCACAATGGGCTCTCAAGAGCTGAGCCGACGCCGGGTGAGGCCCGTGCGGAAGGTGGTGTCGGCCCATGAGCGCAGTGTTCCGGCACGAGCTCACCGTCTCGGACCCCCAGGTGCTGACCGCCCTGGGCGAACGGACCGGGATGCGCTTCGGGTACGGCACCGAGGACCCGGACTTCTCGTACGTGCTCTCCCGGGCCGGGGACGAGCACCTCGCCGTGTCCTCCGTGCACGTGGGCGGGGCGATGTCCCTCTGGGGGGACACCGAGGTCTTCACGGTGGCCCAGGTGTCCGGCTACCGCTACGACTGGCAGATCCGGGACGAGTCCGGGGCGGCGGCCGCGGGGTCCTCCGTGCTGTTCCGCCCCGAGCACCCGTCCCTGGTGGTGGCCGAGGACGTGGACGTGACCCTGGTGCACCTGCCCGTGGAGCTGGTGCAGGAGACCGCGGACACCGTGTACGGGGCGAGGACCCCGGTGGCCTTCGCCGCCGCCACGTCCCTCGGGGACCGCTGGGGAGAGTACTGGGCGCGGCTGGCCCGCTACGGGGCCGGTGTCCTGGCCTCGGAGGCCTTCGAGGAGCCGCTGGTGCGCGCCGAGCTCACCCGCCATCTCGCCGTGGGGCTGCTCGAGTGCTTCCCGCTGGTGGGCGACCGCGAGGAGCGCTACCTGTCCATGGAGGCCCAGACGCGCCGCTACCGGGCCGCGGTGCAGTTCCTCGACGACCACGCCGCGGAGCCGGTCACCGTCGAGGACGCCGCCCGGGCGGCCGGCACGACCACGGCCGCCCTCGTGCGCGCGTTCCGGGCCAACCATCCGCTGGGGCTGACCCCGGCCCAGTACCTGCGGCGGACCCGGGTGGACGCCGCCCACCGGGACCTGGCGGCCGGGGACCCCGGCGCCGGGGACACCGTGAAGGAGATCGCGGCCCGCTGGGGCTTCGCCCACCCGGGCCGCTTCGCCCGGTACTACCGGCAGGTCTACGGCACCACGCCGCGGCACACCCTCGACCGGTGAGCGCCGCCGGGCCGCGGCGCGGCCCGGCGCCCCGGTGCCGTCGACCGGCCCGGCACCGGGGTGCGGCGGACCCGGCACCCCGGTGCGGCGGACCCGGCAGCCCGGTGCGGCGGGCCGGCGCCGCGGGTCAGTGCCGCAGCTCGGCCCGAGCGATGTCCAGGGCCCGGGCCAGGCGCTGGACGCCCACCTCCGTGCGCTCGGGGCTCGTGGAGGCGAAGCACAGCCGGAAGGCGTCCTGGAACCGCCCGGAGGGGGACAGCGCCGGCCCGGGGATGAAGGCCACGCCCTCGGCGAGGGCGATCTCGAACAGGCGGGGGGTGGCCACGGCGGCGTCCTCGCCCTGCAGGGTCACCCACAGGAAGAAGCCGCCCTCGGGGTCGGTCGTGACCACCCGGGAGCCCAGGTGGCGGGCGATCGAGGCGTCCATGGCCTGCTTGCGCCGCCGGTACTCCGTGCGCAGCCCGGCCAGGTGGTCGTCGTAGCCGCCCTGGCGCACGAAGCGCTCCACGATGTGCTGGTTCGGCACGTTCGTGCACGTGTCCATGGCCTGCTTGCCGGCGATCAGCAGCCGGCGCAGCCTCGGGTCGGCGTCCACCCACCCGACCCGCAGGCCGGGGGCGAGGACCTTGGAGAACGTCCGCACGGAGAACACCAGCGGATCGTCCGGGCTGAGCTCCCGGAACCCGGGCACGTCCGTGCCGGCGAAGCGCAGACCCCCGTACGGGTCGTCGTCGAGGATCATCGACCCCCACCGGTGCGCCAGCTCCAGCAGGCGCCGCCGGCGCGGCTCGCTGAGGGTGGTGCCGGAGGGGTTCTGGAAGTTCGGGATGGTGTAGATGACCCGCGGGGTGCGCCCGGCCTCGGCGACCAGCGTCTCGAGGGCGTCCACGTCCATGCCGTCCCGGTCCATCGGGACCTCCAGGACGTCCGCGCCGTAGCTCAGCGCGGTGCCCGAGCCGTTCGTGTAGGTGGGGGACTCGACGGCCACCAGGTCCCCCGGGTCCACGAAGAGCTTGAACGCGAGGTCCAGTCCCTGCATGCCGCCGGAGGTGATCACGAGCCGTTCGGGGCGGGTCGGCTCGGGGGTCGTGGAGTGGTGGGCCACGACGGTCTCGAGCAGACCGGGCTCGCCCTCCGTGGCCCCGTACGTGAACGAGGACTCGTCGAGGACCTCGGCGGCGATCCGCCGGAACTCCTGCGTGGGGATCACCTCGGCGGCCGGGGCGCCCATCGCGAAGCGGACGATGTCGTGGCTCTGGGCGGCGAGCAGGGACGTCGAGGAGTCGATGACCGACCCCACGAGCCCGTCCGCCCGGCGGGCCAGGGGCAGCAGCCCCTGGGTGGGGTCGCCGCCCACGCCCGCGGTGGGGCGGGGGAGCAGGGTGTCGACGGTGGTGAGGGACGTGGCGGTGGTGGTCATGCGATCACTTCCTGATGAGAGCTCGGGGGAAGGAGGTCAGGGCCTCCGTCCCGGTGGCGGTGATGCGGATCGACTCGGAGACCTCGTAGCCGTACCCGGTCATCCACATGCCGCAGATGAGGTGGAACGTCATGTTCTCGGCGAGCACGCTCTCGTCCTCCGAGCGGATGCTGATGGTGCGCTCGCCCCAGTCGGGGGGATAGCCGATGCCCACGGAGTAGCCGAGCCGGCTGGGTTTCTCGAGCCCGAACTCTGCGAGCGCCCAGTTCCAGGTGCTCGCGAGCTCGCGCACCGGGACGCCCGCGGCGGTGACGTCGAGCACGGCCTCGAGCCCGGAGGCGACGGCCTCCTCCAGCAGCCCCAGCTCGGCCGAGGGCGGGCCGAGCATGACCGTGCGGGCCAGCGGCACGTGGTAGCGCCGGTGCACCCCGGCCAGCTCCACCACCACGGCGTCCCCGTCCTGCAGCACCCGGTCCGACCACGTGAGGTGCGGGGTGTCCGCCGAGGCCCCGGTGGGCAGCATGGGCACCATGGCGGGGAAGTCGCCCCACGCGTCGCCGACGCCCTCGACCTGGGCCCGGGAGATCTCCGCCGCGACACGGTACTGCGGGACCCCGGGCTCGATCGCGTCGATCGCGGCCTGCATCGCGGCCGTGGTCACGCGGGCGGCCGTGCGCAGGTACTGGATCTCCGCGGGGGACTTCACGGCGCGCACCCAGTTCACGAGGTCGAAGGCGTCCACGAGGGTCCACTCCGGGAGCGCGTTGACGAGCGAGCGGTAGCCCTTGGGGGAGAAGAAGTGGGAGTCCATCTCCAGGCCCACGCACCCCCGGGCGGCGGGGGCGACCTGCCCGCGGCGGCGCAGGGCGAAGGCCACCCAGTCGAAGGGGTGCAGGTGCGGCCGGTGCACGTAGCGCTCGGGGTAGCCGACGATCTGCTCCGGGTGCAGCCGGGCCGTGCGGAACGCGCCGTTGGCGTCCATCTCCCGCAGGAACAGCAGCAGCTCGCCCTCCGCGGGCACGAACAGCAGCTGCGGGGTGTAGAACGACCACGCGTCGTAGCCGGTCAGGTAGAACATGTTCGCCGGGTCGGTCACGATCAGCGCGCTCAGGCCCTGTTCGGTCATCCGCTCCCGCACCGCGCGCAGCCGGGCGGCGTACTCCGCGTCGGAGAACAGGGCGGGGCGGACGTCCGGGTCCGTCGCGGGTCCGCCGGTCACGGTCTCATCGGCCACGGGGCACCGCCGTGTACTTCGTCTCGAGGAACTCCTCGATCCCCACGCGGCCGCCCTCGCGACCCAGCCCCGAGGCCTTGACCCCGCCGAAGGGCGCCGCCGGGTTGGAGACCAGCCCCGTGTTGACGCCGACCATGCCGACCTCGAGGGCCTCGCTGACCCGGAAGCTGCGGTCCACGTCCCGGGTGAACAGATAGCCGACGAGCCCCCACGGGGTGTCGTTGGCCCACTCCAGCACCTGCTCCTCGGACTCGAACGGCACCACGGGCGCCACCGGCCCGAAGATCTCCTGGGACATGAGCGCGGCGTCCGGGCTGACCCCGGACAGCACGGTGGGGGCGTAGAACCAGCCCCGGCCCCCGGGCCGCCGCCCCCCGCACAGCACGCTCGCACCCCGGGTCAGGGCGTCGTCCACGAGCTCCTCCACCTTCGCGAGGGCCTTCTCCTCGACCAGCGGGCCCACCTGGGTGCCCTCGGCCACGCCGTGGCCCACGGTGAGGGAGCCCATGCGCTCGGCGAGCCGGGCGGAGAACTCCTCCGCCACGGAGCGGTGAACGAACAGCCGGTTGGCCGCGGTGCAGGCCTCGCCCATGTTGCGCATCTTGGCGGTCATCGCGGCCTCGACCGCCACGTCGAGATCGGCGTCCTCGAACACGATGAAGGGGGCGTTGCCGCCCAGCTCCATGGACGAGCGCATGACGTGCTGGGCGGCCTGCTCGAGCAGCCGGACCCCCACCTCGGTGGAGCCGGTGAAGGAGACCTTGCGGGCGATCCCGGAGGACATCCAGGGCCCGACCACGGAGGAGGCCTTCGAGGTGCACACGACGTTGAGCACCCCCGCCGGGAGCCCGGCCTCCACGAGGACGTCCACGAGCGCCAGGGAGGACAGCGGGGTGAGGTTCGCGGGCTTGAAGACCATCGTGCAGCCGGCCGCGACCGCCGGGCCGATCTTGCGGGTGCCCATGGCCAGCGGGAAGTTCCACGGGGTGACCAGCACGCAGGGCCCCACGGGCTCCTTGGACACCAGGATCCGGGTCCGCCCGTCGCCGGAGACGGTCATGTCCCCGCCGATCCGCACGGCCTCCTCGGAGAACCAGCGGAAGAACTCGGCCGCGTAGGCGACCTCCCCGCGGGCCTCGGCGACGGGCTTGCCCATCTCCGTGGACATCACCAGCGCGAGCTCGTCCTGGCGGGCCATGATCAGCTCGTAGGAGCGGCGCAGGATCTCCCCGCGCTCGCGGGGCGCGGTCCGCCCCCAGTCCTTCTGGGCCCGTCCCGCGGCCTCGATCGCCCGGGCGGCGTCCTCGGGTCCGCCGTCCGCCACGGTGGCGACGACCTCCTCGGTGGCGGGGTCCACCACGTCGAAGCGGCGGCCGGAGGCGGCCTCGGTCCAGGCGCCGTCGATGAAGACCCCGGTGCTGACCCCGGCGACGGCCTCCCGGGACCGGCGCAGGACGTCGTCGGAGGCGGTGGTGGTGGCGGAGGTGGTCACGGGGTGTCCTTCCGGTCGGGGTCGGTGCGCGGTGCCGCCGGGGCGGCGGGGCGCGGGTCGAGCAGCTGGGCGAGGTGCCGGCCGGGCCGGTCGGGGCGCAGGTGGCGGACCTGCTCGTGGCACGAGAAGCCGTCGGTGAGCACGGGCACATCGTCCCCGGTCTCCCGCAGGGCCGGGGCCAGGGCCTGCTCGGCCACGGCGAGGCTGAGCTCGTAGTGGGAGGCCTCGAAGCCGAAGTTCCCGGCCACTCCGCAGCAGCCGGTGGCCTCCCGCACCTCGGCGACGCCGGCCGCGGACAGCGCCCTGCGCTGGGTCGCGGCGCCGAAGGCGGAGTACTCGTGGCAGTGGGTCTGGACCACCACGGACGGGGGCAGCGGGGTGCCGGGGGCGGGCAGCTCCCCGTCCCGGGCGAGCACGGTGACGTGCTCGGCGAAGCTGCGCACCCGGGCGGCCACCCGGCGGGCGGCGTCCGTGGGCACGAGCGCGGGCAGGTCGTGGCGCAGGGCGGCCGCGCACGAGGGCTCGACGACGACGACGGGACGTGCGGACCCGTCGTCGAGGGCCTCGACCGTGCGGCGCAGGACCTGCTGCGCCGTGCCGAGCTGGCCGGTCGAGATCCACGTCAGCGCGCAGCAGGCGTCCGGTGCGCACTCGACGGGGCGACCGGAGCCGGCGAGGACGCGGGCCGCGGCCCCGGCCACCTCGGGCCGGAAGCCGCGGGTGAAGCTGTCCACGAACAGCACGGTCTGTCCGGTGCCGGCACCGGGGCGGGCCACCCCGGCGGCGGCGACCTGGCGGATCCAGTCGGCCGCCGCGGCGAAGCGCGGCAGCGGGCGCTCGGGGGTCAGCCCGGCCGCCCGCATCCCCGCCCGCAGCAGGGGACGGGTGGCGGGGCGGTCCCGCAGCACCGCGTTGAGCAGCCGGGCGAACCGGCCGGTGAGCCCGAGCCACCGCGGCAGCCGGCCGAGGCTGTAGTGGCTGAAGGGCCGCAGCCGCCCCCGGTAGTAGTGGTCGAAGAACTCCGACTTGTACGTGGCCATGTCCACGCCCGCCGGGCAGTCGGTGGCGCACGCCTTGCAGGACAGGCACAGGTCCAGGGCCTCGCGCACGTCCGTCGAGCGCCACCCCGTCCCCTGGTCGGGGGCGGTGCGGACCATCTCCTGGAGCACGCGGGCCCGTCCCCGCGTGGAGTCCCGCTCGTCCAGGGTGGCCCGGTAGCTGGGGCACATCACCCCGCCGGTGTCCGCACGGCAGCGGCCCACCCCGATGCACCCCTGCACGGCGTGCACGAAGGGGTCCTGGTGGTCCTCCCCGGCGCGCAGCTCCCCCAGGGGGAAGGAGGTCCGCCAGGCCCGCTGCGGCACGCCCTCGAGGGCGAGGTCCGCGGTGAGCGGGGCCGGGTCCACGAGCACGCCGGGATTGAGCAGTCCCTCCGGGTCCCAGGCGCGCTTCACGGCGGCGAAGGCGCCCAGCACGCGCGGGGAGTACATGAGGCCCAGCAGCTCCGAGCGGGCGCGGCCGTCCCCGTGCTCCCCGGAGAGGGACCCGCCGTGGGACACGACGAGCCGCGCCGCGTCCTCGGTGAAGGCCCGGAACACGGCCCGCCCCTCCTCGGAGCGCAGGTCGTAGGTGATCCGGATGTGCAGGCACCCGGCGCCGAAGTGGCCGTAGACCACGCCGTCGAGGCCGTGCCGCCCGAGCAGGGCCCGCAGGTCGGCCAGGTAGTCGGCGAGCCGCTCGGGGGCCACGGCCGAGTCCTCCCAGCCGGGCCACGACTCGCTCCGGCCCAGCGCGGCGTCCGGGGCCAGGCGCGAGGAGAGCCCCGCCCCGTCCTCGCGCACGCGCCACAGGGAGGTCCGCTCGAGCGGGTCCGGCACGGTCCGGCCGTCGAGGGCGTGCCCCTCGCGCAGCAGCCGGTCGAGCAGGGCCGCGGCGCGCTCCTCGACCTCGGCGGGATCGTCCCCGTCGAGGTCGACGTAGAGCCAGGCGCCGCCGCGGGGCATCGCCGCGACCGCGTCCGCGCCCCGGCGCCACCGCATCGTGGCGACGATCTTGTCGTCGATCCCCTCGACCGCGGCGGGTTCCTCCTCGAGCAGGATCGGCACGTCCCGGGCCGCCGCGACCACGTCCTCGTAGCCGAGGCACAGCAGCAGGGCGCTGCGGGGGCGGGGCACCAGGCGCATGCGGGCTCCCACCACCACGGCGCAGGTGCCCTCCGAGCCCACGAGGGCGCGCGCCACGTCGAAGCCGCGCTCGGGCAGCAGGTGCTGCAGGTGGTACCCGGAGACCTGCCGGGGGATCCGGCCCAGCTCCACGCGCAGCTCGGCCAGGTGGGCGGCGGCCACCTCCCGCAGGGCGCCGGCGAGCTCCCGGGCCCGCCGGGCGGAGGCCTCGTCCGCCGGGTCGGTGGCGCGCAGCCCGCCGGTCCCGGCGGTGAGCCGGGCGCCGTCGGCGGTGACGAGGTCGAGCTCCACGGTGTGCTCGCTCGTGCGCCCGTAGCGCACCGAGTGGTTGCCGCAGGCGTCGTTGCCGACGGACCCGCCCACCGTGGCGCGGGTGCGGGAGGACGGGTCCGGGGCGAAGGTCAGCCGCCCGCCGGTGCGCCGCTCCACCTCGCGGGCGAGCACGGAGAGCACGGCGCCGGCCTCGACGTCGACGGTCAGGGCGTCCTCGTCCACGGCCCCGACCCGGCGCAGGTGCCGGGAGAGGTCCAGGACCAGGCCGGGGCCCACGGCGTTGCCGGCCATCGACGTGCCGCCGCCGCGGCTGGTGACCGGCACGCCCAGGTCCCGGCACACGGCCAGCGCCGCCACGACGTCCGCCGCGGAGCGGGGGAAGACCACCGCGCGCGGCGGCACCCGGTAGTTGGACGCGTCGTAGGCGTACTCCGCCAGCCGCCGGGAGCCGGTGTCGGCGTCGAGGCCGGCCTCCTGCAGGCGCCGGCCGAGCTCGCCGCCGTCCCGCGTCGCGGGCCCGGCGCGCGGGGTCGGGAAGGGCAGGGCCGCCGTGCTCATGCGCTCGCCGCCGCCCCGACGAGGACCTCGGCCAGGGCCGCCTCGAAGCGCTCGAGACCCGTGCGGATCTCCTCCTCGGAGACCACCAGGGCGGGGATCAGCCGGACCACGTTGCCGGCGGGCCCGCAGGTCAGGGTGAGCAGCCCGTGGCCGGTGGTGGCCTGCTGCACGGCCAGGGCGGCGGCCGCGTCCGGGGAGCCGTCCTCCCGCGCGAACTCGATGCCCTGCATCAGCCCGCGGCCGCGGACGTCGCTGATCCCGGGGTACCGCTGCTGCAGGGGCAGCAGCCCGGCCTGCAGCTGGTCCCCGCGGACGCGGGCGTTCTCCACCAGGCCCTCGTCCCGGACCACGTCCAGGGTGGCGCAGCCCGCCGCGGCGGCCACGGCGTTGCCGCCGTAGGTCCCGCCCTGGGAACCGGGCCAGCCCCGCTCCATGAGCGCGGTCGGCGCCGCGATCGCGGAGATCGGGAAGCCGGAGGCGAGTCCCTTCGCGGTGATCAGCACGTCCGGGACCACGTCCGCGAACTGGTGGCCCCAGAACCGCCCGGTCCGCCCCACGCCGGCCTGGACCTCGTCCAGGACCAGCAGGATGCCGTGCCGGTCCGCGCGCTCCCGCAGCCCCTCGAGGAAGGCCGGCGGGGTGGGCAGGTAGCCGCCGTCGCCGAGCACCGGTTCGATGAGGAAGGCCGCGGTGTCCTGGGGCGCGGTGCGGGTCACCAGGAGGTAGTCCAGCTCCCGCAGGGCGAAGTCCACCGCCGTCCGCTCGTCCCAGCCGTAGCGGTGGGCGTAGGGGAACGGGGCCATGTGCACCCCGCCCATGAGGGGGGAGAAGCCGGCGGAGAACCGGGTGCCCGCGGTGGTGAGGGTCGCCGCGGCCACGGTGCGGCCGTGGAAGCCGCCCTGGAAGACCACGATGTTGGGCCGGCCCGTGGCCATCCGCGCCAGCCGCACGGAGGCCTCCACCGCCTCGGAGCCGGAGTTGGCGTAGAAGACGGAGTCCAGGCCCGGGGGCAGGACCTCGCCCAGCTTCTCGGTGAGCTCCAGCAGCGGCGGGTGCATCACGGTCGTGTACTGGGCGTGGATGACCCGCCCGACCTGCTCCCGGGCGGCCTCGACCACCCGGGGGTGGCAGTGTCCCGTGCTGGTCACCCCGATCCCGGTGGTGAAGTCCAGGTAGTCCCGCCCGTCCGTGCCGTGGATCCAGCACCCGCGGGCCGAGTCGACGACGACCGGGGTCGCCTGCTTGAGGAGGGGGCTCAGTGAGGTCATGGCTCATCATGGGAACACCCCCTGCAGATTGTCAACAATCGGACCGGCCCGTAGGGTGGGCCCATGGACACCGTGCGCGAGCCGCCCCGCGTCGTCGTGCTGACCGCCGACGGCACGCCACCGCCCGCCAACGAGGCCGCCCTCCGGGCCCTCGCCGACGTCACCCTGGTGACGCGCGAGGACCTCGCCGCGGCCCTGGCGGGCGGCGGCGGGCAGCGGCCCGCCGAGGTCCTGCTGCTGTGGGACTTCTTCTCCGACGCCCTCGCCGACGCATGGCACGCCGCCTCCGGGCTGCGCTGGGTGCACGTGGCGGCGGCCGGCGTGGACGCCATGCTCTTCCCCGCCCTGCGCGACTCCCCGGTCCGGCTGACCAACGCCCACGGGGTCTTCGACCGGCCCATCGCGGAGTTCGTCCTCGCCGCGGTGCTGGCCCAGGACAAGCAGCTGCACCGCAGCGGGGACCTGCAGCGCGCGCACCGGTGGGTGCACCGCGAGCTGCGGCGCACCCAGGGCTCCACGGCGCTCGTGCTGGGCACCGGCGGGATCGGCCGCGCGACCGCCCGCCTGCTGCGGGCCGTGGGGATGGACGTGCGCGGTGCCGGGCGCACCGCCCGGGCGGAGGACCCCGACTTCGGCACGGTCGTGGCCGCCGACGAGCTCGCCGCCCACGTCGGCTGGGCCGACCACCTGGTGCTCGCCGCCCCGCTGACGGAGCGCACGCGCGGGATCGTGGGCCCGGACGTGCTCGCGGCCATGGCCCCGCACGCGCACCTCGTGAACGTGGGCCGGGGGGCGCTCGTGGACGAGGACGCCCTGCGGGACGCGCTGCGGGCGGGGCGCCCGGCCGCCGCGACCCTCGACGTCTTCGACACGGAGCCCCTGCCGCCGGAGCACCCGTTCTGGGAGATGGACACCGTGCACGTGTCCGCGCACATGTGCGGGGACGTGGTGGGGTGGCGGGACGAGCTCGCCGCCCAGTTCGAGGACAACCTCCGGCGCTGGACGGCCGGGGAGCAGCTGGTCAACGAGGTGGACAAGGACGCCGGCTACGTCCGGTCCCGGTGACGGGACGGGCGGGGGCCGCGGCGACGGCGCCGCGGACCCACCACCGGCGGGCCACGACGAGAGGAGAGTGCGGACCATGCGCGTAGCGGTTCCCCGGGAGATCAAGCCGGCCGAGCAGCGGGTGGGCCTCGTGCCCGCCGGGGTGACCCAGCTCGTGCGGGACGGCCACGAGGTGCTCGTGGAGAGCGGCGCGGGGGAGGGGTCCGGGTTCGACGACGACGCCTACGCGGCCGCCGGGGCCGAGGTGGTGGACCGCTCGGCCGTGTGGGAGCGCGCGGAGCTGCTGGTCAAGGTGAAGGAGCCCGTGGCCGAGGAGTACGGGTTCCTGCGCTCCGACCTCACGCTCTTCGCGTACCTGCACCTGGCCGCCGACCGGGCGCTCACCGAGGCACTGCTCGAGGCGGGCACCACCGCGGTGGCCTTCGAGACCGTGCGCGCCGGCCGTGCCCTGCCCCTGCTCCAGCCCATGTCCGAGATCGCGGGCCGGCTCGCCGCGCAGTCCGCCGCCCACCACCTGCAGACCAACGCCGGCGGCCCCGGTCTGCTGATGGGCGGGGTCCCCGGCGTCGCGGCGGCCCGGGTCGTGGTGGTCGGCGGCGGGACCGTGGGCACCCAGGCCGCGCTGATGGCCTCGGGGCTGATGGCCGACGTCACGGTGCTGGACGCCAACGGCGCGCGGATCCGCGAGCTCACCGACCTGCTCGGGCACCGGGCCCGCGTGCTCATGAGCGACGAGCACGTGCTGGAGGAGGAGATCTCCGGGGCGGACGTGGTGATCGGTGCGGTGCTCGTGCCGGGGGCGGCGGCGCCCAAGCTCGTGCGCCGGGAGCACCTGGGGGTGCTCCACGACCACGCCCTGCTCGTGGACGTCGCCATCGACCAGGGCGGGTGCTTCGAGACCTCCCGCCCGACCACCTACGACGACCCGACGTTCGAGGTGGACGGGATCACCCACTACTGCGTGGCCAACATGCCCGGCGTGGTGCCGCGCACCGCCACCCGGGCGCTCGCCAACGCCACCGCCCCGTATCTGCGGCGGCTGGCCCGGGGTCCGGAGCAGGCCCTGGGCGCGGACCCGGAGTTCGCGGCCGGGCTCAACACCGCCGCCGGCAGCATCCGGCACGCCGGGGTGGCCGAGGCCTTCCCGGACCTGCCGGCCCAGCTCGGCTGAGCCCCGGTCCGGGCCCCGTCGCCCGGACCCCGCCGCCCGGACCCCCGCCGTCGGCGTGCCGGCCGCCGGGTGTCCCCGCCGGGCCTCAGACCGGCTCGGGGTCCTCCGCGGCGAGCAGGCGCAGCAGCCGCTCCAGCTCGACCCGGTCCTGCGGCTCCAGGCGCGCGAAGTACTCGTCGGACTCCCGGCGGCGGTCCTCGCGGACCCTGGCGCGCAGGGCGGCGCCCTCCGGCGTCAGCGCCACGAGCGTGGCGCGCCGGTCCGAGGGGTCCGGGACCCGTTCCACGAGCCCCTTCTGCTCGAGCAGGTCCACCACCTCCGTGGCGGAGCGCGGGGCGATGCGCAGGGCGTCGGCGAGCTCCTTCACGCGAAGGCTGCCGGGCCCGTCCTCCCGGCAGCAGGCCCCGGCCCGGTCGTGCGGGTGCCGGTGCGCCCCGGTGTGCCCGGCCAGGGCGTCGAGCGCCCGGAACTGGTGCGGGGTCAGTCCGAAGGGGGCCAGCTGCTCGGCCCAGCGGCGGCGCAATCGGCGGAAGACGGCGTGCAGCAGGTCCCCCAGGCGGGCCGGGTCGGGATCGTCGTGGGGCATGACGTCATCCTACCCCTCTTGCCGGTTGCCTCATAGAGAGGTAACCTCCTTGATACTTCCGGAGGAGGACGCCATGACCACGACCCACCGCCCCGGGCGCGCCGGAGCCCGGGCCCAGCACGGCGGTGACCCGACGGCCGGCAGCGCGCCCGGGGCCGGCGGCACCCTGACCGGGGCCGGCGGCGGGGGCCGTCCCGCCCGTCCGGACCCCGCCGACCGCCGCCAGCTCGCCCGCCATCCTGTCAGCCCGCGCCGGATCGCGGCGCTGTTCGCCCCGCACCGGGCCACGATCGCGCTCGTCGTCGTGCTCATCACCGCGTCCTCGGTCGTCAACCTCGCCCAGCCGTTCCTGGTCCGGGGGATCATCGACGACGCCCTGCCGGACGGCGACACCCGGCTGCTGCTCGTGCTGACCGCCTCGATGGTGGGGGTCGCGGCGCTGACCGCCGTGATCGGCGTGGTCCAGACCTGGCTGGCCACCGCCATGGGGCAGCGGGTCATGCACGCGCTGCGCGTGCAGCTCTTCACCCACCTGCAGGCCCAGTCCCTGGGGTTCTTCACGCGGACCCGCGGCGGGGAGGTGCAGTCCCGGCTCACGCACGACATCGCCGGGATGCAGTCCGTGGTCACGAGCTCCGCCACCGGGGTGGCGTCCAACCTCACCACCGCCGTGGCGACCGCCGTGGCCATGGTCGCGCTGTCCCCGGCGCTGAGCCTCATCTCCCTGGTCGTGCTGCCGCCGGCCGTCTGGCTCTCCCGCCGCGTGGCGCTGATCCGCCGCGACGTCACCGACGAGCGCCAGCGGGAGCTCGCGGCGCTGCACACGCAGGTCGAGGAGGGCCTGTCCGTCTCCGGGGTCCGGCTCGCCAAGACCCTGGGGACCACCGGGCGGGACGCGGAGCGCTTCACCGAGCGCTCCGACCGGCTGGTGGGCCTGGAGCTGCGCAGCCAGCTGGCCGGGCGCTGGCGGATGGCCACCATGCAGATCGTCTTCGCCGCGATCCCCGCGGTGATCTACCTGGCGGCCGGTCTCCCCGCCACCGGCGGCGGGATGACCATCGGCACCCTCGTGGCGTTCACCGCCCTGCAGGGGACCGTCTTCCGGCCGGTGATGGGCCTGCTGAACATCGGCGTGCAGTGGGTGTCGGCGCTGGCCTTCTTCAGCAGGATCTTCGAGTACCTGGACCTCGAGCCCCAGATCGTCCCGCCCGCCGTGCCCGTGCGGCTGGACCCGGCCGGCGTGCGCGGAGAGGTCCGGTTCGAGGGCGTGCGCTACGCCTACGAGGACGGCGCCGACGTCCTGCACGACGTCGACCTGGTGCTGCCCGCGGGCACCACCACGGCGGTCGTCGGGCCCACCGGCTCCGGGAAGAGCACCCTCGGCTCGCTGCTGCCCTGGCTCAACGACGTCACCCGCGGGCGGGTGACGATCGACGGCGTCGACGTGCGGGACGTCGATCCCGCGGACCTCGCGCGGATCGTGGGCGTCGTCTCCCAGGAGACCTACCTGGTGCACGCCACCGTGCGCGCGAACCTGCTGCTCGCGGACCCGGACGCCTCCGACGCCGAGCTGTGGCGGGCACTGGGGGTCGCGCGCATCGCGGACACCGTCGCCGGGCTGCCCGACGGGCTGGACACCCTGGTCGGCGCCCGCGGCCACCGCTTCTCCGGCGGGGAGCAGCAGCGCCTGGCCATCGCGCGGACCGTGCTGCGCAATCCGCCCGTGCTGGTCCTGGACGAGGCCACCAGCGCCCTGGACAACACCACGGAGGCGCAGGTCCAGGAGGCCCTCGACCGGCTCGCGGCCGACCGCACCACCCTGACCATCGCCCACCGGCTCTCCACGGTGGAGCACGCCGACCAGGTCGTGGTGCTCGCGGACGGGCGCGTCGTGGAGCGGGGCGCGCCGGGGGAGCTGCACCGGGCGGGCGGGCCGTTCGCGCTGCTGGCCGCACGGACCGCCCCGGAGCACCCCGCCGCCGCACCGGTCGCCGTCCCCTGACCCGCGGGAGCCCGCCCGGCCACGGCTCCCCGTGGCCGGGCGGGCTCCCGCGGGCCGGCCGGGCTCAGCCGCGGTCGCCGTGCTGGACGATCAGCGGCAGCCCGGCGGGCTGCGCCACCCGCTCGCGCGCGGTCCGGGCGGCCGCGACGAGGTGCTCCAGGGACGCCGTGGTCTCCTCGTAGCCGCGGGTCTTCAGGCCGCAGTCCGGGTTGACCCACAGGGTCCGTGCCGGGACGTGCTCCAGGGCGCGCTCGAGCAGCTGCTCGACCTCCTCCTGGGAGGGCACGCGCGGGGAGTGGATGTCCCACACGCCCGGCCCGATGCCCCGGGAGAAGCCGGCGGCCTCGAGGTCGGTCAGCACCTCCATCCGGGACCGGGCGGCCTCGATGCTCGTGACGTCGGCGTCCAGGCCGTCGATCGCCCCGACCACCTCGCCGAACTCGGAGTAGCACAGGTGGGTGTGGATCTGGGTCTCGTCCCGCACCCCCGAGGTGGCCAGCCGGAACGCGTCCACCGACCACTCCAGGTAGGCGGGCTGGTCCGCCCGGCGCAGCGGCAGCAGCTCCCGCAGCGCCGGCTCGTCCACCTGGATGATCCCGATCCCGGCCGCCTCGAGGTCCGCGACCTCGTCCCGCAGCGCGAGCGCCACCTGGTTCGCCGTCTCCCCGAGCGGCTGGTCGTCGCGCACGAAGGACCACGCCAGGATCGTGACCGGGCCGGTCAGCATCCCCTTCACCGGCCGGTCGGTGAGGGACTGGGCGTGGCCGATCCACGGCACCGTGAACGCCTCGCCGCGCAGTCCCTCGCCCTCCCGGCTGACGTCGCCCCACAGGATCGAGGGGCGGGTGCAGCGGGAGCCGTAGGACTGCACCCAGCCGTGCACGGTGGTCGCGAAGCCGTCGAGGTGCTCGGCGAAGTACTGGACCATGTCGTTGCGCTCGGGCTCGCCGTGCACCAGCACGTCCAGGCCCAGCTCCTCCTGCAGCCGCACGACCCGCTCGATCTCCTCCCGCAGGAACTGCTCGTACCCGGCGTCCGTGAGCGCCCCCGCCCGGTGCCGGGCGCGCGCGGCCCGGACCTGCGCGGTCTGCGGGAAGGAGCCGATGGTGGTGGTGGGCAGCGGCGGCAGGGGCCCGGACGCCGTGAAGGACCGGCCTTCCTGGGCGGCCCGGCGGACCTCCGCCGGCGCCCGGCCGATGTCCGCGGCGGTCAGGGCCCCGGCGCGCTCGCGGACGGCCGCGTCCCGGACCCCCGCCGCGCTCTCCCGGGTGCGCCGCGCCTCGGCGGCCTCGGCGAGCTGCTGCGCGACCGCCTCCGGCCCGGAGGCCAGGCCGCGGGCCAGGACGACGATCTCGCCGACCTTCTGGTCGGCGAAGGCGAGCCAGCTCCGCAGCAGCGGGTCCAGGCCGGTCTCCTCGCGCACGTCGTGCGGGACGTGGAACAGGGACGTCGAGGAGGCCACGGCCAGCCGGACGTCGCCGCGGGCCAGCTCGGCGAGCTGGTCGAGCCGCGCGGCGAGGTCGGCCCGCCACACGTTGTGCCCGTCGACGGCCCCGGCCACGAGCACGGCGGAGTCCTCGCCCCGGAAGAGCTCCAACTCCTCGGGGGTCGGCGCCGCGCCCCGGACGAGGTCGAGGTGCACGGCCTCCACCCCGGAGCAGGCCAGGGGGTGCAGCAGGGGCCCGGGCGAGCCGTAGGAGGTGGTGACGAACAGCTGCGGGCGGCCCGCCGCCGCGGCCAGGGTCGTGTAGGCGTCCCACACGGACGCGGCGAGCTGCTCGGCCGGGACGTGCTGGTCCGCGACCAGCGCCGGCTCCTCCAGCTGCACCCAGTCCGCGCCGGCCGCGGCGAGCTCGCCGAGCAGCTGGGCGTAGACGGGGAGCAGCTCCGGGAGCCGCTGCAGCGGGTCGAAGCCCGCGGGGGCGTCGTCGTCGGCCTTCGCGAGCAGGAGGAAGGACACGGGGCCCACGAGCACCGGGCGGACGGTGAACCCGTGCGCCGCGGCGCGGCGGACGTCCGCCACGAGCCGGTCGGCGGTGGCGCGGAACGGGGTGCCGGGGCCGATCTCGGGCACGAGGTAGTGGTAGTTGGTGTCGAACCACTTGGTCAGCTCGAGCGGGGCGCGGCCCGCGTCGCCCCGGGCGAGCACGAAGCTCGCGTCGAGGTCGAGCCGGCCCTCGGCGTCGGCGAGGTCGGCGAAGCGGGACGGGACCGCCCCGAGCGCCACGGTGGTGTCGAGCACCTGGTCGTAGAGCGGGAACGCGGCGGGCAGGGACGAGTCCCGGGCGCCGAGGCCCAGCGCCACGAGCCGCCGGTGGGTGGCCAGCTGCAGCTCGGCGGCGGCCGACTCGAGCTCCTCGCGGGTCGAGCGCCCGGCCCAGTAGGCCTCCAGGGCCTTCTTCAGCTCGCGGCGGCGGCCGATGCGGGGGTAGCCGGTGATGGTGGCGGCGGGGAACGGGACGGTGCTCATGCGGATCTCCTGTCAGAGGTCATGGATGTCGTGCGGTGTCGTGCGGTGCGGTGCTGTGCTGCGCGGTGCTGCGCTGTCCGGTGCTGCCGGTGCTGCCGGTGCTGCCGGTGCTGCCGGTGCTGCCGGGGCGGCGGGGGCTCAGGCGGGGAGCAGCAGCTCGTCGAGGGGGGCCGGCACGTGCGGGACGCGCGGCAGGTCCACCTGCTCCAGCAGGTCGAGCGCGGCCCGGTGCTCGTTGAAGGTGTAGAGGTGCAGCCCCGGGGCGCCGGCGTCCAGGGCGGCCCGTGCCAGCCGCGCCGCGAAGGCCACGCCGGCCCGGTGCCGCTCGGCGGGGCCGGAGGCGTCCTCCAGGGCGGCGGCCAGGCCCCGGTGGGGGGCCAGGCCGGCCAGCCGGCACAGGGTCTGCAGCCGCCCGGGGTCGGTGACCGGCATGATGCCCGGGACGATCGGGATGCTCACCCCGGCGGCGCGGGCCGCGGCGACGAGGCGCTCGTAGCGCTGCGGGCGGAAGTAGACCTGCGTGATCGCGAAGTCCGCCCCGGCGCGCTGCTTCGCCAGCAGCACCTCGACGTCGTGCCGGAACGAGGGGGACTCCGGGTGCCGGGTCGGATAGGCGGCCACGCCCACGGCGAGCCGGCCGGCCGCCAGCGACGCCGTGTGGCGCTGCTCGACCTCGCGCACGAGCTCCACGAGGTCGCCGGCGTGCCGGAGCTCGCCCGGCTCCGCTCCCGGGTCCCGGTCCCCGCGCAGGGCCAGGACGCCGCGCACGCCGCGGCGGACGAGCGTGGCCACGGTCCGCTCCAGCTCGGCCCGGGTGCTGCCGACGCACGTGAGGTGCGCCAGGGGTCGCAGGGAGGTGCGGGCCAGGAGGTGGTCGAGCAGGGCGAGGGAGCTGTCCCGGCGCCGCCGGTCCCCGCTGTAGGTCACCGACACGTGGTCGGGACGGGTGGGCTCGAGCTCCTCGATGGTCTGCAGCAGCGTGGCGGCGCTCGCGGCGCTGCGCGGTGGATAGAGCTCGTAGGACAGGGACGGCGGCGCCGGCCGCGCAACGGGTGGTGGTGTCACGTTCTTCCTCCAAGGGTCACCCCGAGGGAGGGCGCCGACCCGCCCGGGACGGACCCGGGAGGGAAGCGACAGCTCCATCGGTCCTGGCGGGAGCACCGTTCCGCGCACCCCGTGGCGGGGGCGCGGATGGTTGCTGCGGCGTCGACGAGCCAGGTCTCTCGGCCGCTCTGGATAGATGCAAGGCCCATTCCAGCGGCTGCCCCGCCGGGCTGCCAAGTGCGCAAGCCCAGAAGTCGCCCCGGTGCCGACTGTGACGACCCCGGCGTCACAGGACGCAACACGGACACCGAGCGGCAGCGGGGCGGCCCGGCCCCGTCGCCGCGCCCCGCGGGCGCCCGGCATAATGGACGGGCCCCCGCCCCGGACCCAGGAACGAGCGCCCATGACCCCCGACCCCCGCATCGTGGCCGTGGTGCCCTGCCACAACGAGGAAGCGGCCATCGCGAAGGTCGTCGCCGATCTGCACGCCGCGGTGCCCGGCATCGAGGTGCACGTCTACGACAACTGCTCGACCGACGGCACCGCCGAGGCAGCCCGGCGCGCCGGCGCCCAGGTCCGGCACGAGGAGGAGAAGGGCAAGGGCAACGTGGTCCGGCGGGCCTTCGCGGACCTGGACGCCGACGTCTACCTGCTCATCGACGGCGACGACACCTACGAGGCCGCCGACGCCCCGGCCATGATCGACACCCTGCTCTCCGGGCCCTACGACCACGTGCTCGGCGTGCGCCGGCAGGTCACCGACACCGCGTACCGCTCGGGGCACGAGACCGGCAACCGGTTCTTCAACGGTCTCGTCAGCTTCGCCTTCCGGCGCAGGGTCTCGGACATGCTCAGCGGCTACCGGGTCTTCTCCCGCCGCTTCGTCAAGTCCTTCCCCGCGCTCTCCCGCGAGTTCGAGATCGAGACGGAGCTGACCGTGCACGCCGTGAACGCGCGGGTGCCGCAGGCCGAGGTGCCCGTGGGATTCCGGGACCGGCCCGCCGGCAGCGAGAGCAAGCTGCGGACCTACCACGACGGCTTCCGGATCCTGGGCATCTTCGGGCAGCTGCTCTTCCACGAGCGCCCGTTCCTCGTCACCGGCGCGGTCTCCGCCGCCCTGTTCGTGCTGGGCCTGGTCCTGGGCCTGCCCGTGGTCCTGGAGTTCGCGGGCACCGGGCTCGTCCCCCGCTTCCCCACGGCGTTCCTGGCCGCCTCCCTCGTGCTCCTCGCCGGGGTGTTCCTGCTCATGGGCGTGCTCCTCAGCGGCCAGGCGAAGATCCGCCGGGAGACCTCCCGGCTGTTCTACCTGCGCCTCCCCGCGCCTCCCTGGAACGGCGGGGACGTCCCGGGCCGGGCCCGCCCCCGCGACGCGGAGCACCGGCAGCCGTGAGCGCGGGACGGGAGGTGCTGCGGGCACGGCTGGTCCCCCTGCTGCCCTGGGTGCACGGGCTGGGGATGCTGCTGGTCCTGCAGTTCGCCCTCTTCGGGCTGCTGACGCTGGGGCAGGCCGTGCCGGACCGGCCGGTCGTCGAGCACCTCGTGGCGGCGGTCGAGGACGGCACCTACGGACCCATCGACGCCGTCGACCGGATGGGCACCCCCGCGGACACCTTCACCGAGTGCGTGGTGGCGGGCACGGGCCTGGGCGCGTCCCCGGAGGAGTCCGCGTTCAGCCGGGCGGTGCGGATGCCCCGGCTGGCGACGTGCGGCGGGGGCCCGGAGCAGCTCCGGGCGATCTCCGAGGGGGCCGTGCTCACCGACAACGACTACTTCAAGTACTGGGCCGGCTACACCGTGCTCACGCGGCCCGTGCTGGCCCTGACGGGCCTCGAGGGCCTGCGGATCGTCGCGGGGACCCTCATGGTGGCCGCCCTGGCCGGGGCGTTCCTCGCCGTCCGCGCCCGCACCTCCACCGCCGTGGGGCTCGCCCTCGTCCTCCCGTACGTGGTGGGCACCAACCTGCTGTCCACGCCCTCCACGTCCTTCAGCCAGTCGATCTCCATCGCGTTCGCGTTCCTCTCCGTGCTCCTCTCCGCCGCCGGTGCGGGGCGCTCGCCCCGCGCGGCGTACTCCGGGGTGGCCCTGGGCGCCGCGCTGTTCTGCTTCGTGGACCTGCTCACCACACCGGCCGTGCCGTGGGCGATGTCCGCCTTCGCCGTGGGCGCCGTGACGTGGTGCCACCGCCGCGCGCTGCGCGCGACCCTCGTGGCGGTGGTGCTCGGCGGGCTGGTCTGGCCGGTCGCCTTCGCCGTCACCTGGCTCGCGCGGTGGGTCATCGCCGGCGCCTTCCTGGGTGTCCCGGCCACCCTGGAGGTGGTCCGCCGCAACGTGGGGAACCGGACCGGGGGCGACCACGCCGGGGTCTCCGAGGCGTTCGGCGCGGGCGTGCGCGTGAACGTCGACTACTGGTGGCACATGGTGCCCACGTCGGGGCTCGTGCTGACCGGGTGCCTGCTCGCGGCGGGGGCGGGCCTGGCCCTGGCGCTGCGGCGCGGAGGACCCGCCCGGTGCGCCGCCGCCGCCGTCCTGGCCCTGCCGGCCCTGGTCGTGCCCATCTGGTACACGGTGCTGAGCAACCACTCCCAGATCCACGCGTTCTTCGTCAACCGCGGGGTGGCCGCCGCGCTGGCCGTCGTCACGGCCGCCTGCCTCGCCGCCGCCGTGCGGCAGCGCACGGAGCCCGGGTCGGCCGGGCCCCGCGGCCTCCCCGGCCGGAGCGCGGCCGCCCCCTCCGGTCACGATCCGGTCGCGGACCTTGCCCGGGCGGAGGCGGAGTCCTAGACTTTGACAACCAACAGGTTGATCAAGGAATCAGTTGACAAACACCGTGGACCCCGACGACGACCTCCTCGACAGGGCCTTCCTGGCCCTGGCCGACCCGGTCCGCCGCCGCATCGTCGCCCGGCTCAGCCGGGGACCGGCCACGGTCACCGAACTGGCGGAACCCTTCGCGATCTCCAAGCAGGCGGTCTCGAAGCACATCCAGGTGCTCGAGCAGGCGGGGCTCGTCACGCGCACCCGTGACGCCCAGCGGCGGCCCGTGCACCTCGACCCCGCACGGCTCGAGGCGCTCACCGCGTGGATCGACCGGTACCGGCTGGTCCAGGAGGAGCAGTTCCGCCGTCTCGACGCCGTGCTCGACACCCGAGCCGCGGACCGCGGCGAGCACACCCAGGACTGAACCATGGGACACGCACTGCACCTGACCGTCCCCGACGGCCTGCCGTTCATCGACTTCGAGCGCGAGTTCGACCACCCCGTGGCCGAGGTCTTCCGCGCCCACGCGGACCCCGAGCTGTTCCGGCAGTGGATCGGGCCGCGCGGGCTGCGCACCCGGATCGACGGCTTCGAGTTCCGGGCCGGCGGCGCGTACCGCTTCGTCCAGGACGGCGGGGACGGCACCGAGGAGTACGCCTTCCGCGGGGTCTTCCACACGGTGCGCGAGAACGAGCTGGTCGTGCAGACCTTCGAGTACGAGGGCTGGCCCGACGCGGTCGACCTCGAGTACCTGCGCTTCGAGGACCTGGGCGGCGGCCGGTGCCGGCTGCTCGGGCACACCGTGCACGCCTCGCAGGAGGCCCGCGACGGGATGGTCGGCTCCGGCATGGAGAAGGGCATGGCCGAGGGCTACGAGCGGCTGGAGGAGCTGCTGGCCGGGCATCCCGCGGGGGACGGGGCCTGACCCGGCCCGCGCGGCGACCGCGGTGAGCGGCACCGGCCCGGCCGCCACGGGCGGCCGGGCCCGCTCGTCGTCGAGCGGGCCGGGCAGGGCGATCCCGCCGAGGAGGGCCGGGGACCGGAGCGTCCGGGACGCGCCGTCGACGGCCGCGTCGGGCGCCGCGAGCAGCGCCGGGACGGCGACCGCGGTCAGCACCACGGCGGCGCCGGAGTGCGTGCCCCGGGTCACGGGCCGCTAGACTTGGACGGTACGAGCCCCTGGGTCTCCTCCTGCCGACGCCGCGCCGTGTCGGGCGTGCGGACGGGAGCGGGCCGACGCAGGGGCGTTGTCGTGCCCGGCCGGGGAGCGCCTGCGCCGGGTCCCGCGGGAGAGGTCCCGTGTCATCCAGGCAGGAGAGTCGTTCAATGCCAGCAATCGTGATCGTCGGCGCCCAGTGGGGCGACGAGGGCAAGGGCAAGGCCACCGACCTGCTCGGAGGCCGGGTGGACTACGTGGTCAAGCCCAACGGCGGCAACAACGCCGGGCACACCGTGGTGGTGGGCGGGGACAAGTTCGAGCTCAAGCTCCTGCCGGCGGGCATCCTCAGCCCCAACGCCGTCCCCGTGATCGGCAACGGCGTCGTCGTCAACCCCCAGGCCCTCTTCGAGGAGATCGACGGCCTCGTGGCCCGCGGGGCGGACACCTCCCGGCTGCGGATCTCCGCGAACGCCCACCTGGTGGCTCCGTACCACCAGACGATGGACCAGGTCACGGAGCGCTTCCTCGGCAAGCGGGCGATCGGCACCACGGGCCGCGGCATCGGGCCCGCCTACATGGACAAGGTCGGCCGGCTCGGCATCCGCGTGCAGGACGTGCTGGACGAGTCGATCCTGCGGCAGAAGATCGAGGGCGCGCTGCGGCAGAAGAACGAGCTGCTCGTGAAGCTCTACAACCGCCGCGACATCGACGTCGAGGAGGTCGTGCAGTACTTCCTCGGCTACGCGGACCGGCTCGCCCCGATGATCGTGGACTCCACCTACCTGCTCAACCAGGCCCTCGACGAGGACAAGGTGGTCCTCATGGAGGGCGGCCAGGCCACCTTCCTCGACGTGGACCACGGCACCTACCCGTTCGTGACCTCCTCCAACCCCACGGCCGGCGGCGCGTCCGTGGGCTCGGGCATCGGACCGACCCGGATCACCCGGGCGATCGGCATCATCAAGGCCTACACCACGCGGGTGGGCGCCGGCCCGTTCCCCACCGAGCTCTTCGACGAGATGGGCGAGCAGCTGCGCACCACCGGCGGCGAGTTCGGCGTCAACACCGGCCGTCCCCGCCGCACCGGCTGGTACGACGCCGTGATGGCCCGCCACGCCTCCCGGATCAACGGCTTCACCGACTACTTCCTCACCAAGCTCGACGTCCTCACCGGCATCGAGCGGATCCCGGTCTGCGTGGCCTACGACGTCGACGGCGTGCGGCACGACGAGATGCCGATGACCCAGACCGAGTTCCACCACGCGAAGCCGGTCTTCGAGCACTTCGACGGGTGGGAGGAGAACATCACCGGCTGCCGCACCCTCGAGGACCTGCCGGCGAACGCCCGGGCCTACGTCGAGGCGCTCGAGTCGATGAGCGGCACCCGGATGTCCGCGATCGGCGTGGGCCCGGACCGCGACGACACCATCGTGGTGCGCGACCTCATCGACTGACCGCCCCCGCGCCCCCGCGCCCCCCGCGCCCCGCCCCGCCCCGCCCCGTTCCGCTCCGCCCCGCACGCGAGGTTGCAGGTGCCGGCGACCGGAGCGGCCTCGGTCGCCGGCACCTGCAACCTCGCGTGCGAGAGGAGCGTGCGGAGCGAGGGGAGGGGAGGGGTCAGACCAGGACCAGGACCACCCAGAGGCCGAGGCCGCCGAGGGCGAGCATCGCGGCCGTGGTGGCCAGCACGGCGCCCACCTCGGGCTCGGTGCGCTCCTCGGCGATGCCCCGGGCGCTGCGGGCGTAGCGGGGGCGCTGCGTGAGGTAGATGGCGGTGGCCGTGAGGACGGACAGCCCGAACAGCACGAGCACGAACGGCCCGTGGTGCGGCAGCCAGCGCAGGAAGACCGCCGAGACCACCACGAAGGACATCAGGGTGCGCCCCCAGGCCATCGTGGTGCGCTCCGGCTGCAGCCCGGGGTCTCCGTGCGGCGGCCGCGGGGGACCCGGCGGGCCCGGCATCAGGGGGCGCGGCACCGTCAGCCCTGCAGGACGACGACGACGAGCACACCCGCCGCGATCGCCCCGCCCACCGCGAGCACCGGCGCGATCACGGGCAGGGGCAGCGGGGTCTGCCGCCGCATGCTCCGCTCGACCCCGATCCAGCGGAACGTGGCGCCCGCGCTGACCAGCATGCTCAGCACCAGCAGGACGACGGCGAGGAACGTCCGGACGCCCTCCTCGAAGATGTCGGCGGTGAACGCCTCGATGGCGATCCCGCCGGCCAGGAACGCGAGCGCGGTCCGGATCCAGGCCAGGAACGTGCGCTCGTTGGCCAGCGTGAACCGGGGGTCGGGGTCCTCCCCGCCGCCGAGCACCCGCTCTGTCAGCCGGCGCCGCCCGGGGGTGCCGGACTGCTCGCCCATCGTCTGCCCTTCGTCCGCGCGGTCACGTCGGCCCCCATCCTGCCACGGCCACGGCACCCGTCCCGGGCACTGCCCCGTCCCGGGCACTGCCCCGTCCCGGGTAGGGCTCCCGTCGTGGGCACGGCACCCGTCCCGGGCGCGCTGCCCGGCCCGGGACGGGCCCGGCACCGTCCCGGCGTGCGTCGTCATGCCGGGCACGGCACCGGGCACACCCCCGGGCGCGGGACCGGTCCCGGGCGCGGCACCGGTCACGGCTACAGTGGGAGCTCGAGCCGTGACCCGCCGAGGAGGACACCCGTGAAGATCGCCGTCGGACAGTTCGCACCGACCGCCGAGACGACCGAGAACCTGGCGACCATGCGCCGGCAGGCCGAGGAGGCCGCAGCCGGCGGCGCGGAGCTGGTGGTGTTCCCGGAGGAGGCCATGTTCGCCGAGCGGCTGATCGGGGAGGACTTCGAGACCCTCGTCCTGGAGGGCTGGTCCGGGTTCGTCCAGCAGCTGTCCTTCCTGGCCGCGGGCACCGGCGTGGCCGTGATCGCGGGCGGCTACGAGGGCTCGGCCGACGGGCGCCCCTACAACACGCTCGTGGCCGTGGACGCGCAGGGCGCGATCCTCGGCACGTACCGCAAGCTCCACCTCTACGACGCCTTCAGCCACCGGGAGTCCGACCGGATCCGCCCGGGGGACAAGGGGGTGACGGTCGTGCGGATCGGCGAGCTCGAGGTCGGCATGATCACGTGCTACGACCTGCGCTTCCCCGAGATCTGCCGGGCCGTGGTCGACGCCGGGGCGGAGCTGCTCACCGTGCCCGCCGCCTGGTTCGCCGGCGAGCACAAGGTGGACCACTGGCAGGCGCTGCTCAAGGCCCGCGCGATCGAGAACACGGTGTGGGTCGCGGCCGCGGACACCTGCTCCGAGCACACGGTCGGCCGCTCCGCGGTCCTGGACCCGCTCGGCGTGGTGGTCGCCGAGGCCGGGCAGGAGGAGACGGTGCTGAGCGCTGAGGTGTCCCGGGAGCGCATCGCCGAGGTCCGCCGGACCGTGCCCGTGCTCGCCAACCGCCGGTTCGGTCCCGCCGAGCTGCTGCCCCCGGACGAGGACTGAGGCGGTGGCCACGGCGGTGCTGTCCCCCGCGGAGACCCCGGAGGCCACGGAGGTCGCGGAGGTCCCCGGTCCGCGGCCCCGGACCGTGGTGGCGCTGTTCGCGGGGCTGTCCCTGCTGTTCGGGACGGTCTTCGCCCTGATGGTGCCGTCGGCCTGGGGCCCGGACGAGCACACCCACTTCAAGCGCGCCTACCAGGTCTCCCAGGGCGGCTTCGCCCCCGAGCGGCTCCCCGACGAGGGGCCCTATCCGGTCTACGGCGGGGCCGTGCCGGCCACGGCCCAGGAGTTCATGGCGGAGCACGGTGGGGCGCCGCGGTCCAAGGAGCGCAACTCCGACCCGCTGTACACCGCGACCGAGGAGCGCGCGCGGGCGCTGGACGCGCCCCTGGCGGGGGAGCACGTGCTGACCTCGTTCTCCAACACCGCGGCGTACTCGCCCGTCCCCTACCTGCCCTCGGCGCTGGGGGCGCGGATCGCCACCGCGGCGGAGCTGGACATCGGCACCGCCTGGACGCTGATGCGGATGCTGCAGGTCCTCGCCTACACGGCGGTCGCGTCCGTGGGCCTCTGGGCCCTGCGCGGCACCCGCTTCCTCTGGGTGGGCTTCTGCGTGGCGCTGCTGCCCACCGCCCTCTTCCAGTCGGCGGTGATCTCCGCGGACTCGGTGACGAACGCCGTGGTCCTGGCGTTCACGGCGATCGTGCTGCGCGCCACCGTGCTGGACCGCTCCGGGGCGCCCCTCACCCGGGCGGAACTGGGCACCGTGCTCGCGAGCGCGGTCGCCCTCCCGCTGATGAAGCCCACCTACGTGATCCTGTCCCTGCTGCTGCTGGCCGTCCCGCTGCGGAAGTATCCCCTGCCCCGCCGCCGGGACGGTCGGCCGGTGGCCGCGTCCCTGGTGCTCACCGGGTGCCTGCTGCTGACGCTGCTGGGCTTCGCGGTCTGGATGTCCCTGGCCGCCGGGACCACCGAGGCGATGGGTGCGCTGCGCGGGCCGGAGGAGCGGCACACGGTGCGGCCCGGCGACCAGCTGGCCTTCGTGCTGGGCGAGCCGGTCGCCGTCCTGGGGATCGCCGCACGGACGATCCTGATCGCGGACTGGGACTACGCCGCCGGCTTCGTCGGGCAGATGGGCTACGGGCCCGGCAGGACCATCGACGGGCCCTTCGTCGGCGCGGTCTGCTGGCTCGTGGCCGTGGGCGCCGCGTTCTTCCACGGCCCGCGCACCGCCGCCTCCCGCCGGGTCGCGGTGTGGTTCGCGGCGGTGCTGCTGCTCAACGTCGCGGCGATTTTCGGCACGCTGTACCTGAGCTTCGCCCCGGTGGAGTCCGGGATCGTCAACGGTGTGCAGGGCCGGTACTTCGTCCCGCTGGCCCTGCTGCTGCTCGGGACCCTGGTGCCGCTGGTGCACGCCCGGTTCCCCGCCGGACCGGCGGCGCTGCGCCGGGTGGACACCACGATCCTGGTGCTCGTGCCGCTGTCGGTGGTGCTCGCGATGGCCGGCTACGCCACCGTGGTCCACATCACCGGCCACTACGCGCTTCCCTGACCGACGCCGCCGACCAGCCCTGGAGGACCCCGTGGACCACGACCGCCCCGACGTCCCGCCGCCCCCGGACCGCCCCGGCGGCCTGCCCCCCGCCGGCGGCCCGCCGCCCCCGTGGGGTCCGCCCCCGTCCTGGGAGCGCTTCGCCGCGGGACGCAGCCACGCCGACACCGCGCTGATCCTCGGCATCCTCAGCGTGGTGGTGCTGCCGCTGCTGGGCCCCTTCGCGATCTGGCAGGCCAACGAGGCCGAGAAGCTCGGCACGCCGGCCACGCCCGGGCGGGTGCTCGGCTGGGTGGGGACCGTCCTGCTCGGGGTCTTCGTGCTCGCCCTCGTGCTGTGGCTGGCCGCCGTGGTGTTCGTGATCAGCTCCGGCGGCGGCTGACCCTGGGGTCCCGCACGGACCTCCGGCCGCGGAGGCTGGGCCGGGGGCCCTGCACGGACCCCCGGCGCCGGCTCACCAGATGCTGACGCGCTCCGCCTCGGGCAGCCACAGCGCGTCAGACTCCTCGACCGCGAAGGCCTCGTAGAAGGACGGGACGTTGCGGACCACCTGGTTGGCCCGGAACTCGTTGGGCGAGTGCGGGTCGGTGGCGATGCGGTGGCGCAGCGCCTCGTCCCGGGACTTCTGCTGCCACACGTAGGCCCAGGACAGGAAAAGCCGCTGCTCGGGGGTGTAGCCGTCGATCAGCTCCCCGGGCCCGAAGGCGCTGCCGGCCTCCCGGGACATCCGCCACGCCTTATGGGCGATCGTCAGTCCGCCCAGGTCCCCGATGTTCTCCCCCAGGGTGAGCTCGCCGTTGACGTGCGTGCCCTCCTCCGCCAGCTGCTCCGGGACCAGCCGGTCGTACTGGCGCACCAGCTCCGCCGTGCGCTCCTCGAAGGCCTGCCGGTCGGCGTCGGTCCACCAGTTGCGCAGCCGGCCGTCGCCGTCGCAGGTGGAGCCCTTGTCGTCGAAGCCGTGGCCGATCTCATGGCCGATCACGGAGCCGATCGCACCGTAGTTCACGGCGTCGTCGGCGTCCTCGTCGAAGAACGGCGGCTGCAGGATCGCGGCCGGGAAGACGATCTCGTTGCGCAGCGGGTGGTAGTAGGCGTTGACCGTCTGCGGGGTCATGAGCCACTCGTGCTTCTCCACCGGCCGGCCGGCCTTGCGGACCAGCTCCGCGAGGCGGAACTCCGTGGTGCGGATCCGGTTGCCCACGAGGTCCGCCGGGTCGATCCGCAGGGAGGAGTAGTCCTTCCACTGCTCCGGGTAGCCGATCTTCGGGGTGAACTGGGAGAGCTTCTTGAGCGCCTCCTGCCGGGTCTGCTCCGTCATCCAGTCCAGGCCGGTGATCGAGACGCGGTAGGCCTCCAGGAGGTTGGCCACGAGCTCGTCCATCCGCTCCTTGGCGGTGGGGGAGAAGTGCGCCGCGACGTAGAGCTCGCCCACGGCCTCGCCGAGGACGCCGTTGACCAGCTCCACCCCGCGCTTCCAGCGGTCCTTGAGCCGCGGGGTGCCGGAGAGCACGGTGCCGTAGAACGCGAAGTCCTCCTCGACGAACGCGGAGGACAGGTAGGAGGCGCGGGCGGAGACCAGGTGCCAGCGCGCCCAGGACCGCCACGCCGGGAGCAGCTCGTCCGTGAGCAGCTCCTCGACCCCGGTGAAGAAGGACGGCTGGGCGTTGACCACCGTCTCCAGCGCCGTCGCGGGGAGCTCCGCGCCCTCGGCCAGCAGCCGCCAGTCGAGGACCGCGCCGGAGGCCGCGAGCTCCTCGAAGCCCATGGGGTTGTACATCCTGGTGAGGTCGCGGACCGTGACCTTGTCCCAGTGGTGGGAGGCGATCCGCGTCTCGAGGTCCACGGCCGCACGGGCCTGCGCCTCGGCGTCCTCGACCCCTGCCAGGGACAGCATCGTCCGCACGTGCTCGAGGTACTTCCCGCGGATCGTCGCGTGCTGGTCGTCCCGGTAGTACTCCTCGTCCGGCAGGCCCAGGCCGGCCTGGCCCACGAACACGAGCTGGCGCTCGGGGTCGCCCGGATCGGCGTCCACGTCGATGCCCACGAGCCCTCCCGTGCCCCGCCGGATCATCCGGCCGAGGTGGCGCACCAGACCGGGCACGTCCGCCACGGCGTCGACCTCGGCGAGGTCCGGGGCCAGGGGGGAGGCGCCGAGGGCCTCGATCCGCTCCTCGTCCATGAAGGAGGCGTAGAGGTTCGCGATCTTGGACTCCACGGCGTCCGGGTCCCCGGCCCGGGCCCGGGTGATGAGCTCGCGCACGGCGGCCTCCGCCTGGTCCCGCAGCTCGATGAACGCGCCCACGGACGGCTTGTCGTCGGGGATCTCGGTCCGGCGCTGCCACGTGCCGTTGACGTGGCGGTAGAGGTCGTCCTGGGGGCGGACGGAGCGGTCGAAGCCGGAGAGGTCGAACACCGAAGAGGTCACCGTAGATGTCATGCCCACCACATTAACCGGCGCGGGGCGGGGCGGGCGGGCTGTTCCCCGACCGCTTAACGCCCGCGGGCCCCGGGGACGTCCCGGGGCCCGCGGCGGCAGGGGCGGCGCCGTGGGGCGGGTCAGCCCCGGGCGCCGGTGAAGCGCGGTGCGCGCTTCTGCTGGAACGCGGCGAAGCCCTCCGCGTAGTCGGCGCTGCGGCACAGCTCGCCCTGCACCCGGTTCTCGTTGTCCACGGACTCCCACAGCCCCAGGCGCTCGTCGCGGATCTGGGCCACGAGCTCGCGGGAGGCGAGGAACGCGCCGGTCGCGCCCTCGGCCACGGCCGCCGCCTTGGCGCGGGTGAGCTCGAGCAGCTCCTCGGCGGGCACCGAGCGGCTGAACAGCCCGGAGCGCACGGCCTCCTGGCCGCTCATCAGCTCGGCCGTGTAGATGAGGTCGAGGGTCCGGTGGGCGCCGAGCCGCTCCGTGAACAGGGCGTGCCCGCCGGAGTCGAGGGTCGCGCCCAGCTTCGCGAACGGGGAGCCGATCCTGGCGGTGTCCGCGACGTAGACCACGTCCGTGGCGATCGCCAGGCCGAGTCCCACGCCGAGGCACGCGCCCTGCACGGCGGCGAACGTCGGGGCGGGGAACTGCGTCATGGCGCGCAGCAGCGGGGTGACCTTCCCGGCCAGGTAGCCGTGGGCGTCGTCGCTCGCGGGGTCCACGGCGGAGATGTCCCGGCCGGCGCAGAAGCCGCGGCCCTCGCCGCGCAGCACGAGGGCCCGGACCCCGGCGCGGGCGGCCTCGGCGTAGGCGTCGCCGAGCTCGGCGAGCGCCGCCTCGTCCAGGGCGTTCATCTTCCCGGGCGCGTTGAGCACCACTTCGGCCACGGATCCGTCGATGGTCAGGTCGATCACTGCTGCTCCTCGGTGCGGTGGGGGACGGGGGTCGGCGCGCCCGGGGCCCGGCACCTGGGCGGTGCCGGGCCCCGGGTGCGCGGCTCAGGCGTCGAAGTCGACGGTGAGCTGCTCGGAGGTGGGACGGGTCTGGCAGGTGAGCACGTAGCCCTTCTCGATCTCGTCCTGCTCGAGGGCGTAGTTCTCCTCCATCACGAACTCCCCGGAGACCACCTTCGCCCGGCACGTGCCGCAGACCCCGCCGGCGCACGCGAACGGGACGTCGGGGCGCACCCGCAGGGCGGCGTTGAGGACGGTCTCCTGGGCGTTCTTCGGGGACTCGATGGAGGAGGAGAGCCCGTCGAGGGTGAACGTGATGTCGTAGCGCTCGCCCGAGGGGTCCTCCGGGACCACGCGTCCCTGCTGCCCCTGCGGGGTGTCGGGGCGGCCGGTGCTGAAGAGCTCGAAGCGGATCTTCTCCTCCGGGACGCCGCGCTCGGCGAGGGTGTCCCGGCACAGCTGCACGAGCTCGAACGGCCCGCACAGGAACCACTCGTCGGTCCGCTCCACCTGGAGGACCTCGTCCAGGATGTCCTTGAGCTTGTCGGCGTCGATCCGCCCGGACATCAGCGGGCTGATCCGCTGCTCGCGGGAGAGCACGTGGTGGACCGCCAGGCGGGAGGGGTACTTGTCCTTGAGGTCCCCGAGCTCCTCGGCGAACATCACCTCCATGGCGGAGCGGTTCGCGTAGACGAGGTCGAACGTGGAGGTCTCCGAGGCGCGCAGCACGGCCTTGGCGATCGCCATGATCGGGGTGATCCCGGAGCCCGCGGCGAAGGCCACGAGGTGGACCGACGCGTTCTTGGCGACCTCCTCGGCCGCGAGCCTCTCGGGGTCATTCATGCTCGTGAGCCCGAGCTTGGAGATGAACGCGCCCTGCGGGTTCATGACGTCGAGCGTGTCGCCGGCCTTCAGGGAGCTGTTGGCCCAGGTCGAGAAGACCCCGCCGATGTCCTGCTTGATCGCCACCCGGATCTCGCCCGGCCGGGGCTCCGCGCAGATCGAGTAGGACCGGCGGACCTCCTGCCCGTCGATCCGGGCGCGCAGCGCCACGTACTGGCCGGGCAGGTAGTCGTAGTCGTCCACGAGCTCCGGGGGCACCGCGAAGGCGACCTCGACGGAGTCCGCGGTGAGCTTGCGGACCTGGGAGACCTGGAGGGTGTTGAACGTGGCCCGGCGCCGGGCGGGAGCGGTGATCTCGGTCATCAGTGCACCTTGAAGTAGTCGAAGGGTTCCAGGCACTCGTTGCAGACGTGGAGCGCCTTGCACGCGGTCGACCCGAAGCGGGTCAGCTCGCGGGTGTTCAGGGAGTGGCAGCGCGGGCACTTGACGGCGAGCCCCAGCCGCACGGGGCCGGCGGCGGCCCGGCCGGTGGGCGGGGCGATGCCGTACGCGTCGAGCTTGCGCTTGCCGTCCTCGCTCATCCAGTCCGTGGTCCAGGCCGGCTGCAGCACGAGGTCCACCCGCACGTCGTCCCAGCCCTCGGCGTTGAGCGCCCGGGTGACGTCCGTGGTGATGGTCTCCATCGCGGGGCACCCGGAGTAGGTCGGGGTGATGACGACGACGGCGCGCCCGTCCTCGACCCGGGCGCCGCGCAGGATGCCGAGGTCGGCGATGGAGAGCACGGGGATCTCCGGGTCGTTGACCGTGGCGGCGACGTCCCAGACACGGCCGGCTGCCTCGTCCCGGGGGCGCAGCTCCCGGCCGGTGACCTGCGTGCCGCCCGCCTGCTCGTGATCGGTCATCGTCACCGCCTCCTCACCAGGTGGCGCCGGGGTGCTGGCGGGCGAGCACCTGCATCTCGGCGAGAATGTGCCCGCGCTGCTCGCTGAACTGCCCGGAGCGGTCGCCGCCCCACGCGCCCAGGACCTCGGGCACGGACAGCCCCGCCTCGTCCAGCACCGCGGTGATCCGCCGGTCGAAGTCGGCGCGCAGGGAGGACGGGAGCACGGCGACGTCGCCGAGGGACCGGACGAGCTCGTCGTCGTGGAACAGCTCGTCCACGTAGGGCCACATGTAGGTGAGCCCGGCCTGGACGCGGCGCCGGGACTCCTCCGTGCCGAGGCCCAGGCGCAGGATCCACTGGCTCGCGTGGTCCTGGTGGTACTCGATCTCCTTGAGCGCCTTGTCCGCGATCGCCGCGAGCGTCGGGTCGGTGGAGCGGACCAGGCGGCGGTAGAGCTCGTACTGGTAGTAGGAGAAGATCAGCTGCCGGGCGATGGTCTGCCCGAAGTCGCCGTTCTCCTGCTCCACGAGCCGGCAGGAGCGGAACTCCTCCTCGTCGCGGAAGTAGGCGAGGTCGTCCTCGGTCTTGCCCCACGCGGTGCCCGCGTAGGTGAGGAAGAACCGGGCGTGCCCGAGCAGGTCCAGCGCGATGTTCGCCAGCGCGATGTCCTCCTCGAGCTCCGGGGCCCGGGCGATCCACCAGCCGAGGCGCTGGGCGAGCATCAGGGCGTCGTCGCCCAGGGCGAGGGCGTAGCGGGCCACGTCCTCGGGAGCCTTCGCGCCGCCGGCCTGGATGTCCTCCGCGGTGATCGCCTCGCCCGCGCTCTGCCGGGTCGCGGACTCGTGGGATGCGTAGCTCACAGGTGCTTCACCCCTTCGCTCTTGGTGTAGTACGTGGCGTGGCGGTAGCTCTTGCCCTGCGCGGACTCGAAGAAGCCGCCCTTGGAGTCGGGGTCCGAGGCCGTGATGGCCGCGGAGGGCACGACCCACACGGAGGTCCCCTCGTTGCGGCGGGTGTACAGGTCCCGGGCGTTGCGCACCGCCATCGTGGCGTCCGGGGCGTGCAGGGATCCGGCGTGGACGTGGGAGAGCCCGCGCGAGGACCGCACGAACACCTCCCACAGGGGCCACTCGTCCGAGGGGGTCCCGATCGGGCTCACGGTGTTCTCGCTCATGCTCAGGCTCCGATGAGTTCGGCGGAGGCGCGCTCCGCGGCGGTCTTGCGGGCGTAGGCGGCGGCGGCCTCGCGGACCCAGGCGCCGTCCTCGTGCGCCGTGCGGCGGCGCTGCATGCGCTGGAGGTTGCACGGTCCCCGGCCGCCGACGACGGCCTTGAACTCGTCCCAGTCCAGCGGTCCGTAGTCGTAGTGGCCGCGCTCCTCGTTCCACTTCAGGTCCGGGTCCGGCAGGGTCAGGTCCAGCGCCGCGGCCTGCTCCACGATCATGTCCACGAACCGCTGGCGCAGCTCGTCGTTGGAGAAGCGCTTGATGTTCCACGCCATGGACTGCTTCGAGTTGGGCGAGTCGTCGTCCGGGGGGCCGAACATCTGCAGGGAGGGGCCGTAGAAGCGGTTCACGGCGTCCTGCGCCATCTGCTTCTGGGCGGGCGTGCCGTGGGAGAGCTCGTAGAGGATCTCCCAGCCCTGGCGCTGGTGGAAGGACTCCTCCTTGCAGATGCGGACCATGGCCCGGCCGTACGGCCCGTAGGAGGCCCGGCACAGCGGGACCTGGTTGGCGATCGCCGCGCCGTCCACGAGCCAGCCGATGGCGCCCATGTCGGCCCAGGTGCGCGCGGGGTAGTTGAAGATCGAGGAGTACTTGGCGCGGCCGTCCAGCAGCTGCTGGTTGAGCTCGGAGCGCGGGGTGCCCAGCGTCTCGGCGGCGGAGTAGAGGTACAGCCCGTGGCCGGCCTCGTCCTGCACCTTGGCCATCAGGATGGCCTTGCGCTTGAGGGAGGGCGCCCGGGAGATCCAGTTGCCCTCCGGCTGCATGCCGATGATCTCGGAGTGGGCGTGCTGGGAGACCTGGCGGACCAACGTCTTGCGGTAGGCGGCGGGCATCCAGTCGCGCGGCTCGATCCGGGAGTCCTCGGCGATGATGCGCTCGAAGTGCTCCTGGCCCGCGCGGTCGAGCTCCGCCTGCTCCGCGGCGTCCGCCGCGGGCACGGCGTGGAGTCCCGTGTTCTGCGTAGTCATGGTGTCCCTCTTCCGACGAGATGGCGCCGCGGGGCGGGAGGGCCGCACGCGACTAACTGACCGTTCGTTCAGGATATGGGTCCCCGTCGGCGTCGTCAACAGGTGGAACGCGGCGGCGACCCGGTTCCGTCCGCCGCGGCCCCCGGGTTGACACCGGGGCCGGAGTGGGATTGTCTACTGAACATTCGGTCGTGAACTGTGAGGAGAGTTACATGTCCCAGGGCCATCCGATCCTCGCGGGGGACCACACCTCGCGCTGGATGGGCATCACCGTGGACCATGCCGAGTACGGTCACGCCCGGATCCGCATGACGCTGAGGGAGGAGATGCTCAACGGGTTCGGCATCGCCCACGGCGGCATGGTCTTCGCCTTCGCGGACACCTGCTTCGCCCTCGCGTGCAACGACCCGGCCGGCGACGGCAGCACCATCACGGTGGCCGCGGGGGTGGACATCAACTTCCTCGCCTCGGCCTACCGCGGGCAGGAGCTCACCGCCGTGGGGACCGTGCGCGCCCAGGCCGGGCGCAGCGGCGTCTACGACATCCAGGTCCTGGCCGGCGACCGGCTCATCGCCGAGTTCCGGGGCCGCAGCCGCACCATCCCGAACCCGGCCCTGCGCTCGGCGACGTCCGCGGAGCGCCCCGCCGAACCCGTCCTGCAGCCCGCCCAGCCGTCTGTCCCGCAGCCCGAGGAAGTCTGATCATGACCGAGTGCTCCGTCCCCAATCCCTACACCCCTGCCCCCGCCCCCGCGGACCGCTCGCAGCCGGACCCCGAGGAGACGATGAGCCGGGACCAGGTCGAGTCCCTGCAGGTCGAGCGGCTGCGCTGGACCCTGCACCACGCCTACGAGAACGTCCCCGCCTACAGGGAGCTCTTCGACGGCCACGGGGTGCACCCGGGCGACTTCACGCAGCTCGAGGACCTCCGGCTCTTCCCGTACACGGACAAGGAGTTCCTGCGCAAGGCGTACCCGTTCAAGTCCCTCGCGGTGCCGATGAGCGAGGTGCGGCGGATCCACGCCTCCTCCGGCACCACCGGGCAGCCCACCGTGGTGGCCTACACCCAGAACGACCTCGACACCTGGGCGGCCCTCGTGGCCCGCTGCTTCCGGCTCTCGGGCGTGCGCCCCGGGGACAAGGTGCACAACGCCTACGGCTACGGCCTGTTCACGGGCGGGCTCGGCGCCCACTACGGCGCCGAGCGCCTGGGCTGCGCCGTCATCCCCATGTCGGGCGGGCAGACCGAGAAGCAGGTCCAGATGATCCGCGACTTCGAGCCCCAGGCCATCCTCTCCACCCCCACCTACCTGCTGACCATCGCGGACGGCTTCCGCAAGCTCGGCCTGGACCCCCGGGAGTCGTCGCTGCGCACCGCGGTGCTCGGGGCGGAGCCCTGGACCGAGGAGATGCGCCGGGAGATCGAGACGGCCTTCGACGTCGACGCGTGCGACATCTACGGTCTCTCGGAGGTGATGGGACCCGGCGTGGCCGGGGAGTCCGCCGCCGCCAAGGACGGCTCGCACATCTGGGAGGACCACTTCCGGCCCGAGATCATCGACCCGTTCACCGACGAGGTGCAGGAGACCGGACGGCCCGGGGAGCTCGTGTTCACGGCGCTCACCAAGGAGGCCCTGCCGATCATCCGCTACCGCACCCACGACCTGACCCGGCTGCTCCCCGGCACGGACCGGCCCGGGCACCGGCGGATGGGCCGGATCACGGGCCGCTCCGACGACATGATCATCCTGCGCGGGGTGAACCTGTTCCCGTCCCAGATCGAGGAGCTGGCCCTGCAGGTGCCGGAGCTGAGCCCGCACTTCACGCTCGAGATCACCCGGCCGCACCGGATGGACCAGATGACCATCAACATCGAGCGGCGCGAGCAGGTGACGGTCGAGGCCGCCGAGGCCGGCGGCCAGAAGCTGCTGCACGCCATCAAGACGAAGATCGGGTCCTCGGCCTCGATCCGGATCGCCGAGCCGGGCACCCTCGCCCGGTCCTCCGGCAAGCTGCGCCGCGTCTACGACCACCGCAAGGACGCGTGACGCCCCGCACGCCCACCCGTGCCGCGACCAGCCCCCGAGACCGCTCGGGGGCTCCTCGCGTCGTAGGATCGTTGTCCTGCCCGTCCCCACCGAGATCGAGGTCCTCATGACGCACGCACCGGCGCCCGCCTCCCCGGACCGTGCCGCGGCCCCGCGCCGCGGCCGGCCCGGCTACGACCGCGAGACGCTGCTCGCCGTGTGCGTGGAGGTCTTCAACGTCCACGGCTACGACGCCACGTCGATGGGCACGCTCTCCAAGCACCTGGGCATCTCCAAGTCCGCGATCTACCACCACGTGGAGTCCAAGGAGGCGATCCTCGAGCAGGCGCTGGGCCGCGCCCTGGACGCGCTCGAGGAGGTCCTGGCCTCCGCGGAGCGGACCGAGGCGCCCGCGGTCCAGCGGCTCGAGCAGGTGATCCGGGGGACCGTGCGCGTGCTCGTGGAGCAGATGCCCTACGTGACGCTGCTGTTGCGGCTGCGGGGCAACTCCGAGGTCGAGACCAGCGCCCTCGAGCGCCGCCGCGCGATCACCCGCCGGGTGGGGGCGCTCATCGAGCAGGCACAGGCCGAGGGGGACCTGCGCGGCGACCTCAGCGGACGCTCGGCCTCCCGGCTGCTCCTGGGCATGATCAACTCGATCGTCGACTGGTACCGGCCCCAGGCGGGCCAGGCGTGGGAGGAGCTGGCCGAGACGGTCGTCCTGCTCGCCTTCTCCGGGCTGCGGGCGCGCTGACCCGCTCCCGGGTGCGGGGTGCTCGGACCGGGTCCGGTGCGCGAGGATGGTGCCCGGAGGGACGCTGCCGTCCCGCCGGGTCCGGAGAGACCGTGTCCACGAGAAGGAGTGCCGTGACGACCACCACGACAGAACGCACCTGGAGCCGCCCGATCGTCTCGGCGGCGCTCGCCCTGGCTGTCCTGGCGACAGCGGGGTGCGCCGGCACGCAGACCTCCGGACCGGCGGCCGAGTCGTCCACCGAGTCGTCCACCGGGACGGCCGGCGCCACGGCCCCCCGGACACCGGGGACGGCGGACACCGCAGTCGATCTCGCCTATGACGGCCCCTACGACGAGGCGTTCCGGGCGGGGCTGTCCGACTACGCCGGAGAGCAGGTGCGGCTGCGCGGCGAGGTGAGCGACCTGATCGGTTCCCGGAGCGCCTACGTGATCACCGCTCCCGGGGCGCCGGGGACGGACCCGCTGCTGGTCAGCGCCCGGTACGCGGCCCCGGAGCTCGAGGAGGGCGCCGTGGTCGAGGTGACGGGCACCCTCCGCGAGGACTTCGAGCCGCCCGTGACCGAGGAGGCGGGCGGGGACGAGGACGAGCAGGGCTTCTACGCCGAGCACGCCGGCGAGCCCTACCTGGACGAGGCCACGGTCGAGGGAGCGTCCTAGGCGGACCGCCCGGTCGCCGTCCTCCCGGCGGAGCGCGGCGTGCGGGGAGTTCCCGGGGGTGCCGCCGGCCCTGCGGCCGGCGGCACCCCCGGGAAGTCCGTGCGGCGCGGAGCGTCAGGCGGTGGGCCAGGTCTTCGCCACCAGCGTGAGCACGTCGTAGGTCGCCACGATCTCGTCGTGCTGGTTGTGCAGGACCGCGTCCCAGCAGACCTCGCCGTACTCGTCGGTCACCCGCGGGGTGATCTGCTTGGCGGTGAGGGTCACCCGGATCGCGTCGTCGTAGGTCACCGGCGTGATGAACCGCAGGTTCTCCAGCCCGTAGTTCGCCAGGACGGGGCCGGGGGCCGGCTCCACGAACAGCCCGGCCGCCCAGGACACCAGCAGGTAGCCGTGGGCCACCCGGCGCGGGAAGAACGGGTTGGCCGTGGCGGCCTCCTCGTCGGTGTGCGCGTAGAACGTGTCACCGGTCCGCTCGGCGAACTCGGTGATGTCCTCGAGGGTCACGGTGCGCAGCTCGGAGGCGAACTGGTCGCCGATCCGCAGGCTCGCCAGGGACTTGCGGAAGGGGTGCTCGCCCGTGCCGTTCTCGACCGCCTCGCGGGTCACCGTGTTCGCCGCGGCACCGCGGTGCCACACGCCGGTCACGGCGGTGAGGATGTCCGGCGGGCCCTGGATCGCCGTGCGCTGCATGTAGTGCTTGACGCCGCGCACGCCGCCCAGCTCCTCACCGCCGCCGGCGCGGCCCGGTCCGCCGTGGACCAGGTGCGGCATGGGGGAGCCGTGACCGGTGGAGGTCTTCGCGTCCTGGCGGTTGAGGAAGTGCACGCGTCCGTGGTGGGAGCCGATGCCCGCGGCGAAGCGGGCGGCGGTCGCGCCGTCGTCCGTGCACACGGTCGCCACGAGCGAGCCGCCGCCCAGCGCGGCCAGGCGCACGGCGTCGTCGACGTCGGTGTAGCCCAGGACGGAGGTCACGGGCCCGAAGGCCTCGACGAAGTGCACCTCGGGGGTGTCCGGGTCCTCGAAGGACAGCACCGTGACCGGGAAGAACGCCCCCGCCTCGGCGTCGGCGTCGCCCACGGGGGCGTCCGGCCCGCCCAGGCGGACGGTGCCGCCGGCGGCGATCAGGCGCTCCACGGCGCGGCGCACCTCGCCCTGCTGCTCCTTCGAGGCCAGGGCGCCCATGGTGACGCCCTCGGTGCGGGGGTCGCCGATGACCACGCGCTGCTGCACGCGCTCGGCGACGGCGGCCACGACGTCCTCCACGCGCTCGCGCGGGACGATCACGCGCCGGATCGCCGTGCACTTCTGCCCGGCCTTGGAGGTGATCTCGGTGAACACCGCCTTGACGAACGCCTCGAACTCCGGGGTCTCCGGGGTGGCGTCGGGGCCGAGGATCGCGGCGTTGAGGGAGTCGGTCTCGGCGGTGAAGCGCACCCCGCCGTTGAGCACGTTGTCGTGCCGGCGCAGCGACTGCGCGGTGCCCGCGGAGCCCGTGAAGGCCACGTGGTCGCGGTAGTCCAGGTGGTCGAGCAGGTCCCGGGCGGAGCCGGAGACCAGCTGGAGGGAGCCCTCGGGCAGGAGGCCGGAGTCGAGCATCAGGCGCACGCAGGCGGCGGTGACGTAGCCGGTGGGGGTCGCCGGCTTCACCAGGGTCGGCATGCCCGCGAGGAAGGCCGGGGCGAACTTCTCGAGCATGCCCCACACGGGGAAGTTGAACGCGTTGATCTGCACGGCGACGCCGGGCATGCGGGTGTAGACGTGCTCGCCCAGGAAGGACCCGTCCTTGGAGAGCTGCTCCACGGCGCCGTCCACGATGACGTTGGCGTTGGGCAGCTCCCGCCGGCCCTTGGAGGAGAACGTGAAGAGGGTGCCGATGCCGCCGTCCACGTCGAAGAAGTGGTCCTTCAGGGTGGCGCCGGTCGCGTAGGAGAGGTCGTAGAGCTCCTGCTTGTGCTCGTTCAGGTACTGGGCGAGCTGCTTGAGCAGCAGGGCCCGGTCGTGGATGGTGAGCTCCCCGAGGGCCCGCTGGCCCACGGTCCGGCCGTGGTCCACTGCGGAGGCGATGTCGATGCCGTCCGTGCACACGTGCGCCATGACCTCGCCGGTCGAGGCGTCGGTCACCTCGGTGACCTTCTGCGGGTCCTCCGGCGTCCACCACCGGCCCTGCAGGTAGCTGGGGAGGATGGTCCGGGTCTGTGCTGCCACGGTGGGTGGTCCTTTCGCTCGGGTGCGTGCGGGCGGTCCGCCACCCGCATCCTGACCGATCGTTCGGTATTATGACCACGATAACCTACGTCACACCCCGGGACCACCGCCCCACCCCGGTTCCGTGCCACGCCGCCGAGTCCCCGAGGAGCGCCATGACCACCACCGAGACCCACGAGCCCTGGCGCATCGTCCTGGGGGAGCTCGACGAGAAGATGGGGGTCACCGTCCTCGAGGAGTCGGCCGAGCGGGTGGTGGCGTCCATGCCGGTCGAGGGCAACCGTCAGTCGCTGGGCCTGCTCCACGGCGGGGCCATGGTGGCCCTCGGCGAGGCCGTGGGCTCCTGGGCGGCGGTGATCCACGCGTCCACCATGGGCAAGGTCGCCGTGGGCGTGGACGTCAACGCCACCCACCACCGCTCCTCCCGCACGGGCACCGTGACGGCCACGGCCACCGCCCTGCAGCTCGGCCGGTCCCTCACCTGCCACGAGGTGGTCATCGAGCACGAGGACGGCGCGCGGCTGTGCACCGTGCGGATCACGAACTTCCTCAAGGACCGGCCGGAGCAGGCCCGGGCCGGGAACTAGGCCGTCCGGGGGCCGGTCAGGACGGACGCCCCAGCCGCCGGCGCAGGGAGTCGAGCTCCCCGGGGGCCAGCCCGGCGTCCACGAGCCAGCGCTCGGCGTCGAAACCCCTCAGCAGATCCCGGAGGGCCGCACTGCGCTCCGCCAGCAGCGCCGTGAGCTCGTGCTCGGGGTGGTGGCGCTCCACCGGGTGGGGGACCGGCGAGACGCGGTGCCACTCGTTGATCCCGCGTGCGGCGGCCTCGTCCTCCGCGAGGAGGCGCTCCGGCGGTGCGCCGGCCAGGCCCAGGAGCAGCAGCGCGAGCACCCCGGTCCGGTCGCGGCCGGCCGAGCAGTGCACCACCACGGCGCCCTCGGCGGTCGCCACCGCCCGCACCGCCTCGGCGAGGGGACCCGGGAACAGCCGCAGGTAGTCGCGGTACCCGCGCGGATGGTTGAGGTACGGCGTGCCCACCAGCGGGAACTGCGGATGGGAGGGGTCCTCGGTGGGGCGGTGCAGCACCGTGATGCCGGCGCGGGCGGCCGGGTCGTCGGCGGGGTCGGTGGGCCGGCGCCGCCGCTCGTCCGCGTTGCGCAGGTCCACGACCGTGCGCACGCCGTCCGCCGCGGCGGCGCGCCAGCCGGCGGGGGTCAGCCGTTCGGAGCGGCCCATCCGCCACACGTCCCCGGCCAGGTGCCGGGCGTTGAGCGCGCCGTCCCAGGTGGCGGGGGCGCCGGGCTGTGCCTGCATGCCCCCACGATAGGCCCCGCCTCCGACGCCGCCCTCCCGCCCCGCTCCGCTCCGCTCGGGCGCGCGAACGCACCGGTTCCGCCCGGGACGGCGGCACGGTTCGTGCGGTCCCGGACGGAACCGGTGGATTCGGCGGCGGGGCTGCGGGAGCTACCGGTCGTAGGTGAAGAAGCCCCTGCCGGTCTTGCGGCCCAGCTCGCCGCGGGCCACCATGTCCCGCATCAGCTGCGGCGGGGCGAAGCGCGGGCCCAGCTGCGACTCGAGGTACTCGGCGATGCCCAGGCGGACGTCCAGGCCCACGATGTCCGTCAGTGCCAGGGGACCGACCGGGAACCGGTAGCCCAGCACCATGGCGTTGTCGATGTCCTCCGGGGAGGCCACGCCCTCCTCGACCATGCGGATCGCCTCGAGGGCGATCGCCACGCCCAGCCGCGACGAGGCGAAGCCGGGGGCGTCGTTGACGACCACCGGGGTCTTGCCCAGGCCCTCGACCCACCGCACCGAGAGCCGCCTGAGCTCCTCGCCGGTGCGCTTCGAGTTCACGACCTCCACGAGCTTCGAGGCCGGCACGGGGTTGAAGAAGTGCAGGCCGCAGAACCGCTCGGGGCGGGCCAGCTGCTCGGCGAGCCCGTCCACGGACAGCGAGGACGTGTTGGTGGCCAGCCATGCGGTCTCGGCCAGGTGGCGCTCGACCTCCTGCAGGGCGGAGACCTTCAGGTCCCAGACCTCCGGGACCGCCTCCACGACCAGGTCGCACCCGGCGAAGTCGGCGTAGTCCAGGGACAGCGTGAGGTTCTGCGACCACTCGTCCAGGTTCCCGTCCACGCTCCCGCGCTCCAGGGACTTGGCGAGGTCCCGCTCGACCCGCTCCTGCGCGGCCTCGGCGGCCTGCCCGTCCCGCTCCACCACGGTCACCTGCGCCCCGGCGAGGAGAAAGGCGTGGGCGATGCCCGCGCCCATCCGGCCTCCGCCCAGGACGCCGACGACGGCGGGGACGGTCAGTGCGTGCTTCTCGGTCATGGTCGGGGTGCTCCTACTTCTTCTTGCGGTCGAGGAAGGCCTGCATGCGGTCGAACTTGGCCTGGGACTCGAAGAGCACGGCCTGGGCGAGCTCGTCGATGTGCGGGTGGGCGGCCGGCGGGGCGGCGAAGACCCGCTTGGAGATCCGCACCGCCAGCGGGTCCTGGGCGCCGATCCGGTCGGCCAGCGCGTGCGCGGCGGCCACCAGCCCGGCGGGCTCGTGCAGCTCGGTGACCAGGTGCAGGGCCAAGGCCTCCTGCGCGTCGAGGATCCGCCCGGCCAGCAGGATGTCCAGGGCGACCGGTTCCCCGACGAGCTCCTTCAGCCGCCACAGCCCGCCGGCGGCGGCGATGATGCCCAGGTTGGTCTCGGGCTGGCCGATCTTCAGGTGCGCGGTGGCGATGCGGAAGTCCGCGGCGTAGGCCAGTTCCGCGCCCCCGCCCAGGGCGTAGCCGTCGATCGCGGCGATCACCGGCATGGGCAGGTGGTGGATGCGGTCGAAGATCCGGGAGTTGATCCCGGCCAGGGCGTCGTCGCGGCGGCGCTCGCGCAGCTGGGCGATGTCGGCCCCGGAGGCGAAGATCCCCTTGCCGTTGACCTCGGTGCCGGAGAGGATCAGGATCTTCGGGTGGCGCTCCAGGTGGGCGCACACGGTGTGCAGCTCCTCGACCATGGTCGCGTCGATGGCGTTGCGCACGGCGGGGCGGTCCAGGACCACGTGCAGGCGGTCCTCGCGCTCCTCCAGCCGCAGGGCGGTGAACTCCCCGCCGAGGATCTCGCTGGGGCCCACCATCAGAGCTTCTCCACGAGCATCGCGGTGCCCTGGCCCACGCCCACGCACATGGTGGCCAGGCCGCGGTCGGCGCCCTCGCGCTCCATCCGGCCCAGCAGCGTGACGACCAGCCGGGAGCCGGAGGAGCCCAGCGGGTGACCGAGCGCGATGGCTCCGCCGTCGTTGTTGACGGTGCCCGCGTCGAGGCCCAGGCGGCGGATGCACGCCAGGGACTGGGAGGCGAAGGCCTCGTTGAGCTCGACCGCCCCGAGGTCGTCGATGCCCCAGCCGGTGCGCTCGAGCACCTTCTGGGTCGCGGGGACGGGGCCGATGCCCATGATCTGCGGCGGCACCCCGGCCGAGGCGCCGTCGACGATCCGGGCGCGGGGGGTCAGTCCGTACTTCTCGGCGGCGCGCTCGGAGACCACGAGGATCGCCGAGGCGCCGTCGTTGAGGGAGGAGGAGTTGCCGGCCGTGACGACCGTGCCGTGGCCGACCACGGGGCGCAGCTTCGCGAGGGCCTCCATCGAGGTGCCCGGGCGGGGGCCCTCGTCGGTGTCCACGACCGTCGTGGCGCCCTTGCGGCCCGTGACGGTGACGGGCACGATCTCCTCGGCGAAGCGCCCGGCGTCGATCGCGGCGATCGCCTTCTCGTGGGAGGCCACGGCGAAGGCGTCGGCGTCCTCGCGCGAGATCCCGTCGACGATCGCGACCTCCTCGGCCGTCTCCGGCATCGAGTAGGTCATCTTGTCGTGCTTCGTGAACTCGGGGTTGGTGAAGCGCCAGCCGATGGAGGTGTCGAAGACCTCCCCGGGCTTGGCGTAGGCCTTGGCGGGCTTCTCCATGACCCAGGGGGCCCGGGACATGGACTCCACCCCGCCGGCGACGACGATGTCGGCGGCCCCGGCCTTGATCATGTGGGAGGCCATGATGATGGCCGACAGCCCGGAGGCGCAGAGCCGGTTGACGGTGATGCCCGGGACGGTGTCGGTGAAGCCGGCCAGCAGCCAGGCCATGCGGGCCACGTTGCGGTTCTCCTCGCCGGCGCCATTGGCGTTGCCGAGGATCACCTCGTCGACGTCGTGCGGGTCGATCCCGGCGTCGGTCACCGCGTGCTTGACCACGAGGGCGGCCAGGTCGTCGGGGCGCACGCCCGCCAGTGCGCCGCCGTAGCGGCCCACCGGGGTGCGGGCCCCGCCGACGAGGAGGGCCTGAGGGGTGGAGGGCATGGATGGACTCCTGTCGCGACGGGGAGTGGCCGGTGGCCGGGCATCGTCGCCCGACTTTACTGACCGATCGTTCATCAAACCTTCGCACGCGGGCGCCCGCGGGTCAACAGCCGCACGGTGATCCCGGGACACCGGGACCGCGGACACCGTGGTCGCCGGGCGGGCGTGAGATCCTGGCCTCCTCGTCGCCGGCACGAACCGGCGCGTCCGCCGGGTCACGGGAGGTGCAGGATGTCGTTCCAGGAGTCCATGGAGCTCGTCGGGGAGGCGGTCGACGTCGCCGGCGTGGTCGCCATCGTCATCGGGACGCTGGTGGCCAGCCTCCTGGCGCTGCGGGAGCTGCTGGGACGCCGGGGCGGGGACCGCGACACCTACGAGAGCTACCGGCAGCGGCTCGGACGCTCGATCCTGCTGGGCCTGGAGCTGCTCGTGGCCGCGGACATCATCAAGACCGTCGCCATCACCCCCACGTTCGAGTCGGTGGGCGTCCTGGCGCTGATCGTGCTCGTGCGCACCTTCCTCAGCTGGTCCCTGGAGCTCGAGATCACCGGGCGGTGGCCGTGGCAGAAGGAGCACGCGGCCCCGGCGCCACCGGCCCGGCGGGCAGGCTAGCCGGGCCCGGGCCGGACGCTCAGACCTCGGGCGGGAACTCCTCGGGACGCAGGTCGCGGCTGCACGGGACGCGGTGCCCGGGCGCCAGCTGGTTGGCGGCCCGCGCGAGGACGTCCCGGTGCCGGGGCGGCAGGTACAGGGCATGGTGCAGGTAGGCGTCGAGCTCCAGCTCCCCGACCTCTCCGCCCAGGTGGACGTACCGCAGCCACAGCTCGCGGGCTCCCAGCCCGGTGCTCGTCAGCGCGGTGCGGATCATCCTGGCCTGTGTCCTGGCGACGGTCCGATCGTCCATCTGACCCCTTCTGCCCGCTCCCCCCAGGATAGTCGGGGCGCCGGGTCCGCGGCAGGTCCGCACGCGCCCCCGCCGGTGGCGCCGCGGCGCGCCCGGCAGCGCCGCGGCCCTCCCCGGCAGCGCCGCGGCCCGCCTCGGCGGGACCGCGGGCCGGCCGGGGCGGGCGCAGCGGAGGCCGCCGCGGCTACGGGCGGGCCGCGGCGCGCAGCCCCGCCCCGACGGCGTCCAGCCACGCCCCCACCGACCGGTGGGCCTGCCCGGTGCCCGGGTAGCGGGCGCGCAGGTGCAGGCCGCCCTCGCCCACCACGAACCAGACCTGCACCCCGGTGGTCGGTGCGGCCGCGGAGATGTGCTGCGCTCGCTGCTCCGGCGCCGGCGCGGCCGGCAGCCGCCGGTAGTCGAGGTAGGACAGCATGAACATGCCCGGGGGCACGGGCATGCCGCCGTGGGGCCGCAGGATCGGCTCCAGGGCGTGCGAGCCGAGCTCCAGGGTCTCGCGGACGGCGGCCCGGCAGGACTCCGGGGCGGGGTCCGAGCACTCGAGCACCGAGTTGGTGATGAACCAGCCCACGGCGTCCCGCCAGCGCGGCTCAGTGCGGCTGTGCACGGGCAGCACCGCGCGCAGGGGCCGGCCCGCCAGGTCCGCGGTCGCCCGGGTCAGCACCGAGACCACCAGCACCAGCAGCCGGACGCGCAGCGCCCCCGCCCGGGCCTCCAGGCGGGCGAGGTCCGCGGCGTCCAGGACGTCGCGCGTGGTCACGGTCTCGGGCACCGGTGCGCCGAGCTCCCCCAGGGGCAGCGGGAAGACCGGCATCGTGCCGCCGCCGTCCGCGAGGATCCGCGCCCAGCGCCGGGCGACGTGCGGCGGTGCCGGCGGGCGCGCGGCGAGCTCGCGCGTGTGCTCGACGAAGGACGCCGCGGGCGCACGGCCCGCCCCGACCGGGCGCCCGGCGCGGTGGTCGGCCATCCCGTCGAGGAGGTCCCGGGCGAGCAGGGGCAGGGACCAGGCGTCCACGTGGGCGTGGTCGGCCGCGAGCACGACGACGACGGGCCCGGCCGCGGGCTCGATCAGGCACAGCCGGTGCGAGGGGCGGGCCAGCGGGGAGCACGCGCTGTCGGCCACCGCCTGCAGAGCGGCCCGGGTGCCGGAGGCGCCGACGTCGTGGCCGGTCCACACCGGCCGCACGGCGTCGGCGATCTCGTGCAGCCGGACCCGGCCGTCGTCGTCGGCGGAGAACACGGTGCGCAGCGTGTGGTGCCGCTGCACGACCCCGGCCCAGGCCGCCCCGAGCTCCGCGCGGCTCACGGGGGCAGCGAGCTCCAGGGACACCGCCATCCAGGACCCTGGGCGGGGGCCGGTGCCCACGTGCATGCCCTGGTCGAAGGACACCGGCAGCGGACGGCCGGTGCCGGTGACGGGGACCGTGCAGCTGGAGAGACGCCCCTCGGGCAGCCGGGCCTGCGAGATGCTGGTCAGCCGCATGCGCACCTTCCTGGTCGGGCGGGAGCGGTCCGGCCGCCCGGGACACCCCGGTCCACCGGTGGTCACAATCTACGCGTACCGTGACGGCATGCCGACGCTCGACCTGCCCCGCTGCCGACTGTCCTACGACGTGACCGGTTCCGGCCCGCCGGTGGTCCAACTGCACGGGCTGCTCTCCGACCGGGAGGCCAGCGCGGCCGGTGGCCTCGACCTGGCGTCCGGGCTGACCGGGCACCGGACCGTGCGCTACGACGCCCGGGGGCACGGCCGCTCCGCGGCGGAGCCGGTGGCCGCGGACTGGGCCTGGCCGCGGCTGGCCGAGGACCTGCTGGAGCTGCTGGACGCCGTGGCTCCCGGGGAGCCGGTGCACGGCATCGGCCCGTCCATGGGCGCGGCCACGCTGCTGCACGCGGCCCTGGCCCGCCCCGGACGGTTCCGCTCGCTCACACTGTGCGTGCCCTCGACGGCCTGGGGGACGCGCCGCGCCCAGGCCCGGACGTACCGGGGGAGCGCGGCGCTCGTGGAACGCCACGGCCTGGAGGCCTACCTCCGGGCCGGGCGGGCCGCGGTCCGGCCTCCGGCGGTCGCGGACCGTGCGCCGCACCCGCCGCGCGTCGACCCCCGGCTGCTCCCCGCCGTGCTGCGCGGCGCCGCCGCGACCGACCTCCCTCCGGCCGGGGAGCTGGCCCGGATCGGCGTGCCCGCCCTGGTGCTGGCCTGGGCCGGCGACGACGCCCACCCGCTGTCCACGGCCGAGGCGCTGCGCGAGGTCCTGCCCGGGGACGGCCTGCACGTGGCCGGCAGCCCCGAGGAGCTGGCCGGGTGGCCGCTGCGGTGCGCGGACTTCGTCCGGGCGGTGGAGCGCCGGGCCGGGGCGGCCGGCTGACCCGGGCGGGGCCGGGCGGGACTCAGAGCCGGCGGCCGGCGGTGAGGGAGGCGGTCATGAACTCGGCGACGACCTGCTGGGAGATGGCCACGTCCAGGACGAACACCCCGTCCTGGTGGGTGTCCAGCCAGTCCTGCAGGTGCTGGAGGTCGGCCAGGGTGGTGGCCTTGGTCCCGGCCGCGCCCATCGCCCGGCCCAGGGCGGCGAAGTCGACCTCGTCGATGAGCATCGCGGTGGGGTCCAGGCCCTTGGAGGCGTACTGGTGCAGCTCGGCGCCGTAGGCGGAGTCGTTGAGGACCACGATCACCCCGCGGCGGGTGGCGCGCAGGAAGGTCTCGAGGTCGGCCAGGCCCATCAGACCGCCGCCGTCGCCGGTGACGAAGACGGTGGTGCGCTCGGGGCGTGCGATCGAGACCCCGGCGGCGGCGCCGAAGCCCAGGCCGATGGACTGGAAGGCGGTGCCGACCAGGACCATGGCCTGGGGGTCGGGGACGGTGAGGTACATCGGGGCCCAGCCGATGAAGTGGCCTCCGTCCATCACCACCGAGCGCTCCGCGGGGAGGATGTGCTCGAGGGCCGCGACCACGGCGCGGGGGTTGAGCCGGCCGTCGGGGCCGAACTCGGCCGGGTCCTCGGTGGGGGCCGAGGAGCGGAAGGCGTCCCCGGCGACCTCGGGGGCCGCGGCGCGCCAGGTGCGGGCCGGGTCGACGGCGGGGGTGCGGGCCAGCAGCCCGGCCAGGGCCACGTCCAGGTCCGCGCGCAGGTAGTCGGTCACGGCCGGGTGGGCCACCGCGGCCTCGGGTTCGTTGTCGATGCGGATCATCGGGGTGCCTTCGGCGAAGAGGGTGCCGTAGCGGGACTGGAAGGCGTTCAGCGAGGCCCCGGCGACCAGGACGAGGTCGGCCTGGCGGGCCGTGGCCAGGCGGTGGTCGCGGGTGAAGCCCCCGGCGATGCCCAGGTCCCAGGGGGAGTCGAAGACCCCGGTGGCCATCACGGAGGTCATGAACAGGGCTCCGAGGCGGTCCCCGAGCTCGGTGAGCGCGGTGCTGGCTCCGGCCAGCAGCACCCCGCGCCCGGCCAGGATCAGGGGCCGCTCCGCGCCCCGCAGCAGCCCGGCGATCCGGTTGAGCTCCTCGGCCGCAGCGGTGTGGGCGGGCTTGGCCGGCAGCGGCTCCAGGTCCACCTGCTCGGTGAGGGCGGCGGTGGCGTGGTCGTAGGGGATGGCCAGCACCACCGGCTGCACGGTGCGGGCGGCGAGGTCGAAGGCGCGGTGGGTGAGCGCGGTGGCGTTGGACGGGGTGGCGGTCAGGGTGGTGACCCCGGCGGCGGCGGCCGCGCCGGTCTGGTCGATGTCGAAGGCACGGGCGCCCGTGGTGGGGGCGTCGCCCACGACGAGGACCAGCGGGATCCGGGCCATCCGGGCCTCGGCCAGGGCGGTGTAGGTGTTGGTGAACCCGGCCCCGTAGGTGGTCGTGGCCGCCCCGACGCGCCCGGTGGCCCGGTGGTAGGCATCGGCCATCGCCACGGTGGCGGCCTCGTGCCGGGCGGAGGTGAAGCCGAAGCCGCGGGAGGTCAGCGAGCTGATCAGGTGCGCGTTGCCGTTGCCCATCAGCCCGAACAGGTGGTCGGTGCGCTCGGCCAGCACGTCCGCCACCGCCGTGGAGACCGTGGGGAGCAGCGGATCGGGCGTCGTGTGGGTGGTCATGGAGAAGTCCTTCCGGCGGAGCGGGGTCCTGGGTGTGAGCGGGGTGTGCTCGGGGCGGGGCCCGGGGCGGGAGCTGGGTGTGCTCGGGGTGGTGCCGGCACGGGCGGAGCCGCCCGCCCGCACCCGTGGGTGCCGGCGGGCGGCTCCGCCCGTGCCGGGCTGCCGTCGCGGTCAGTCGCGCCGGCGCTCGGCGGCCTCCGCGGCCGCGAGGATCTCGGCGGCCTCGGGGTGCTCGGAGACGTAGTCCTCGTGCACGTCCTGGACGTGCAGGTCGATCTCCTGGATGTTCTTGGGGACCATGGACACGGCGATGAAGGAGACGATCGCGATGCCCGCGATGTAGACGCCGATCGTCCAGGACATCCCGGTCTCGTTGAGCAGCAGCTGGGCGATCATCGGGGCGAACGCGCCGCCGATGATGGAGCCGAAGGCGTAGCCGATCGAGACGCCCGAGTAGCGCACCCGGGCGGGGAACATCTCGGCGTAGAGCGCCGACTGCGGGCCGTAGGACGGGCCCAGGCCCACGGTGAGGATCACGATGGACAGGGCGAACAGCGGCAGGGACGCGGTGTCGAGCAGGAACCACATCGGCACGGCCCACAGGATGATGATCCCGTAGCCGATCTGGAAGGTGCGCACGCGCCCGATCTTGTCCGAGATCCAGCCGCCGAACATCGTGAACACGAGCCAGCCCACGCCGCCGATCAGGGACGCGATGAGGGTCTGCGAGCGCGGCATGCCCAGCACGTTGGCGCCGTAGGAGGCGAAGAACGCGATGACCAGGTAGCCGGCGGCGTTGTTGGCGGCGAAGATCAGGGCCGCGAGGGTGACCTGCTTGGAGTTGTGCTTGAACAGCTGGCCCAGGGGAGCGGAGGACTCCTTCTTGCGCAGCTGCATCTCCTTGAACACCGGGGACTCGTCCACGGTCTTGCGGATCAGGTAGCCGACCACGATGAGCACCACGGAGGAGATGAACGGGATGCGCCAGCCCCAGGCCTGGAAGGCCTCGGGGGACATCGCCGAGGTGACGGCGAACATGAAGCCCGTGGCGAGCAGCATGCCCAGCGGCACGCCGATCTGCGGGTAGGCGCCGAAGAGCCCGCGCTTGTTGCGCGGGGCGTGCTCCACGGACATCAGGGCCGCGCCGCCCCACTCGCCGCCGGCGGAGAAGCCCTGCATGACGCGCAGGAGCACCAGGAGGATCGGCGCCCAGACGCCGATGGTGGCGTAGGTGGGCAGCAGGCCGATCAGCATCGTCGCCGCGCCCATGCCCACGAGGGTGAGGACCAGGACGAGCTTGCGGCCGTACTTGTCGCCGAGGTGCCCGGCGACCACCGCGCCGAGCGGGCGGAACAGGAAGCTGATGCCGAGGGAGGCCCACGCGACCACCTGGGCGAGACCGGCGTTCTCCTCGGACAGCGGGGCGAAGTACAGCGGGGCCAGGACGAAGGCCGCCGCCTGGGCGTAGATGAAGAAGTCGTACCACTCGATGGTGGTGCCCACGAGGGTGCCGGCGAGGACCTTGCGCTCCTCGCGCGACATCTCGTGCCGCCCGGCCGGGGCGGATGAAGTGTGCGCCATGGGATCTCCAGGAAAATCGGGGACGACGAGGTCCTCGGCGGAACCGAACGCAATGTGACCGAACGTTCGGTAGTTATGGGAGATACTACGGCTCGACGTGACGCCTGTCACCCTGTGCGGCACACCGTCCGCGCTCCTGTCACGACTGTGACGCGGATCCCGTGCGGGCCCCGGCTCGGCCGGGCACGGCAACGCCCCCGGGCCCGGTCCTGGGGGAGGACCGGGCCCGGGGGCGGGGTGTCCGCGGCGGTTCAGCGGTAGAGGCGCTCCGTGGCCAGGCGGGCGCCCTCGACGAGGGACTCGAGCTTGGCCCAGGCGATCTGGGGGTGCAGCCGTCCGCCCAGACCGCAGTCGGTCGAGGCCACGACGTTCTCGCGGCCCACCACGGAGGCGAACTGCTCGATCCGGTCGGCCACCAGCTCCGGGTGCTCCACGACGTTCGTCGAGTGCGAGACCACTCCGGGGATGATGACCCGGCCCTCGGGCAGCGGGTGGTCCCGCCAGACCTTCCACTCGTGGGCGTGGCGGGCGGAGGCGCCCTCGAAGGTGTAGCCGCCGGCGTTGATGGTCAGCATCAGGTCCACGAGGTGCTTCAGCTCGAGGTCCGTGGTGTGCGGGCCGTGCCAGGAGCCCCAGCACAGGTGGAAGCGGACCTGCTCCTCGGGGATCCCCCGCAGCGCGTGGTTGAGCGCCTCGACGCGCAGCTGCGTGAAGGCCAGGTAGTCCTCCACCGTGGGCTCCGGGTTGACCTGGTCCCAGGACTCCGCGATGGAGGGGTCGTCGATCTGCACGGTCAGCCCCGCGTCCGTGATCGCCAGGTACTCCTCGCGCATCGCGTCGGCGCACGCGTAGACGAGCTCCTCGTCGGTCCGGTAGTACTCGTTCGTCACGCGCGCGGCGGAGCCGGGGGAGAGGGCGGCGACGAACCCGGTCCCCGCCCCGGCGGCCGTCATGGCGGCCCGGAGGTGGCGCACGTCCGAGGCCACCGCCTCCTGCCCGGTGTAGCTCAGCGGCCCGGTGATCTTGGGCTGCGTGGTCGAGGAGCGTCCCGTGAGGATGCCCGACGCCGGGTCCTCGTACGCCTCCCGGAACCGCTCGCGGTCCCGGCGGTCCGGGAAGCTCGTGAGCACGATGTGCCCGGGCGAGGAGCGCCTCTTCTCCGTGGACGCCCACCGGTCCTCGTCGGACGGCGTGAGCCCGCCGAGGCGGGAGAAGGAGTAGTTCCACCACGCGCCGTAGTCGACCGCGCTGGACATGGTGTGCCCGTACTCGCCGTCGTTGACGACGTCCAGGCCGATCTCGCGCTGCCGGCGGACCACGTCCTCGACGCCGACGGCGAGCTCCTCGGTGAGCTGCTCGAACGTGATGGTGCCCTCGGCGTGCTGCCGGTTGGCCTCCAGCAGCCGCGGGGTGCGCGGCAGGGAGCCCACGTGCGTGGTCTGCACGTGGTCGGTGTTCTGCATGGTCATGCGTGTCCTCCTCGGGGAACGACTTGCGGCGGGAACGACTTGCGGCGGGAACGACGGGCGGCGGGAGCGGCGGGCGGCGGGAGCGGCGGGCAGCCGCGGACAGCAGGGGGAGCGGCGGGCGGCTGGGGGCCGGCCGCGAGCGGCGGGCGGTCGCGGGGACCGGCCGGCGGCGGTGCCGGTCAGGACCAGAGCCGGCGGGAGGCGAGCTCGGCGCCCCGGCCGAGCGACTCGAGCTTGGCCCAGGCGATCTGCGGGTGGATCCGCCCGCCCAGCCCGCAGTCGGTCGAGGCGATGACGTTCTCACGCCCCACCAGGCGGGCGAAGCGCTCGATCCGGTCGGCCACCAGCTCGGGGTGCTCCACCACGTTGGTCGCGTGGGAGACGACGCCCGGGACGAGGACCTTGCCCTCGGGCAGCCGGTGGTCCTGCCAGACCCTCCACTCGTGCTCGTGCCGGGCGTTGGCGGCCTCGAAGCTGTAGCCGCCCGCCCGGATGGAGAGCACGAGCTCCACCAGGTGCTCGAAGCCGAGGTCGGTGGTGTGCGGGCCGTGCCAGGAGCCCCAGCACAGGTGGAAGCGGACCTGCTCCTCCGGGATCCCCTCCAGGGCGTAGTTGAGGGCCTCGACGCGCTTGCGGGTGAACGCGAGGTAGTCCTCCACGCCGGGCTCGGGGTTGACCTGGTCCCAGTTCTCCGCGATGGAGGGGTCGTCGATCTGCACGATCAGCCCGGCGTCGGTGATGGCCCTGTACTCCTCGCGCATGACCTCGGCGCACGCGGCGAGCACCTCGTCCTCGTCCGCGTAGTGGGTGTTCTCCAGCCGGGCGCAGGAGCCCGGGGACAGCGCGGCGAGATAGCCCTCGCTCGCGCCCGTGGCCCGCAGGGCGGCCCGGAGGTGGCGGATGTCGGCCTCCACGGCCGCGTGACCCGTGTACTCCAGCTTCCCGGTGATCCTCGGGAACGGCGCCTGCGTGCCCGTGGTGATCCCCGAGGCGGGGTCCGTGTAGGCGTCGTGGAAGGCCTGGCGGTCCCGGCGGTCCCCGAAGCTGGTCAGGACCACGCGGCCGGGGGAGGAGCGCTGCGGCTCCTGCTCCCACAGTCCCACCTCCCCCGGGGTGAGGCCCGAGATCCGGGCGAAGACGTAGTGCCACCACGCGCCGTAGTCGACGTCCGCGGCCATGGCGTGGCCGTACTCGCCGTCGTTGACCACGTCGATCCCGGCCTCGCGCTGCCGGCGGACCACGTCCAGCACGGAGTCGTGGAGCAGGGCCTCGTGCTCGGGCCCCGGGGCGCCGCCCTTCGCCCGGTTGGCCTCGAGCAGCGCCGGGGTGCGCGGGAGGGACCCGGCGTGGGTCGTGCGGATGCGGTCCGTGCTGCGCAGCATGGGGCGTCGGTCCTTTCCATCGGTCCTGGCGGTAGCACCGGAGGGGACGGGGGCCGTCGCCCGGGTTGCTGCGGCGTCGTCGAGCCAGATCTCTCGGCCGCTCTGGATGGTGACCCTGTCATCCAACCGCACGCGTGCGCCCGGCGCCATTCGGGGCCCGGATGACGGACATGACGCCGTGTGACGCCGTCCGGCGCCCGCTCCCGTGCGGCGATGCCCTTCGCGAACATGGCCCGGATCACATACCGTGGCGATGATCCGTGCCCCTCACCCCGCGGGCACGGCGGACCAGAGGAAGGACTCCCATGTCCCAGACGCCCCAGCAGCAGGACCTCGAGGGCCGCACGGCGCTCGTCACGGGCGGCGCGAGCGGCATCGGCCTGGCGGCGGCCAGGGCCCTCGCCGGCTCCGGCGCGCACGTGGTCGTGGCCGACGTCGACGAGGCCGGCGCGCAGCGCGTCGCCGAGGAGCTCGGCGGCCGCGCCTGGTCGGTCGACCTGCTCGACACCGCGGCGCTCGCGGACCTGAGCCTCGAGGTGGACGTGCTGGTCAACAACGCCGGCATCCAGAAGGTCTCCCCCCTGCACGAGTTCGACCCGGCGGACTTCCACCGGATCCTGGTCCTGATGCTGGAGTCCCCGTTCCTGCTGGTCCGCGCCGCGCTGCCGCACATGTACGAGCAGGGGTGGGGGCGGGTCGTCAACGTCTCGTCCGTCCACGGCCTGCGCGCCTCGCCGTACAAGAGCGCCTACGTCTCCGCCAAGCACGGTCTCGAGGGGCTCTCGAAGACCATCGCCCTGGAGGGGGCGGCGCACGGGGTGACGAGCAACTGCGTCAACCCCGGCTACGTCCGCACCCCGCTGGTGGAGAAGCAGGTCGCGGACCAGGCCGCGGTGCACGGGATCCCGGAGTCCGAGGTGGTGGAGCGGATCATGCTCGGCGAGACGCCGGTCAAGAAGCTCGTGGAGCCCGAGGACGTCGGCAGCCTCGTGGCCTGGCTGGCCGGGCCGCACGCGTCCATGGTCACCGGGGCGTCCTACACGATGGACGGCGGCTGGACCGCCCGCTGAGCCCCGCCCCGCCCGGCGGCGGGCCGCCGTGCCTGGCCCGGGCGGCATCCGGGCGGGCCGGCATCCGGGCGGCAATCGGCCCGGTTCCGCCGGTCTCGCCGGTCCCGCCGGTCCGCAGGCCCCGGAATCCCGGGCACTCCCGGCGGCCCGGCCGGACCGGGACGTTCAGCGGTGGCCCAGCTCCCGGGAGAGCCGGTGGGCCTCCGTGAGCAGGGCCCGTCCCAGGGGCTGACGGCGCTCACCGGTGAACCGCGGCTCGATGCCCGTGAGGCTCAGGGCGTAGACCGGGGCCCCCGTGGCGTCGAAGACCGCGGCGGCCATGCCCCAGCTGCCCTCCACGATCAGCCCGGGGTTCACCGCAAAGCCCTCCCGCCGCACGTCCGCGAGCAGCTCGCGGATCCGCTCGGGCGTGTGCAGCGGCCCCCACCCGGCGCGTGCCCCGGCGGTGGCCGCGAGGACCCGCTCCACCTCCGGGTCCGGGAGGTGGGCCAGGATCGCGAGCCCCGCCGAGGCGACGCCCAGGGGCAGCCGCAGGCCCTCGTAGAGGACGTGCGAGCGGATGGGGAACGCGCCCTCGACCCGGGCGAGGCAGACCGTCTCCAGCCCGCGGCGGGCCGAGAGGAACGCGCTCTCGCCGGTGGCCTCCGCGAGCCGGCGCAGCGAGGGCCCGGCCAGTTCCCGGATCGGGTAGCGGTGGGCCGCCACGGCGCCCAGCACGTACAGCTCCGGACCCAGCTGCCAGGTCCCCGTCCCCGCGTCCCGGTCCACGAGGCCCTCCTCGGCCAGCCCCGTGAGCAGCCGGTGCACGGTGGGCCGGGTCAGCCCGGTCTGCGCCGCGAGCTCCGCCACCGTGCTGCCCTGCTCCCGGCCGGCCACGGCCCGCAGCAGCCGCCCCACCCGGTGGACCACCTGGGTCCCCGATCCCGTCTCCCGCTCCGCTCCCATGGCTCCACTATATGGACACCGTGCCCGTGAATGGCCGGATGCTGAGGAGAAGGGCTGTCATTCCGCCGATTCTGTTGACCGGTATGTGGAGGCTCCCTAGATTGAGTGCTGAGTCACAGTCGGACGAGAGGGAGGGACCAGGTGTCCAAGGTCAGGGACAACGCCGCCGAGCTGCTGGCGGAGAGCCTGCAGGACGGCATGACGCTCGCCGTGGGCGGCTTCGGGTTGAGCGGGATCCCCCGGGATCTCATCGAGGCGGTGCGGGACTCCGGGGTCACGGACCTCACGGTGGTCTCCAACAACATGGGCGTGGACGGCAAGGGACTCGGGGTGCTGCTTGAGAACCGCCAGGTGCGGAAGGTCCTCGCCTCCTACGTGGGCGAGAACAAGCTGTTCGCCCAGCAGTACCTGGACGGCGAGCTCGAGGTCGAGTTCAACCCCCAGGGGACCCTCGCCGAGCGGCTCCGGGCCGGCGGCGCGGGCATCCCCGCCTTCTACACGAAGACCGGGGTCGGCACCCTCGTGGCCGAGGGCAAGCCGCACGCCGAGTTCGACGGCGAGACCTACGTGCAGGAGCGCGGCATCGTCGCCGACATCGCCCTCGTGCACGCCCACACCGGCGACCCCGACGGCAACCTCGTCTACCGCTACACCGCGCGCAACTTCAACCCGGTCGTCGCGACCGCCGGGAAGGTCACCTTCGCCGAGGTGGAGCACCTGGTGGACGTCGGCGGGATCCACCCGGACCACGTGGTGACCCCGGGCGTCTACGTCCAGCACGTCGCGCGCTACAGCGGCGCCCCCAAGGACATCGAGCAGCGCACCGTCCGTCCCCGCCCGACCGGGCGGGCCGACCAGCAGAACGGAGACCAGGCATGAGCTGGACCCGCGACGAGATGGCGGCGATCGCCGCCGTGGAGCTCTCCGACGGCGACTACGTCAACCTCGGCATCGGCATCCCCACCCTCGTGGCCAACAACCTGCCCGAGGGTGTGAACGTGGTGCTGCAGTCCGAGAACGGCGTGCTCGGCATGGGCCCGTTCCCGTACGACGGCGACGAGGACCCGGACCTCATCAACGCCGGCAAGCAGACCATCACCCTGCTGCCCGGGGCGTCCGTCTTCGACTCCGCCACCTCCTTCGGGATGATCCGCGGCGGCCACGTCAAGATCGCGATCCTCGGCGCCATGCAGGTCTCCGGCAGCGGCGACCTCGCCAACTGGATGATCCCCGGCAAGATGGTCAAGGGCATGGGCGGGGCCATGGACCTCGTGGCGGGCACCCCCCGCGTCGTCGTGCTCACCGAGCACGTGACCAAGGACGGCTCCGCCAAGATCAGGACCGAGTGCGACCTCCCCCTCACCGGCGTGCGCGTGGTCGACCGCATCGTCACGGACCTGTGCGTGTTCGACGTCGAGGACGGCGGGCTCGTGCTGCGCAGCCTCGCCCCCGGCGTCAGCGAGGACGAGATCCGCGAGAAGACCGAGGCGTCCTTCCGCACCGACCTGCAGGACGTCACCCCCGACACCGTCCCCACCGAGACCGCCGCCGCTCCCGGCGGCGCTGAGGAGAACCGATGAGCACCGCCACCGACGTCGTCGTCCTGTCCGGCGCCCGCACGCCCCAGGGCAAGATCCTGGGCCACCTGGCCTCCCTCACCGCGGCCGAGCTGGGCGCCCACGCCATCCGGGCCGCGCTCGAGCGCGGCGGGATCACCCCCGAGCAGGTGGACTACGTCCTCATGGGCCACGTCCTGCAGGCCGGCGCCGGGCAGAACCCGGCCCGCCAGGCGGCCGTCACGGCGGGCATCCCGCTGAGCGTGCCCGCCGAGACCGTCAACAAGGTCTGCCTCTCCGGGCTCGTGGCCATCACCAACGGCGCCCGGATGATCCGCGCGGGCGAGGCCGAGATCGTGGTGGCCGGCGGCCAGGAGTCCATGACCAACGCCCCGCACCTCGCGATGGGCGTGCGGCAGGGCAAGAGCTACGGCGACCTCAAGCTCGAGGACGCGGTGGCCAAGGACGGGCTCGTGGACGTCGCCGCGTGCGTGTCCATGGGCTCGCTCACCGAGTCCGGCAACGGCGAGCGCTCGATCTCCCGCGAGGAGCAGGACGAGGTCGCCGCCCGGAGCCACCAGCGCGCGGCCCGCGCCGCGGAGGAGGGCGTCTTCCGCGACGAGATCGCCCCCGTGTCCGTGCCGCAGCGCAAGGGCGAGCCGCTGGTCGTCGACACCGACCAGGGCGTCCGGCCGGACTCCACGGCGGAGTCCATGGCGCGGCTGCGCCCGGCCTTCGCGCAGGACGGCACGATCACGGCCGGCAACTCCTCGCCCCTGTCGGACGGCGCGGCCGCCGTGGTGCTGACCAGCCGGGAGTACGCCGAGCGCCACGGCCTCGAGTACCTGGCCGTGGTCGGGGCCGCCGGACAGGTGGCCGGGCCCGACACCTCGCTGCACTCCCAGCCGTCCCGGGCGATCGAGGCCGCGCTCGGGAGGGCCGGCTGGTCCGTGCAGGACCTGGACTTCATCGAGATCAACGAGGCGTTCGCGTCCGTGCTGATCCAGTCGCTGCGGGACCTCGACTACCCGCTGGAGCGGGCCAACATCCACGGCGGGGCCGTGGCCGTCGGCCACCCCATCGGCGCCTCCGGGGCGCGCCTGGCGCTGCACGCGGCGTTCGAGCTCGCCCGCCGCGGGTCCGGCCGCGCCGCCGTGTCCCTGTGCGGCGGCGGCGGCCAGGGCGAGGCGCTGCTGCTCCACCGCGACTGACCCTCGTCCGTCCGGCCCCGGGCCCGGATGACCACCGTCCTCCGTGGTCCTCCGGGCCCTCTGTGGGTCTCCGGGGCCGTGGCGGCCGGGTCGGCGTCCACGGCGGTCAGGGGGCCGCCTCGCCGCGGCCCGGGGAGTGGGGGCGGCTCCCGGGGTGGGCGCACGGGAGCCGCCGGCTCACGCGGTGCGCTCCCGGGCGCTCGCCGGGCGCAGGAGATCGGCGCTCGTGGGGACGCGCGGGTGGTACCGGCGGTCCAGCAGCGTGTTGGCCGCCCAGGCCAGCAGGTCCCGCTCGCGGGGCGGCAGCTCCAGGCACCGGTGCAGGTACGCCCCGACCTCGAGCTCGTCGGCGCTCCCGCCGAGGCCGAGGTAGCGGACCCAGAGCCGGCGGTGCGGGATCGACGCGCGCTCGAGCGCCTGGTGCAGTCTGACGGCCTGTTCCATGCCCAGGGAGTCGTCCATCGCGGTTCCTTCCGTACGGTGCGGGGGGTGCGGGGCGGGAGGCTGGTGCATCCGTCCACGGGTTCCACCGTAGGAAAGGGGTGGTGCCGGGGCCACGGTATTCGCGGAGGTACACCATTGTGTCCCCGTGTGAGGAAACGTCCGGCTCGCTCCCAGCCGACGCAGAGCCCACCCCGCCCCCGCCAGCCCGCCCCGCCCGGCCCCGCGTCGCCGCCCCGGCCCCGCCCGTCACGTCCGCCGAGCGCACCGGTCCGGCCCGAGAGGCGCGGAAGAGACCCCCGGTCTCGGGCGGAGCTGGTGAGTCCGGCGGGTCGGGAGGCGGGCCGGCCGGCGGGTCGGGAGACGGGGCAGGAGCCGGGTCAGGAGGCGACGACGGCGCCGTAGAGCTCCTCGAAGCGGGCGCGGACCGCACGGTAGTGCTCCGCGCGGTCCGGCTCCGGCTCGTGCGCCGGGCCGTAGGGCGGGCGGGCCCGCTCGACGTCCGGGGCCAGCGTCTCGAGGGCGAGCAGGGCTGTGCCGCGCAGGGTCGCGCGCTTGAACTCGGCGCGCGCCACCGGCTTGCCCAGGGTGTCGGCCAGGATCTGCATCAGCCCGGGCACGTCCTGGGACGCGCTGCCCGAGGCGACGACGCGCTCCACGCCGCCGGCGACGTCCTCGAGCTGCTCGGCCACCCGCGCGTAGGAGGCCGCCACGCCCTCCAGCACGCCCCGCGCCAGGTCCGCGCCGGTGGACGCGGCGGTCACGTCGGCCAGCACCGCCCGGGCGCCGCCGGCCCAGCCGGTCGAGCGCTCGCCGGTGAAGAAGGGCAGCACCACCGGGGTGCCCTCCGTGACCTCCGCCGCGGCGACGTCCTCCAGCGTGGTGTCCTCCGGCAGGGCGAGGGTGTCCTCGAGCCAGCTGATCGCCCGGCCGACGTCGTTGAGGGCCCCGCCCAGCAGGCACCGCTGCGCGTCGATGCGGTAGCACCACAGCCCGCTCGGCACCCGTTCCGGGATCCGGTGCAGCAGCACGCGCGCGGCCCCGGAGGTGGCGGCCGAGACGACCAGCGTCGAGGCGTCGGCGCCCCCCGATCCGAGGTTGGCGCTCAGCCCGTCGGCCACCGGTGCGAACCAGTGCGCCCCCTCGAGGACCGGCCACCGTTCGGCCACGGACGCCGCGACGTCCGGGATCGGCTCGTGCGGGTCCAGGACCGGGCTGAGCTGCCCGGCGTCCAGGCCGCAGGCGAGCAGCAGCGGCTCGTCCCACCGGCCCGTGCGCCGGTCCAGCAGGCCGGTCCAGGCGGCCGTGGCGGTCCCGGCGCATGCGGTGCCCAGCAGGCGCAGGTGCACGTACTCGCCCAGCGACATCCACCGCCGCGCCCGCTCCCACGTCCGCGGGTCCGTCTCCCGGATCCAGCGCAGCCGCGGGGCCAGGTAGGAGGTGTGCAGCCGGGCTCCGGTGCGCTGCAGGGTGGCGGGTTCGTCGAGCTCCTCGCGCAGCCCGGCCAGCTCCGCGCCGCACCGGGAGTCGGCGTAGGTGAAGCAGGGGGTGAGGGCCTCGTCGTCGTCCCCGACCCCCACGAGCGAGGACGCGAAGGTGTCCAGGGCCACCCCGGCCACCCGCCCCGCCAGTTCGGGACCGGCGAGGACGAGGTCGAGGATCGCGGCCAGTTCCTCCACGACCTGGTCGGGGTCGATCACGGAGGTGCCGTCGGACGCCGTGCGGAACTCGTGCTCGATCTTGTGCCGGTAGCCGAGCACCGGGGTCCCCGTGGCGTCGTGCAGACCGCCCCGGCTGCCCGTGGAGCCGACGTCGAGCGCCATGACGAGCGGGTCGACCGCCTCGTCCAGCTCCACGCTGAAGTCGGCGCCGTCGTCCGGCCGCGGGGGCCTCGGGTGGTGGCTCATGGTGGGCTCCTCCTGGGGGCTGCGCGGCTGGCCCCAGTGTAGGAGGACACCCTGTGCCGGGGACCACATGGTGAGACGGCCGTCCGCCCCTCAGAAAGTTGCGGTGGCGAAGCGTATTCTGGACGGCGGGCCGCCGGCGGCCGGCCCGGGCGCTCCGCCCCCACGGGGACCGCCCGCTCCGCCCCGGACATCGCCGCAGGACCCTCCGGACATCCTCGACCAAGGAGACGCAGCTCCGTCATGCCCCACCTCCGCTCCCGCACCTCGACCCACGGCCGCAACATGGCCGGCGCCCGCGCCCTGTGGCGTGCCACCGGCATGGGCGACGACGACTTCGGGAAACCGATCGTCGCGATCGCGAACTCGTACACGCAGTTCGTTCCCGGCCACGTGCACCTGAAGGACATGGGTGATCTCGTGGCCTCCGCGGTCAAGGAGGCGGGCGGCGTCGCGAAGGAGTTCAACACCATCGCGGTCGACGACGGCATCGCGATGGGCCACGACGGCATGCTCTACTCCCTGCCCTCCCGCGACATCATCGCGGACTCCGTGGAGTACATGGTCAACGCCCACCGGGCCGACGGCCTGGTCTGCATCTCCAACTGCGACAAGATCACGCCGGGCATGCTGCTGGCCGCGCTGCGGCTCAACATCCCCGTGGTCTTCGTCTCCGGCGGGCCCATGGAGTCCGGCGAGGCCGTCGAGGGCGTCGTCGAGCACCGCCTGGACCTCGTGGACGCCATGTCCATGGCCGTGGACGAGTCCGTGACCGACGAGCAGCTGGGCCAGATCGAGCGCAACGCCTGCCCCACCTGCGGGTCCTGCTCCGGGATGTTCACCGCCAACTCCATGAACTGCCTCACCGAGGCCCTCGGGCTGTCCCTGCCCGGCAACGGCACCACGCTGGCCACCCAGGTGGCCCGCAAGGAGCTCTTCCTGGAGGCCGGCCGCCGGGTGGTGGACCTGTGCTGCCGCTACTACGAGCAGGACGACGAGTCCGTGCTGCCGCGCAACATCGCCACGAAGGCTGCCTTCGAGAACGCCATGGCCCTCGACATCGCCATGGGCGGGTCCACCAACACGATCCTGCACATCCTCGCCGCCGCCCAGGAGGGCGAGATCGACTTCACGCTCCCGGACATCGACGCCCTGTCCCGGCGGGTGCCCTGCCTGTGCAAGGTCGCGCCGAACTCCACGCGCTTCCACATCGAGCACGTGCACCGTGCCGGGGGCATTCCCGCGATCCTCGGGGAACTGCGCCGGGCGGGGCTGCTCAACGAGGACGTGCACACGGTGCACGCCCCGGACCTGGCCACCTGGTTGGACGAGTGGGACATCCGCAGCGGCAGGGCCTCCGCACGGGCGCAGGAGCTGTTCCTCGCCGCCCCCGGCGGCGTGCGGACCACCCAGGCGTTCTCCACGGCCAACAGGTTCGAGTCCCTCGACCTCGACGCCGAGGACGGCTGCATCCGCTCCGTGGCGCACGCCTACACGCAGGACGGCGGCCTGGCGATCCTCTACGGCAACATCGCCGAGGACGGGGCGGTCATCAAGACGGCCGGCATCGACGAGGAGCTGTTCCACTTCGTCGGCAAGGCCTTCGTGGTGGAGTCCCAGGACGAGGCCGTGTTCGAGATCCTGTCCAAGAACGTCCAGCCCGGCGACATCGTGGTCATCACCCACGAGGGCCCCAAGGGCGGGCCGGGCATGCAGGAGATGCTCTACCCGACCTCCTACCTCAAGGGTCTCGGCCTCGGCCGCGAGTGCGCCCTCATCACCGACGGCCGGTTCTCCGGCGGCACCTCCGGCCTGTCGATCGGGCACATCTCCCCGGAGGCCGCCGCCGGCGGGGCCGTGGGCCTCATCGAGACCGGCGACGAGATCGAGATCGACGTCGCGCACCGCGTGCTGCGCGTCAACGTGGACGACGCGACGCTGGCCGCCCGGCGCCGGGCGAAGGGCCCGGCGCCCTGGTACCCCACGAAGCCGCGCGAGCGCCAGGTCTCCAAGGCGCTGCGGGCCTACGCCTCGATGGTCACCTCCGCGGACAAGGGCGCCGTCCGCGTGATCTGACCCTCCCCCTTCCCTCCTCCCCCTCCCGCCGAGGTGGCAGCTGACGGCGACCGAGCACCCCTCGGTCGCCGTCCGCTGCCACCTCGGCGGGCAAGGGGGTGAGGTGAGAGGGGCGTCACGTCCACTAGAGTTCCGTCGGGGTGCGCGACCGGCGCGCCCGAACGTCCACGCGGGCCCCGCAGAGATCCCCTGCCCCGGGCCCGCGTCCGTCTACAGTTCGGAGCTGCAATGGAACTCGTCACCGATCTCGTCGGCACCCTCGGCGGCTGGGTGTGGAACGTGGTCTTCGCCATCCTCATCGGGGTGGGCCTCTACCTGACCGTCCGTACCGGGGTGGTGCAGCTGCGGCTGGTCCCCGAGATGTTCCGGGTGCTGGGCGACAAGCCCGGCCTCGCCGAGGACGGGAAGAAGGGGATCTCCGCGTTCCGGGCCTTCACCGTCTCCGCCGCGTCCCGGGTGGGCACCGGCAACATCGCGGGCGTCGCGATCGCGATCAGCCTGGGCGGGCCGGGAGCCGTGTTCTGGATGTGGGTGATCGCCGGCATCGGCGCGGCGAGCGCGTTCACCGAGTCCCTGCTGGGCCAGCTCTACAAGATCAAGGCCCCCACCGGGTACGTGGGCGGGCCCGCCTACTACATGGAGCGCGGCCTCGGCGCGCGCTGGATGGGACTGCTCTTCGCGGTCGTCATCACCCTCACCTACGGGTTCGTCTTCAACTCCGTGCAGTCCAACTCGATCGTGGACGCCCTGGGCGGCTCCCTGAGCATCGACATCGCCGCCGCGGAGGCCCTGTGGTTCCGGATCCTGGTCGGCGCCGTGCTCGTGGGGCTGACCGCGGCGATCATCTTCGGGGGCATCCGGCGGATCTCCGCGGTCTCCGAGGTCGTCGTGCCGATCATGGCGGTGCTCTACGTCCTGCTCGGCCTGCTCGTGGTCGTCCTGAACCTCGGCGAGGTCCCCGCGGTGCTCGGCCGGATCCTCGAGGGGGCCTTCGGGATCCGTGAGTTCGTCACCGGCGGGCTGATCGGCGTGATCATCCAGGGCATGAAGCGCGGCCTGTTCTCCAACGAGGCCGGGATGGGCTCGGCCCCCAACGCCGGGGCCACCGCGTCCGTGTCCCACCCCGCGAAGCAGGGCTTCCTGCAGGCGCTGGGCGTGTACTTCGACACCTGGCTGATCTGCTCGATCACCGCGTTCATCGTGCTCCTCTCGGACCCCGAGTTCGGCGGCCGGGAGGGCGCGTCCCTGACCCAGTCCGCGCTGGCCCTGCAGCTGGGCGGCTGGGCGGTGCACTTCCTGACCGTGGCGATCTTCCTGTTCGCGTTCACCTCCGTGATCGGCAACTACTACTACGGCGAGTCCAACATCCGCTTCCTCACCGGTTCGGCCGCGGCGATGACCGCCTACCGCGTGCTCGTGCTGGTGTTCGTCTTCGGCGGCGCCGTGCTGGCCCTGGACCTCGTCTGGTCCCTGGCCGATCTGTTCATGGCCGTCATGGCCACCATCAACCTGGTGGCCCTGGTCCTGCTCGCCGGCGTGGCCGTGCGGGTGCTCAAGAACTACGAGGCCCAGCGCAAGCAGGGCGTGGAGCCGATCTTCCACAGCGGCGACGTCCCGGGCCTGTCCGGGCTCGGCGCGTGGGACGGCACGGACGTGGTGACCACCCGGGCCTACTGGGAGGAGCAGGTCGCCGAGCGCACCCGCTGAGCCCGTCCGGCGCGGACGCCCCGCGTGGTGCCGTCCGCGCCGGACGCTCTACAGTGACAGCATGGAATCTCGAACCCAGATCACCGCTGCGGAGCTCCGGCAGCTCCAGGCGCCCCTCAAGGACCGCTACCGGGAGGACCCCGCGGCGGCCCGCACACCCCTGCACTCCCGCGGCGACTTCCGCGACCCCGGGCTGAGCTGCACGGTGGACACGTGGGCCGGCCCCGTGCGGGGCGGTCCGCACGCCGCCACCGGCGGCGACGGCAGCGACGCCTGCTCCGGGGACATGCTCCTCGACGCGCTCCTGGCCTGCGCCGGGGTGACCCTGCGCAGCGTCGCCACGGCGATGGGCGTGGAGGTGCGCTCGGCCGAGCTGACCGCCGACGGGATGTTCGACGCCCGCGGCACCCTGGGCGTCGACCGGAGCGTTCCCGTCGGGGTCCAGGACGTCGTGGTGACCGCCCGGGTGGACGCGGATCTCGACGACACCGGCCTGGAGCGCCTCGCGCGGGCCACGGAGCGGTACTGCGTGGTCAGCCAGAGCCTGAAGGCCGACGTGCGCTTCGTGCTCGAGCGCGCGTAGCCGCCCGCCCCGGAACGCCGGACGACCCCGGAAGCTCCAGGCTTCCGGGGTCGTCCGGCGTTCCGGGGCGGATCCGGGGCGTGCTGCGGGACGGCCTCAGGCCAGGGCCTGCCGCTTCGCCGAGATGACCCCGGTGTTGAAGCCGGCCAGGTGCAGCCCGCCGTGGAAGCGGGCGTGCTCGATCTTCACGCAGCGGTCCATGACGACGTCGAGCCCGCCCTCCTCGGCGATCCTGGCGGCCTCCTCGTGCCAGGAGCCCAGCTGCATCCAGAGCGTCTGCGCCCCGACGTCCACGGCCTCGCGGGCCACCCCGGGGAGGTCGTCGTGGCGGCGGAACGCGTCGACCATGTCGGGGACCTCGGGCAGGTCGGCGAGGGACGGGTAGACCGGCCGGCCCATGATCTCGTCCAGCAGCGGGTTGACGAAGTACACGCGGTACGGCGACGAGGACAGCAGGTAGGTCGAGACGAAGTAGGAGGCGCGGGACGGCTTGTCGGACGCGCCCACCACGGCGATCGACTCGGTGCCGTGCAGGATGGCCAGCCGCTCGGGCGCGCTCGGCCCCTGCCAGGTGCGGTTCTCGGCGGTCATCGGAGCGCTCCTTCGGTCGTGGTCGCCGTGGCGGTGCCGGCAGGGACGCCGGCGGGAGCACCGGCTGCGGGGCCGGAGGCCTCCCGGGTCAGCCCGGTGGCCGCGGTGAGGGCCTGGTCCAGGTCCCAGAGGGTGTCCTCGGCGTCCTCGAGGCCCACCGACAGGCGGATGAGGTCCTCCCGCACCCCGGCCCCGAGCAGCTGCTCGGCCGTCAGCTGCTGGTGGGTGGTCGAGGCCGGGTGCAGGACGAGGGTGCGGGAGTCGCCGATGTTGGCGAGGTGGCTGGCCAGCTGCAGGTTCTCGATGAAGCGCGCACCGACCTCCCGCCCGCCGAGCCGGTCCGTGGGGGCGACGCCGAAGGCGAAGACGGAGCCCGGGCCGAGGGGCAGGTACCTCTGCGCCCGCTCGTGGTGGGGGTGGCTCGGCAGCCCGGCCCAGTTGACGTAGGCGACGCGCGGGTCCGCCTCGAGCCACCGCGCGACGACCCGGGCGTTGGCCAGGTGCGCGTCCATGCGCTGCGGCAGCGTCTCGACGCCCTGCAGCAGGTTCCACGCGGACTGGGGTGCCAGCGCCGGGCCGATGTCCCGCAGCTGCTCGGTGCGCAGCTTGGTCAGGAACCCGTACTCCCCGAAGTTCCCCCACCAGGTGACGTCGTTGTACGTCGGCACCGGCTCCGTCATGGACGGGAAGTTGCCGTTGGCCCAGTCGAAGCGGCCGGACTCGACGACGACGCCGCCCAGCGTGGTGCCGTGGCCGCCCAGGAACTTGGTGGCGGAGTGGATCACGATGTCCGCCCCGTGCTCGAACGGGCGGATCAGGTACGGCGGGGTCATCGTCGAGTCGACGACCAGCGGGACACCGGCCTCGTGCGCGACCGCGGCGAGGCCGGCGAGGTCGGCGATCTCCCCGGAGGGGTTGGCCACGACCTCCGTGTAGACGGCCTTGGTGCCCGGGCGCAGCGCGGCCCGGTAGTCGGCGGGGTCGGTGCCGGGCACGAACGTGGTCTCGATCCCGAAGCGGCGGAGGGTGACGTCCAGCTGGGTGACCGTCCCCCCGTAGAGCTGGGCCGAGGCCACGATGTGGTCCCCGGCCTGGGCGAGCGCGGCGAACACGAGGAACTCGGCGGACATCCCGGAGGCGGTGGCCACGGCGCCGATCCCGCCTTCGAGGGAGGCGATGCGCTCCTCGAAGGCCGCGACGGTCGGGTTGCCGATGCGGGAGTAGATGTTGCCGTACTTCTGCAGGGCGAAGAGGTTGGCGGCGTCGTCGGCGTCCTTGAAGACGAACGAGGTGGTCTGGTAGATCGGCACCGCGCGGGCGCCGTGCTCGGCGTCGGGGGTGCCCCCGGCGTGCAGGGCGCGGGTGCGGAACCCGAACTGGTGGTCGGCCATGGGGAGAACTCCTCGTGCGAGTGGTGCCGCCGGACGGTCCCGGGCGGAGGCGGACCCGTGCGGGCGGGCCGGGGGTGCGCTGCTCCATCGGTCCTGGCGGTAGCACCGGGCGGTCGGCGACGACGACCCCGGTTGCTGCGGCGTCGGCGATCCAGGTCTCTCGGCCGCTCGGGATGGCTGCCTCCCATTGTGCTGCCCCGGGCCGTCCGGCGCCAACCGGGGGCGGCGCGCAGCGCGGGGTCCGCCCCGGCCTCGGTGCGGGGCCGGGTCACGGTGCGGGGCTCGCTCCTGGTGGGGGCCTGGGCACGGTGCGGGCGCACGGCGTGGCGTGCGGGAGCCCCGGCCCTGCCACGGCCGGGGCTCCCGCGGGCTGTGCGGGGTCAGATGATCAGGCCCAGGGCGACGGGGCCGATGAGGACGGTGAAGACGGTGATCAGGATGACGCCCACGATGTTGAGCACGATGCCGCCGCGGACCATCTCGGCGATCTTGACCTGGCCGGTGGCGAAGACGATGGCGTTGGGCGGGGTGCCGACCGGGAGCATGAACGCGCAGGTCGCCGCCAGCGCGGCCGGGATCAGCAGGGTCATCGGGTCCACCCCGATGCCGACGGCGACCCCGCCGAGGATCGGGATGAACGTGGCCGCGGTGGCGGTGTTGGAGGTGATCTCGGTCAGCAGCAGCACGATCGTGACCACCGCCGCCAGCAGCAGCACGATCGGCAGCGCCCCGAGCCCGGAGACCTGCTCGCCGAACCAGGCGTCCAGACCGGTGCCGGCCACGGCCGCGGCCAGCGACAGCCCGCCGCCGAAGAGCAGCAGCACGCCCCAGGGCAGGCCCTCCTCGGCGTCGTTCCACTCCAGGGTCATGTTGCCCTGCTTGTCGCCGGGCAGCAGGAACAGCAGCACGCCGGCGCCGATGGCCACGACCGTGTCGTCGAAGAGCGCCAGCCAGGGCAGCTGCTCGCCGAGGTCCCCGATCCCGGAGAGCAGCCCCGGCACGATCCAGAAGAACGCCGCGGTGACGAACACGGCCAGAACGGTCTTCTCGCCCTTGCTCATCGGGCCCAGGGCGGCGATCTCCTCGTTGATCAGCTCCTTGCCCCCGGGCACCTCGTCCAGGTGGAAGCGGAAGATCACCCGGGTCAGCAGCAGCCAGGCCAGCCCGATGAACACGACCACGATGGGCACCCCGAGCATCATCCACTGGGCGAAGCCCACGGTGCGGCCCAGTTCCTCGCTGATGTAGCCGGCCACGATGGCGTTGGGCGGGGAGCCCAGCAGCGTCCCCAGCCCGCCGATGGTCGCGGCCCAGGCGATGGCCAGAACCAGGGCCACCCCGAACAGGCGCACGTCGCGGTCGTCGACGACGTCGCTGATGGCCCTGCCCGAGCGGATCTCCTCGCCCATGGCCGCGGTCTGGGCCCGGCTGCCGGCGTTGCGGCTGTTCTCCACCACCAGGGTCAGCACGGACAGCCCGATCGGCAGCATCATGAGCGTGGTCGCGGTGTTGGACACCCACATCGACAGGAACGCGGTGGAGATCATCAGGCCCAGGATGATCTGGCGCGGATGCGTGCCCACACGGCGCAGGGTCAGCAGCGCGATCCGGCGGTGCAGGTTCCACTTCTGCATCGCGATCGCGATCAGGAACCCGCCCAGGAACAGGAACACGATCGGGTTCGCGTACGGGGCCGTGACCGCCGAGACCTCCAGGGCGGTGAGCACCGGGAACAGCACGATCGGCAGCAGCGAGGTGATGGACAGCGGCACCGCCTCGGTCATCCACCACACCGCCATCAGCGTGGCCACCGCCCCCACCACCCGGGCGTCGGCCGAGACCTCCGCCCCGCCCAGCAGGAACCAGACGACCAGGGCCAGGAGCACGCCCAGCCCCCGGTAGAGCCAGGTCCTGCCGGGAGCGCGGGCGGGATCGCGGTCCTCCGGCTCGTAGTCGAACTCGCCCTGCTCGGGAACGATGTTGCCGGAGCGCTCGCTCATGTGACCCACCTCACGGGTTGTGGTGACGTGCCCGAAAAGTAGCAGTCACGCACCCGGGCGGCAAGGTCCGCCGCGCGGGGTCAGCCCGGGTGCGGCGTGTCCCCGCCCCGGCGCGGGAAGCGGTTGCGCAGGTTCTCCCGCGCCACCGCGGAGAGGTTCTCGATCGGCAGCCCGGCCGGGCAGACCTCCACGCAGTCGCCGAGGAGGGAGCAGGGGCCGAACTCCTGCTCCGCCGCGTCGATCACCTTGGCGGAGCGCTCGCGGCGCTCGGCGTCGTCCGTGGCCAGCGGAGGGAGCTCCTTGAGCATCGTCCCCACGAAGAGCTGGCCGGAGCCGTTGGGGCAGGACGCCACGCACGCCCCGCAGCTGATGCAGCCGCCGTTGGCGAGGGCCTTCATCGCCACGGGGAACTTCCCCGCCTTGGCCACCAGGCGCAGCGCCTTCTTGTCCACGGAGAGGTCCCGCTTGACCGGGAAGGAGGACGCCCGCAGCGGTTCGATGCGGACCCGGTCCCCGTCCCGGTAGGCGCCCAGGTGCTGCATGCAGCTCGCGGCGTTGCGCTCGGGCCCGTGCGCCACGCCGTCGACGGTCACCCCGCACTTGCCGCAGACCCCCTCGCGGCAGCCGTCGTCGAAGACCACGGGGTCCTCGCCGGCGGCCTCCAGCCGGGCGTTGATGCGGTCGAGCAGCTCGAGCACGGTCATCTCCGGGCTCGCGTCCGGGACGTCGTAGGCCGTGAAGTCCCCGGGCTCCTCCGGGGAGGGCTGGCGCCACACGTCCACGGTCAGGGAGAAGGTGCTCACTCGCTCGGGTCCTTGTCGTCTCGGGAAATGTCGTCGGGGAATGTCGTCGGGGATGTCGTCGGCGGAAGTGGTGCCGGGGGATCCGTGCGGGGGAGGATCGCGCCGGGGAGGCCGTGCCGGCGGGTCCGTCCCGCCGGTGCCGGGCGGCGGCTCCCGCGCTCAGCGCACGGCGCGGGTCAGCACGGCGACCGGGATCGTGGTGTTGCCGGCGGCCACCGCGGCGCCGAAGGCGTTCGCGGCGATCCGCAGCCGTCGCTGGAACCGGTGGTCGCCGGCCACGCCCACGTCGTTGGCGATCTCCGGGATGCCGTGCACCAGGTGCGCGGCCAGCGCGGCCATCGAGACGGCGTAGGCCGCGGCCACGGGCGGGCGGGACAGGCTGGCCACGAGGTTGGCGTAGGCGCTGCCGTGCTCGAAGCCCCGGGCCGCGGCGGGCCGGGCGCCGAGGGTCAGGTCGAGGACGTGGAAGACCGTGAAGAGCCCCAGCACGCCGCCCGTGCTGCGCATCGAGCGCTTCGCCACCGCCCACGGGGAGCGCCGGCGCCCCCGCGGGCGCCGGCCCGGGCGCGGCAGCAGCGTCCCGTTCGCCGCCCAGGACCGCGCGGTGAGCACCGCGGCGCCGCCCGCGTGCACGACCAGCCCGGCGGCGAGGACGGAGCGCGCCGCCCAGAGCACGGTGCCGCGGGGGAGCACGGGGGCGCCGGCGGTGCGCAGGAACGCGGCGTAGGCGTTGAACTTCTCCTCGCCCTGGTAGACCTTCAGGTTCCCCAGCATGTGCACCAGCACGTAGGCCGAGAACAGCGCGCCGGAGCCGGCCATCGCGAGCTTGAGCTCGGGGGTCGGCAGGGCGGGCAGCGGCCCGGCCGGCGCGGAGCGGTCGGTGCGTGCGGAGCGGGGGGACACGTTCACGGCATTCATCCTAGGGGCGGTGCGGGCTGAGACGTCACAAGTCTCAACGTGCTTGCGCTGGGCGTCACGGACCGTCGCGGAGGGATCGTTCTCCGCCTCGCGCAGGTCCCTGCGCCGGCCTCCGCACCGACCCCCGCGGCGGCCTCCGCCCCGGCGCGAGGGGTCGCTTCCTGCCGGTGCGAGTGGCTCGTTCCGACAGAAAGCGACCCCTCACCCGTAATGAGCAGCGGAAGTGACCCCTCGCGCGTGAGGGGCGCCGGAAGCGACCCCTCGCGCGTGAGGGGCGCCGGAAGCGACCCCTCGCGCGTGAGGAGCACCGGAGGCGACCCCTCGCGGGGGTGCTACCGCCGGGCGGCGAGGACCTCGGCGATCCGGTCCAGCGACTCCTCGTTCTGCAGCGAGGACCGGTCGCCCAGCGGCGCCCCCTCCCACAGCTGCGCGAGCAGGCGGCGGGTGATCTTCCCGGAGCGGGTCTTCGGCAGGTCGGGGACGGCCACGACCGCCCGGGGCTTGGCGACGGGGCCGATCTCGTGCGCCACGTGCTCCCGCAGCACGGCGGTCAGCTCGTCCGCCGGGACCCGCACGGCCTCGGGGGCGAGCACCACGCAGGCGAGCACCGCGTGCCCGGTCAGCTCGTCGCGCACCGGCGCCGCGCCGGCCTCCAGGACCCAGGGGTGGGTGACGAGCGCCGACTCGATCTCGATGGTGGACAGCCGGTGCCCGGAGACGTTGATGACGTCGTCCACCCGGCCGAGGATGTAGATGTCGCCCTCCTCGTCGTAGCGGGCCCCGTCCCCGGCCAGGAACCAGCCCTGCTCGGCGTAGGCCTGCCAGTAGGAGGAGAGGTAGCGCTGCGGGTCGCCCCACACGGTGCGGGCCATCGACGGCCCGGTCCGGTCCACCACCACGAAGCCCTGCACCCCCGGCGGCACGGTCTGCCCGTCCTCGTCCACCACGCGGGTGGAGATCCCCGGGACCGCCCGTGTGGCGCAGCCGGGCTTCGGGGCGGTGCGCGGCGCCCCGTCGTCGAACGTCCCCGGGGGCGCGAACTGCGGGTCGTGCGGACGGGGGGACATCACGGTGGCGCCGGTCTCGGACTGCCACCACGTGTCCACGAACGGGACCTCGTCCCGGCCCAGCTGCGCGCGCAGCCAGCGCCAGGCCTCGGGGTTGATCGACTCGCCCACGGAGCCGAGCAGTCGGATGGAGTTGAGGTTGTAGAGCGGTGGCACGCCCTTCGGGAACGCGCCCATGAGGGAGCGGACCAGCGTGGGCGCCGTGTAGTAGGTCGTGACGCCGTAGCGCTCGATCACCTCGAGGTGCCGGCCCCAGTGCGGGGTGTTCGGGGTGCCCTCGTAGATCACCTCGGACACGCCGTTGACCAGGGGGCCGTAGATCTCGTAGGTGTGCGCGGTGACCCACGCGAGGTCGGCCGTGCACCAGTGGACGGTCGAGTCGACCTTGGCGGGGTCGTTGACGGTGGCCAGCTCGTCGGGGCGCAGCTCGCCCCCGGCGTCCTCGACGTCGGGCAGCAGGTCGAACAGCAGGGCGTGCGTGTACGCGGCCTGGACGAGGTAGCCGCCCATCGTGTGCACCAGGCCCTTGGGCCTGCCGGTGGTGCCGGAGGTGTAGATGATGAACAGCGGCGTCTCGGCGTCGAACGCCTGGGGCACGTGCACGTCGGACTGCTCGGCGACCAGCTCGTGCCACCACACGTCCCGCCCGCGGGTCCACGGGACCGCGTCCTCGTCCTTGGAGTGCGTCCCCCGGGTGCCCCGGGGCAGGTCCGTACGGCCGGGGCGGGAGGTGCGGCGCACGACGACGACGTGCTCGATCGCGTTGTCGCCGCTGCAGGCCTCGTCGGCGTCGGCCTTCACGGGCACCACGGCCCCGCGCCGGTGCTGCCCGTCCGTGGTCACGAGGACCTTCGCGCCCGTGTCCTCCACCCGGAACCGCAGCGCCTCGGCGGAGAACCCGCCGAAGACCAGCGAGTGCACCGCGCCGATGCGGGCGCAGGCCAGGGTGATGATGACGGTCTCCGGGATGACGGGAAGGTAGATCACCACCCGGTCGCCCTGCTCCACGCCCAGCGCCAGCAGGGCGTTGGCGGCGCGGGAGACCTCGCGCTGCAGGTCGGCGTAGGTGTAGACCAGCCGGTCCCCGGGCTCGCCCTCGAAGTACAGGGCCACGTGGGCGCCGCGGCCGGCCTCGACGTGGCGGTCCACGCAGTTGTGGGCCACGTTGAGCTTCCCGCCCTCGAACCACGCGATCTCCGGCACCGACCAGGTGGGGGCGCCGTCCTCGTCCTCGCCGATCCGCCGCGGCCGCTCGAAGCGGTGCGCCGTGGTCCACGGCTCGGCCCAGTCCAGGCGGGAGGCCTGGCCCTCCCAGAAGGCGGTCCGGGCCTCCTCGGAGACCAGGGCGGGGTTGGGGGTGGGGGAGAGCGGGTCGCTCCAGCTGAAGCTCACGGTGTCGGGTCCTTCGTCGTCGTGCGGGGTGGTCTCCACCGTCGCAGATGGGTGTGTCACGGGTGCTGCCTCAGGCCCACTTCTGGACGGCCCACCGCTCGAACACTCCCAGCAGCGCGTCGGAGAGCTTGCCGAGCACCGCGAGCAGGACGATGGCCAGCAGCAGGCGGTCGGTGCGCCCGTTGTTCTGCGAGTCGGTGAGCAGCCAGCCCAGTCCCATCGAGGCCCCCAGCAGCTCGGCGGCCACCAGGAACAGCCACGCCTGGGCCAGGGCCAGGCGCAGGCCCGAGATGACCGACGGCATGACGGCGGGCAGCTGCACCGTGGTCAGCAGGCGCAGTCCGTGGAGCCCGAAGGCCCGCGCCGCCTCGATGAGGTTGCGGTCCACGTGCTGCAGTGCCGCGGAGACGGTGGTGTAGACGGGGAAGAACGCCCCGATCGCCACCAGCGTGACCTTCGAGTCCTCGCCCAGACCGATCCACAGCAGCAGCAGCGGCACCCACGCCAGGGACGGCACCGCGCGGAACGCCCCGATCGTGGGCCCCACCAGCGTGGAGCCCCAGCGGGAGAGGCCGATGAAGGACCCGGCCACGAGCCCGAGCCCGGCGCCCACCAGGAACCCGATCAGCACCCGCTGGGTCGAGATGCCCACGTGGGTCCAGAGGTCCCCGCCGGACAGCAGGCCGATCCCGGCCTCGAGCACCGCGAGCGGGGCCGGCAGCTGCACGGGGCTGAACACCCCGGCGGTGGACAGCAGGTGCCACAGCGCCAGCAGCGCCACGGGCAGCAGCAGGCCCAGCCCGGTGCGCAGCAGCGGCCCACGCCGGCGGGTCGGCGTGACAGGGGCGTCCTCGGCGCGTCCGGTCTCCTCGGCGGGCGCCTGCGGCGACGTCACTGCCCGCCCTCGATCAGCTCGGCGGCGCGGGAGGCGTCGGCGTTCTCGGCGTAGGAGCTCTCCACGATGCTCCCGAGGGCCTCGTCGATCTGCTCCTGGTCGGCGACGTCGTCCGACTCGACGAAGATCGGTCCGACCTTCTCGAGCACGGCCAGCTGCTCCTCGCCGGGCACGTGGTCGATGTCCAGATTGGTGCGCTCGAGCACGGCCTCGGCCACGGACAGCTCGATCCCGGCCGCCTCGGACAGCAGCTGCGCGGTCTCGGCGGGGTTCTCCTGCGCCCACTGCCGGGCGTGGGCGTACACGTCCACCACGGTCTGGGCGGCCTCGGGCCGCTCCTCGAGGAAGTTCTCGTGGGCGTTGAGGAAGCCGTAGGTGTTGAAGTCGACGTTGCGGTAGAACAGCTCCGCGCCGTTCTCCTCCGCGGCGGCCATGATCGGGTCGAGCCCGGCCCAGGCGTCCACCTGGCCGTTCTCCAGGGCGGCACGGCCGTCGGCGTGCTGCAGGTTCTGGATCGTCACGTCCTCGGCGGCCACCCCGGCCTCATCGAGGGCCTGGAGCAGGAAGAAGTACGGGTCGGTGCCCTTGGTCGCGGCCACGGTCCGGCCCGCGAGGTCCGTGACCTCCTGCACCCCGGTGCCGGGCGCGGTGACCAGGGCGGACCACTCCGGCTGCGAGTACAGGTCGATCACCTTGATCGGGGTGCCGTTGCTGCGGGCCAGCAGCGCCGCGGAGCCCGCGGTGGAGCCGACGTCCACGGCTTCCGCGCGCAGCGCCTCGTTGGCCTTGTTCGACCCGGCGGACTGCACCCACTCCACCTCGGTGCCCTCCTCGGCGAACGCGGCCTCGAGCCAGCCCTTCTCCTTGATCACCACGGACAGCGGGTTGTAGGTGGCCCAGTCCACGCGGACGGTGCCGCCCCCGGCGGCCTCGGCGGGCTCCTCTCCGGAGCCCTCACCGGCCATGCAGCCGGTCAGTCCGAGGGCCAGGACGGCGGCGAGGGCGGGGATCGTGCGGGCGGAGCGCGGGGAGAGGGGCATGGCGGAGCCTTTCGAACGGGGCGGGGCGGGGCGGTGCGGTGCGGGGTGAGTCGGTGCGGTGCGGTGCGTTTCGAGCGGAGCGGTGCGGTGCGGAGCGGACGGGCCGGCCGGTGCGGGCGGGTGCCGCGCGCGGATCAGGGGCGGAGCAGGCGGGCCGGGTCAGCGGGTCGCGGAGTGGTGGGCGTCGACACCCAGGTGGCCCAGCAGCTGCACGCGCAGCTCGGCGAGGACCTCGGAGGCCCGGTCCCGGGGGCGCTCGCCGGGGACGGCGAGCACCGTGCTGATCGAGGCGGGAGCGGTGGGCCCGCTCCGGCCCAGGACCACGATCCGGTCGGCGAGCTGCAGGGCCTCGTCGACGTCGTGGGTGACCAGCAGGACGGTGGTGGGCCGGGCCGCGTGGACCGTGAGCAGCAGGTCCTGCATCTGCAGGCGGGTCAGGGCGTCGAGCGCGCCGAAGGGCTCGTCGAGCAGCAGGACCCCGGGGTCGCGGGCCAGGGCCCGGGCCAGGGACGCGCGCTGGGCCATGCCGCCGGAGATCGCCCGCGGGCGGTGGCCCGCGTGCGCCGTGAGCCCGACCAGGCGCAGGAGGTCGTCGATCACGGCGTCGCCCTCGTCCCGGGGCAGCCCGCGGGGCAGGCCCAGGCGGACGTTCTCGCGCACGGAGCGCCAGGGCAGCAGGCGGGGCTCCTGGAAGGCGACCGCGCAGCGGGGGTCGATGCCGGACACGGGGGTGCCGTCGATGAGCACCCGGCCGCTCGAGGCGGTGTCGAGACCGGCCGCGGCCCGCAGCAGGGTGGACTTGCCGCAGCCCGAGGGCCCCAGGATCGCCAGGACCTCACCGGGGCGCACCGAGACGTCCACGTCCCGCAGGACGTGGTGCGTCTCGTGACCTGCCGGGAAGACCTTGCCGACGTGCTCGAACACCACGGGGAACGCGCGTTTGGGGGTGCTCGGGGCGGTGGGCGGCGCAGGACTGCGCAGAGAAGTGCTCATGATCAACTCCATCGGTCCTGGCATTAGCACCTCGCGCGGAGGATCAGAAGGGATCCGTGCCGGTTGCTGCGACGTCGACGAGCCAGGTCTCTCAGCCGCTCCGGATGGTGACGCCTTCATTGAACGTCCTCGGCGTCCCCCCTGGCAAATCCCACCACCCTCCCGCCCTTCCCGCGAGATGGCAGCTGACGGCGACCGAGCACCGCGCCCCGGTGGCCGCCAGCTGCCATCTCGCGGGAAAGGCGGAGGGGCGTGGAAGGGTGGGGGCATGAGCCGCAACGATCCCGCCGTCATCGACCGTCTCCTGAGCCGGCCCGGCCGGTGGGCCGTGGTGGGGCTGACCGGCACCACGACCCGCCCCGCGCACTCGGTCGCACGGCGGATCCGGAACGAGCTCGGCATGACCATCGTCCCGGTGAACCCGAAGGGCGAACCGGTGCACGGCGAGCCGGGCTTCCGCACCCTCGCCGAGGTGCCGGGGCCGATCGACGTCGTGGACTGCTTCGTCAACTCCCGCCGTGTCGGCGCTGTCGTGGACCAGGCCGTCGCCGCCGGTGCGGCGGCGGTGTGGCTGCAGCTCGGCGTGGTGGACGAGGCCGCGGTCGCGCGGGCGGAACGGGCCGGGCTCGACGTGGTGGTGGACACCTGCCCCCTGATCGAGGTCCGCGCCCGGCTCCGGCGGGGCTGGACCCTGGACCCGTCCCGGACACCGCCGCTCGCTCCGCCCGTCTGAGCCGGCACCGATCCGCGCGGACAGGCTTGCGCCGGGTCCGGGACGACCGGCTAAGCTGTTCCCCGACGACGATGACGAGATCCGACGCGAAGCTCTGGCTGGTCGGACGGCAACCCTCTCCCGTAGCGGGGTGCCCCAGATGAACATCGGGCCGTGGTGCACAACGCTCCGCGGCAAGTACGGCGCCCAGCAGTGCGTCGGACCCGCGAGCAGGTCTCCACGACGCACGGGCGCGGGTCGGCATCGATCCGGGAGGACCACCCATGAGCAAGCGCATCGCCCTGAACGCCTTCGACATGACCTGCGTGGGTCACCAGGCCCCCGGCCTGTGGAAGCACCCCCGCTCCCGGGCGGACGAGTACAACACCATCGAGTACTGGACGGACGTGGCCCAGCTGCTGGAGAAGGGCCTGTTCGACGCGCTGTTCCTCGCCGACGTGGTCGGCTACTACGACGTCTACCAGAACTCGGCGGCCCCGGTGATCCGGGACGCCACCCAGATCCCGGTCAACGACCCGTTCATGCAGATCTCGGCGATGGCGGCCGTCACGAAGCACCTCGGCTTCGGCGTGACCAGCGCGATCACCTACGAGCAGCCGTACCCGCTGGCCCGGAAGTTCGCGACCCTGGACCACCTGACGAAGGGCCGGATGGGCTTCAACGTGGTGACGTCCTACCTGAAGTCCGCGGCGGAGAACCACGGGCTCACGGAGCAGATCTCGCACGACGAGCGCTACGAGATCGCCGAGGAGTTCATGGAGGTCTGCTACAAGCTCTGGGAGGGCTCCTGGGAGGACGGGGCGGTCAAGCGCGACCGGGCGAACGGGATCTTCGCCGACCCGGCGCTCGTGCACCCGATCCAGCACCACGGCACGTACTTCGACGTGCCGGGCATCGGGCTGACCGAGCCGTCGCCGCAGCGCACGCCGCTGATCTTCCAGGCCGGGGCCTCCTCCCGCGGGCGCGCGTTCGCCGGCCGCCACGCGGAGGCCGTCTTCGTGGGCGGCATCCGCCCGGACCTGACCCGCGTGGTCACCGACAAGCTCCGCGACGAGGCGGAGGCCAGCGGCCGGGGCCGGGACGACCTCAAGATCTTCGCGATGCTGCACGTGATCGTCGACGAGACCGACGCGAAGGCCGAGCAGAAGCGCCGGGACTACGAGCGGTACGCGGACACCGACGGCGCGCTGGGCCTCGTGGGCGGCTGGTCCGGGGTGGACCTGGGCCGCTACGACGAGAACGACGTCCTGGAGTACATCAAGACCGAGTCCATCCAGTCCTTCCTGACCCCGTTCACCACCGCCGACCCGCACAAGAAGTGGACCGTGAAGGAGGTCGCCAAGCACATCTCGATGGGCGGCATGGGCGTGCCGATCGTGGGCTCCCCGCAGACCGTCGCCGACGAGCTCGAGCGGTGGATCGACGACGGCGGGCTGGACGGCATCAACCTCGCCTACCACGTCTCCCCGGGCTCCTTCGAGGACTTCGTGGAGTGGGTCGTGCCGGAGCTGCAGAAGCGCGGCCGGTACCGGACCGGCTACGAGGGCACCACGCTGCGCGAGAACCTCTACGGCAAGGGCCGGACCAAGGTGCTCGACACCCACCCGGCCGCCGCCCAGCGCGGCGCCTACGCGGGCAAGCCCTCCGCCGCGGACACTCCCGCCCGTGCGCTGATCTCCTGAGCGGGGCTCCCCGCCCCGTGGTCCCCGGTCGTGGGCCTGCTCCCCGCCCGTGATCCCCGGTCGCGGGGCCCCGGCCACGAGCCGGCTCCCCGCCCCGGGGTCCGGAGCGAGACGCTCGCGCCACGAGCCCGGTCCGCGCCGTGGTCCCGGGAGCAGGACGCACGAGGGGCCCCGCGCCGGCGCGGGGCCCCTCGTGCTGTGGACCGGTCAGGAGGCCGGTGCGGCGGCCCAGCGCAGCAGGGCCGCCACGTCCGTGCCGTCGGGCAGCGCCCCGGGCGGCACGAAGACGGGGCGGCCGTCGGTCAGCACCGCGGCGCGCACCAGGGCGGCGTCGGCGGAGACCCGGCCGAGGACGCCGGCGCCCACGGAGTCCGACTCCTGGAGGGCGATCCAGGGCTCGGCGTCCAGGGCGATGAGCTCTTGCTCGGTGTCCAGGTGGGTGTCGTCGATGAGCAGCGTCTCCGCCTGCGCCTGCTGCAGGGCCGAGACCACCGGCCCCATGCCGGAGACGGCGGTGGCACCGGACCGCCCCTGCTGCTCCGCGAGCCGCTCGAGCAGCTCCTGCTGACGGTGGGCGACGACCTCCGCCACGCGCTCCTCGACCTGGTGGTCGAAGTCGGCGGACTGGCTGCCCCCCGCGCGGGTGTTGGCGTCCACGACGCTCAGCATCGCGCGGCTCGCCTTGGACAGCTGCTCTTCGACCAGGCCCCGGGCCCGCATGTCGCCGGCCAGCACCACGAGCTGCGCCCCGCTCTCGGCCACGACCTTGTCGATCTGCCCGGCCACCTGCTCCGTGTTGCGCCGCCACACGTCCTCGGTGTGCCGCTGCCAGCGTCCCTGGGACCAGCCGCCCCCCGGGAACTTCTTCAGGTGCTCGGTCTCTCCCTCGATCTGCTGCTCGTCCGTGGCGCGGACACGGCTGGCGTACTGCAGGCAGATCTCGCCGCCGTCCCGGCCGACCTCGGCGACCACGTAGGGGAAGTCGTCCGGGCGGTGCCGGAACAGGGGAGTGAGGTCCGGGACCTGCTCCACCTGGATGACGCCGCGGCCGGCGCGGGGGCCGGGGAGGACCTCGTCGATCTCCACGGTGCCGTCGCGCACCAGCAGGTATCGGCACACCGGGTCCGGCACGCCCTCGGCCGGCCGCACGGCGGCCTCCACCGCGGCGAGATCGGCCTTGCTCGCGCCCTGGCGCTCCAGCTCCCGGCAGATGTTCTCGGGCAGGACGTCGATGGCGTGCAACGAGTCGACGGTTCCGGTGCTGATGTCCGTGTAGACGGTGCACCAGGGCCCCTTGCTCCTGAACAGTTCGGCGTAGCGGTGGAATCGGCTCGTCATGGTGGACAACTCCTGCTCTCGAGCGGTGCTTCCTGTGGTGCAGACCACGTTATCCGACCCTTCGGGGACTGGGAACAGAGGTCCCGGCGAGTAGGGTCGGAGGCACACGGCCGGTCGCCCGACCGGTGGTCCCGTGGTCCCACGACGCAGGAGGCACGCATGAGCGACGTACCCGAGTACGACGAGGCCGACCGGCTCGAGCAGTCGATCGAGGCCGAGCCGCCGGAGTCGGCCGGCCAGGACGACGAGGCGCCGGTGCACGAGCACGAGCGCTCGGAGGCGTCCTCCCTGGAGGCCAACCCGGCCGACCTCGAGGAGCAGGACCAGGAGGTCGTGCTCGAGGAGCCGGAGGAGGCCTCCTCTCTCGAGATGGAGTGACCCGGGGGCCGCGCGGGGAGGTCAGCCCCCGCGCGGTCCTCACCCGGCGGGGGCGGTCCGGCCGGAGCGGTCCGGGCGAAGCGGTCCGGGCGAAGCGGTCCGGGTGGAGCGGTCCGGGTGGAGCGGCCCGGCGGAGTGCCCCGGGAGCCGTGGCCCGTGCCCCCTCCCGGCGGTGCGTGAACGGGCCGGCAGGAAGGTCTCGAAAAAAAATGTGACCTGCTGCATCCACGGAGGGGTCGGCGGCGGTAGTACGGGTGCAAGGTCGATTCCGCTTCCGCCAGGGAGCCCGTTCAAGGAGCAGTTACCATGCGCAAGACCCTTTCCGCCGCAGCAGTCCTCGGCCTCGGTGCCGGTGCCCTCAGCATGAGCCCGGCGTTCGCCGCCGAGCACGCGGAGCTGTCCGTGCTCCACGGTGTCCCCGACACCGTCGTGGACGTCTACGTCAACGGTGAGCTCACCCTCGACGACTTCGCGCCGGGCACGCTGGCCGGCCCGCTGGAGCTGCCCGCTGGCAGCTACGACCTGGCCATCACGGCCCCCGACGCCGCCGACGCCTCGGAGCCGATCATCGGGCCCGTCACGGCGGACCTGCAGTCCGGCATGAGCTACACGGCCGCCGCGCACCTCGACGTCGAGGGCAACCCGACCGCCGCCCTGTTCACCAACGACATGTCGGAGATCGAGGCCGGGAAGTCGCACCTGACCGTCCGGCACGTGGCGGCGGCCCCGGCCGTCGACGTCCTGGCCGGCGGCCAGCCGATCATCCAGGGCCTCGAGAACCCGAACGAGGAGACCCTGCCGGTCGACGCCGGCACCGTCTCGGCGTCCGTGGCCGCCGCGGGCACCACCGAGCCCGTCATCGGCCCGGCGGATCTGGAGCTGGCCGAGGGCACCCACAACATCGTGTACGCGTGGGGCTCCCTCGAGGCCGGGAACCTGGCTCTCGCCGTCCAGACCCTGGAGGGCATGGAGCAGGCGCCCGAGGCCGTGCCGGGCGGCCAGTCCGGTCTCGCGGCCCAGGAGCAGCGCACGATGCTGACCGCCGGCCTCGCGGCCGCCGGTGCGCTCGGGCTGATCGGCGCGGCGTTCGGCGCCCGCCGGGTGCTCGCGGGCAACCGCCGGTAGTGAGCGGTTCCGACAGGCTCGGTCCGGGTGCGCGGCAGGCTGGGGCCCACCGCGCACCCGGACCGGCAGTTCCCGGCACCCGTCGTCGTCGTCTGGCGGCGGTGGGTGCCGGGGCGGTCGCCTCGGTGTCCCTGCTCGCGGCAGCGGCCGTCACCGCCCTCCCGGAGGACGGGGGGTCGCCGACCGCGTACTCCCTGGCGGCGGGACCATACCCGGGCGAGGAGGCGGTGCCGGCACTGGCCGGCCCCGACCGTCCGGTCCCCGCGGAGGGCGCGGCGCAGGTCGCCGTCGCCCCCGCGGAGATCCCGGTGGCCCCCGCGACCCAGGCCCCCGTCGAGAGGATCCCCGCCCCGGTGCGGGTGGTCGTGGACGGGTCGCCGATCGACATGCCGGTGGTCCCCGTGGGAGTGGAGGACAACGGCGCCATGACCATCCCGGACAACCACGTGGAGCTGGGCTGGTACCGGTACGGTCCGGCCCCCGGGGCGGACGAGGGAGCCGCGGTCGTCGCCGGCCACGTCGACACCCTCACCGAGATCACCCCGATGGCCCAGCTGAAGGACGTGCCGGTCGGGGCGGAGATCAGGGTGGAGCGCGCGGACGGCAGCGTCCAGCGCTACCGCACCGAGTCCGTCCGGCACGTGCACAAGACGTCCCTCGCCGAGGCGGACCTGTTCCGCCGCACCGGCGAGCCCGTGCTCCACCTCGTGACGTGCGGCGGGGAGTGGCTCGAGGACATCGGGGACTACGAGGACAACGTGGTGCTGCGGGCGGTCCCGGTGCCCTGAGCGGCTGACGGAGGCGAGAGGCGCATGACCGCTTGGCCGGTGTCCACTAGGCTGGACACGAGACGGACGCGCGCACCCCGCGCGCTCGCCCGCCACCACGACCTCCGGCCCACGAGGAGCCCGCCCACGATGCCGACGCCGCCCCCGGACTGGGGACCCGAGCTCGACACCGCGTTCGCCGCGGGGGACGAGCAGGCGCTCAGTGCCGCGTACCGGCACTGCGCCGGGGTCATCCGGGGGCTCGCCGTCCGGGCCCTGCGCGACGACGCGGGCGCCGACGACGTGGTGCAGGAGGTCTTCATCCGGGCGTGGAAGTACCGCTCCGGGTACCGGCCCGAGCACTCCTCGGCCCCGGCCTGGCTCATCGGCATCGCCCGCAACTGCATCGCCGACGCGGCGAGGAACGCCGGCCGCGAGGCGGAGCGGCGGCAGGCGGACGCGGTGCGCACCGACCGGGAGCCGCGGCACGAGGAGTCGGACGTGCTGGTGGACCGGCTGGTGGTGCGCGCGGAGGTCGAACGGCTCGGGCCGCCCCGCTCGACGATCATGGCGCTGGCCTTCTACGAGGAGCTCACGCACCAGCAGATCGCCCAGCACCTGGACCTGCCCCTGGGCACGGTCAAGAGTCATCTGAGGCGCGGCCTCACGAACCTACGAACACGATTGGGAGACGGTCATGGAACACCTGAGTGAGGAGTCGCTGACGCTCCTGGCTCTGGGTGAGACCCGAGACCCCCGGAACCAGCAGCATCTCGACGCCTGCCCCGACTGCGCGGCGGAACTCGCGTCCCTGGAGCGTGTCGTGCGCGCCGGACGGGCCCCGGAGCCGGCCCTGGCGGCACCCGGTCCCGAGGTCTGGGCCGCCATCCACGCCGAGCTGGGTCTGTCCGCCGACGTCGCCGACGACCCGCTCGCCGGCTCCCGGACCGGCGCCCAGGGCCGTGCGGCCGTGGGCCCGTCGTCCGGCCTCGCGGCACCGGTCGACGACGCTTCACCGTCCGACCGCCCGTCCCCGTCCGAGGGCGGGGGGAGCCGCGGCGGGGCGGGCGTCGTCGACCTGGACGCGCGCCGGCGCAGGCCCCGGCGCGGGGTGCCGTACCCGCTGGCCGCGGCCGCCGCTGCGGCGGCGCTGTTCGTGGGCGGGCTCTCCGTGTGGGGCGCCCAGCGGGTGGGCCTGGAGCCCGACCCCACGGTGCTGGCGACCGCCGAGCTGGAGCCGCTGGAGGGCTACAGCGCCCGTGGCTCGGCCGAGGTCGACGAGCGCCCGGACGGGACCCGGCAGCTGGTGGTGCGGACCGATCCCGCCGCCGTGGACGGGTTCAAAGAGGTCTGGCTGCTCGCCCCGGACGCGCAGCGCATGGTCAGTCTCGGGGTGATGGCCGGGGACGAGGCCGTGTTCGTGCTGCCCGAGAACCTGGACGTGGGGGAGTTCCCGGTGGTCGACGTCTCCAACGAGCCGATCGACGGCGACCCCACGCACTCCGGGGACTCGATCGTGCGCGGCGTCCTGGAGGCCTGAGCGCCGGCCGGCGTCAGTGCGGCGCCGAGGTCAGAGCAGCGCCGAGGTCAGCCGGGCCACGTTGTCGGCGTACTTGTGCCACAGGGGCCTGCGGTTCCACTCCTCGATGTCCAGCAGGGTGCTGGCCTCGTGGAACTCGGCGACCACCGCGTCCATCCGCCGCCGGAAGTCCCGGTCCACGATGTAGACCGAGACCTCCAGGTCCAGGGCGAAGGAGCGTTCGTCCATGTTGGAGGAGCCGATCACGGAGACGTAGTCGTCCACGAGCACGAACTTCGCGTGCAGCACGGTGGGGGAGCGGTACCGGTAGATCTTCACCCCGGCCGCGACGAGCTCCTGGTAGTAGGAGTTCTGGGCGTGGTAGGCGAGGAAGTGGTCCGAGGTCTCGCCCACGAACAGCTGCACGTCCACCCCGGACTGCGCCTCGGTGGTCAGCGCGTGCATCAGCGACTCGTCCGGGACGAAGTACGGGCTGGAGATGACGATCCGCTCGTTGGCGTTGTAGATCAGGTGGTTGAACAGCCGGAGGTTGTTCTCCGTGTCGAACCCGGGCCCGGACGGCAGCACCTGGGCGAACACGGCTCCCTCCACGTCCGGCAGCTCCCGGGTGGCCTCGTCGAGCAGGAGGTCGCCCGTCTCCGAGTACCAGTCGCTCGTGAACAGGGCGTTGAGCTCGGCGACCACGGGGCCCGTGCACCGGATCATCAGGTCCTTCCACTCGAGGCCCTTCCGCAGGTTCTTCCGCTTGTTGTAGGAGCGGTGGATGATGTTCTGCGAGCCGGTGAAGGCGAGGGCGCCGTCGATCACGAGGATCTTGCGGTGGTTGCGCAGGTCGGGCCGCTGCCACTCGCCCTTCCAGGGGCGGACGGGGAGCATGCGCCGCCACGGGAAGCCGACCCGGTCGAACTCCCGGACCATCTCGGCGTAGCCGGGATAGCCGACCGAGCCGAGGTGGTCGATGAGCACGCGGACCCGGACCCCCCGCTCGTGCGCGCGCACCAGGGCGTCCAGCAGGACGCGGGAGGTGTCGTCGATGGCCACGATGTAGAACTCGAAGTGGACGTAGTCCACGGCCCGGTCCACCGCCTCCGCCATGATCCGCAGGGACTCGTGGTTGTCGGTGAGGATCTCGAAGGAGTTCCCGCCGACCATGGGCAGCGCCCCGAGACGGTAGTTGAGCGCGGCCGTGGACTTGATCCACTCCGGCAGCTCCTCCTGGGCGTTGCCGAGGATGTGGGAGTCCGGGGTGTTCTCGCGGATGACGTCGTTCATCGTCGCCTGCATCGCCATCCGCTTCCGGGGCAGCCGGGCGGAGCCGATGACGAGGAACAGCACGATGCCGACGACCGGCACCAGCGCGATGGCCAGCAGCCACGCGAGGGCGACCGACGGCCGCCGGTTGTGGGGGATCCAGCCCAGCGCCACCAGCCGCACGACCCAGTCCGCCACCACGAGGGCCACGAGGATCCACTCGGGCGCACCGTCGAGCGGCAGCAGGTCGTAGGGGAACAGGAGCGCGTGCACGGGCCCAGCCTAGCGGCGCGGTGGAACGGTCCCGGCTACGCGGGGCGCGGCAGGAAGTAGTCGGTCTCCGGGCCCGGGGTCTCCCGGCGCACGAAGCCCGCGGCGAGGAGCACCTGCTCGGCCGGGGCGTTGTCCTCCGGCACGCTGGCGCGGACTCCCGTCACGGAGGGGTCCGCGAACGCGACGCCGAGCAGCGCCGCGAACCCCTCCTGCGCGTAGCCGCGGTTGCGTCGGTCCGCGGCGAGGGAGCCCACGATCTCGAGCTCGTGGTCGATCGGGGGCCCCACGAAGCCGGCCGTGCCGATGACCTGCCCGGTGGACTTCTCCACCACGGCCATCCTCGCGTACACGGACTCGGTGAAGAAGTAGCCCCCGGCCATGAGGGACTCGCGGGCGAAGTCCATGTCCTCGGCGCTCGGGAAGCCGTGGGCGAAGAGGGGCTCGTGCTCCCCGGCCGCCACGGCGTCGAGCTCCTCGGCGGTGAAGGGGCGGAGCAGGAGTCGTTCCGTCTCCAGAACGGGTGCGGGGCGCAGGGCCTCGAGGTCCTCGGTCATGCTGGTGCTGCTTTCTGCGTGCGCGGGAGGCGCGGTGCCGGCGATGGACGGATGGGGACCCGGAGGAGCGAGGGGGCGGCCCCCGCCGCCCCCTCGCTGGATCAGCCGAAGTACGTCGGCAGGGTGCCCTCGTGCGCGGTGCGCAGCTCGTCCAGGCCGATGCCGAACTCGCTCTGCACGTCCAGCGCGCGGTTCTCCGTGTCCACCACGCCGATCCGCGTGTGCGGATAGGCGCGCATGGTGCACATGTCCTTGAACCGTACTTCCTCGCTGCGCGGCACGGCCACCACGGCCCGTCCCTGGGTCTCGGAGAAGAGCATGGTGAACAGGTCCACGCCGTCCCGCTCGCACACCTCGCCGAGCCCGATGCGCGCGCCGGTGTCGAAGCGCAGCGCCATCTCGGCGAGGGTCGCGGCCAGGCCGCCCTCGGCGACGTCGTGCGCGGCGTCGATCATGCCGTCGCGGGACATGTTGATCAGCAGGTCGCCGAGCAGCTTCTCCCGGGCGAGGTCCACGGCCGGGGGGAGCCCGCCCAGGTGCCCGCGCAGGTTCGCCCACTCGGAGCCGTCCAGCTCGTCCCGGGTGGTCCCGAGCAGGTAGATCGCCTGCCCGTCCTCGCGCCAGCCCGAGGGGGTGCGGCGGCGCACGTCGTCGAGCACGCCCAGCATCGCCACCACGGGGGTCGGGTGGATGGCCACGCCGCCGGTCTGGTTGTAGAGCGAGACGTTGCCGCCCGTCACGGGCACCCCCAGCTCCCGGCAGCCGTCGGCGAGCCCGCGCACGGCCTCGGCGAACTGCCACATGGTCTCCGGGTCCTCGGGCGAGCCGAAGTTCAGGCAGTCGGAGACCGCCGCCGGGCGGGCACCGGAGGTCGCCACGTTGCGGTAGGCCTCGGCCAGGGCGAGCTGCGCGCCGGCGTACGGGTCGAGGTAGGCGTAGCGGCCGTTGCAGTCGGTGGACAGGGCCACGCCGAGGCCGGTCTCCTCGTCCACGCGGACCACCCCGGCGTCGTCGGGCATGGCCATGGCGGTGTTGCCCTGGACGTAGCGGTCGTACTGGTCGGTGACCCAGTCCTTGGCGCACAGGTTGGGGGAGGCCATGAGCTCGAGGACCGCGTTCTTCAGCTCCGCGCCGGAGGGGCGGGAGGCGTCGGCGGGCGAGCCGGAGAAGTGGTCGGCCTGGAGCCGGTCCTGGTCCGCGGGCCGGGTGTACGGGCGGTCGTAGACCGGCCCCTCGTGGGCGACGGTGCGGGGGTCGACGTCGACGATCACCTCGTCGTCCCACTCGATCACGAGCCGGCCGGTGTCGGTGACCTCACCGATCCAGGAGTGCTCCACGTCCCACTTCGCCATGACCGCCTCGAAGGCCTCGACCTTCTCCGGGGTCACGACCGCCATCATGCGCTCCTGGGACTCCGACATGAGGATCTCGCCCGGGGTCAGGGTCGGGTCGCGCAGGAGCACGCGGGTGAGGTCCACGTGCATGCCGCCCTCGCCGTTGGACGCCAGCTCCGAGGTGGCGCACGAGATGCCCGCCGCCCCGAGGTCCTGGATGCCCTCCACCAGCGAGTTCTTGAACAGCTCGAGGCAGCACTCGATGAGCACCTTCTCGGCGAACGGGTCGCCGACCTGCACGGCGGGGCGCTTGGACGGCTTGGCGTCGTCGAAGGACTCGGAGGCGAGCACGGAGGCCCCGCCGATGCCGTCGCCGCCCGTCCGGGCGCCGAAGAGCACCACCTTGTTGCCCACGCCCGAGGCGTTGGCGAGGCGGATGTCCTCGTGGCGCATCACGCCCACCGCGAGCGCGTTGACCAGGGGGTTGCCCTGGTAGCAGGAGTCGAAGACGACCTCCCCGCCGATGTTGGGCAGGCCCAGGGAGTTGCCGTAGCCGCCCACGCCGGCCACCACGCCGTGGACCACGCGCGCGGTGTCCGGGTGGTCGATCGCCCCGAAGCGCAGCGGGTCCATCACGGCCACGGGCCGGGCGCCCATCGAGATGATGTCGCGCACGATCCCGCCCACGCCCGTGGCGGCGCCCTGGTAGGGCTCCACGTAGGAGGGGTGGTTGTGGGACTCGATCTTGAAGGTCACGGCCCAGCCGTCCCCGAGGTCGGTGACCCCGGCGTTCTCGCCGATGCCGACCATCAGGTCCTTCGTCATCTCCTCGGTGACCTTCTCGCCGAACTGGCGCAGGTGGACCTTGGAGGACTTGTAGGAGCAGTGCTCGGACCACATGACGGAGTACATCGCGAGCTCCGCGGCGGTGGGCCGGCGGCCGAGGATCGTGCGGATCTCCTCGAACTCGTTGTCCTTGAGGCCCAGCTCGGCCCAGGGCAGCTCGGTGTCGGGGGTGGTCGTCGCGTGCTCGACGGTGTCCAGGTTGAAGTGCTTCTCGCTCATGGAGTGTTCGGTGTCCCTTACTTGACCAGTGCCTTGAGGGCGGAGACGAACAGGCCCAGCCCGTCCGTGCCGTCGCGCATGCCGACCTCGCCGGAGGCCGAGGAGTCCGCGCCGAAGCCCGGCTCCACGGCGTGCTCGGGGTGCGGCATGAGGCCCACCACGTTGCCGCCGGCGTTGCAGATCCCGGCGATGTCCCGCCGGGAGCCGTTGGGGTTGCCCCCCACGTAGCGGAACACCACGCGGCCCTCGGCCTCGAGGGCGTCGAGGGTCGGCTCGTCCGCCACGTACTGGCCGTCCTGGTTCTTGAGCGGGACCACGATCTCCTGGCCCTGCTCGAACTCGGTGGTCCACACGGTCGCGGTGTTCTCCACGCGCAGGCGCTGGTCCCGGCAGAGGAACTTCAGGTGCTCGTTCTTGATCATCGAGCCCGGCAGCAGGTGCGCCTCGGTGAGCATCTGGAAGCCGTTGCAGATCCCGAGGACCGGCAGCGGGGCGGAACCCGAGGTGCCCGCGGCGTTCGCGCCCGCGATGATGCGGTCCATGAGCGGGGCGAACCGGGCGATGGCGCCGGCGCGCAGGTAGTCGCCGTAGGAGAAGCCGCCGGGCAGGATCACGGCGTCGACGCCCTGCAGGTCCTCGTCGGCGTACCAGAGGGGGACGGGGGTGCCGCCGGCCAGCGTCACGGCGCGGGCGGCGTCGCGGTCGTCGAGGGTGCCCGGGAAGGTCACCACGCCGACGCGGGCCCCGGCGAGCGCGGCGTCCGGCGCCGGACCGGAGAGGTCCGCGACGAGGGGGGTCTCGAGACCGGCCATGCTCAGTTCTCCTCGGTCTCGTCGAGCACGGCCACGCGCACGACGTCCTCGATGACGGGGTTGGAGAGCAGCTTCTCGGCGGCCTCCCGGGCCTGGGCCAGCGCGTCCTCGGTGGCCTCGCCGTCGACGGTCAGCTCGAAGCGCTTGCCCTGCCGGACACCGGCGAAGCCGTCCAGGCCGATGCGGGGCAGTTCGTTGGCGATCGCCTTGCCCTGCGGGTCAAGGATCTCGGGCTTGGGCATGACGTCGACAACAATGCGGGCCATCGGGGAACTCCTGAGGGTCGAGCAGCGGGCCGGGATCCGGCGAACGTCAGCCATTCTATCGGTTCGGGCACGGCGGTCGCGCCGCGCGGGACCGGGACGCCGCGGTGTGGTAGGGGTCACCGCCGGCAGGCCACCCGGGGCGTGGACCCCCGGGATTCTCCAAGGCGTGTCCGGTAGACCGTGGTGCCATGAGCACCGCACCGCAGACCGCAGGGGCCCGCACCGACGACGCACGCCTGGTCTCGGTCTACCGCCGGGTCCTGACCCTGCTGGGGATCGGCACGGTCCTCGGCGCACTGACCGAGCTGGCGATGCTGCGGCACTGGCAGGGACCCGCCCAGCTGGTCCCCTGGGCGGTGCTGGCCGTGCTGCTGGCCGGAGCCGTGGCGTGGCTGGCGCGGCGCACCGCGGGGACGGCCCGCGCCGTGCGGGTCACCGCGGTGGTCTCGGTGCTGGGCAGCGCCTACGGCGTCTACGAGCACGTCCTGGCGAACCTGCGGGCCGGGCCGGTGGACCCCCGCTACGCCGAGGTGTGGGAGTCGATGTCGGGCGCGGCCCAGCTGTGGGCGGCGACCAGCGGGGCGGTCGGGCCGTCCCCCGTCCTCGTCCCCGGGACGATGGGCCTCGCCGGGGTGCTGCTCTGGCTGGCCGTCCTCCGCTGGACCCGCGCCGCCCCCTGACCCCTGTGGCCCCTGCCCCCGCTCCCGCCGAGCTCACCGGGTGGGCCCGAGAGCAGTGCCTGCACACCCCCTCCCGGGCCCGCCCGGTGTGCCCGGCGGTCCGTGGCGCGGGACGGGGTGGGAGAATGGGCCCATGACCCAGCACCCACCGGCGACCACCCCCGGACTCAGCGGCCCCGAGGCCGAGCGGCTGGCGGAGGCCCTGGGCGCCCGGGACGTGACGGTCTTCGTGGACGGCACCTCCCTGCGCCTGCCGGAGGGCGCGCGCGACGCCGTCCTGGATCTCCTGGCGCGGCTGACCCGCGGAGAGACCGTCACGGTGCGCTCCGCCCCGGCGGCCCCCGCGGCGCGGCCGGCGAGCGGCGCCGAGGAGCTGCTCACCACCTCACAGGCGGCCGCGCTCGCCGGGATCTCGGCCACGTATCTGCGCAACCTCACCACGGAGGGCGTCCTCCCCGTGCAGTACCGGGGCAGCCACCGCCGGGTCCGGCGCGCGGACGTCGAGGCGTGGCTCGCCCGGCAGGGCGAGAACGGGGCCGCCCCGGAGGACCTGCTCACCACCTCACAGGCGGCCGCGCTCGCCGGGATCTCGGCCACGTATCTGCGCAACCTCACCACGGAGGGCGTCCTCCCCGTGCAGTACCGGGGCAGCCACCGGCGGATCCGGCGCGCGGACGTCGAGGCGTGGCTCGCCGCCCGGGGCCGCGACGACGACGCTCCCGCGCCGGAGCAGCCGTGAGCGGCCACGGCCGGTCCCGCCGCGGGCGGGTGGACGTCCTGACCGAGGTGGTCGTCGCCCGGCCCGTCGACGTGGTGTCCGCCTACGCCGCGGACCCGGCCCGGGCCCCGCACTGGTACCGGAACATCGACTCCGTCGAGCTGAGGACCGGTCCCGGGCTGCGGCCGGGGACGAGAGCGGCCTTCGTGGCCCACTTCCTCGGCCGGCGGCTCGAGTACGAGTACGAGGTCGTGGAGTTCGTCCCGGGGGAGCGGCTGGTCATGCGGACGGCGCAGGGGCCGTTCCCCATGCAGACCGTCTACACGTGGGAGCCCGTGCCGGGCGGCACGAGGATGACCCTGCGCAACAGCGGTGAACCGGCCGGGTTCGCCCGGTTCGGCGCGCGCGTGCTCGCGGCGCAGATCCGCCGGGCCAATCGCGAGGATCTGCGGGCTCTGCGGACGGTGCTGGAGGGCGGGCCGCACCGCGGCACCTGAACCGGGGGAGCGCGCGGCCGGGGCGGCTCAGACGAAGCGCGCCACGACCCAGCCGTCGACCACGTCGACCGCCGCGGCCGGGAGGTCCTTGGCCGGGTCCGGCGGGGCCTCCCGGCCCGCGGCCAGGGCCAGCCGGGACCCCACGAAGCGCCCGTCGGGGGCGAAGACCCAGAAGTGGTTGGGGCACTCGAACGTCCCGGCGCGCCCGGCGGCCTCCCGGCACACCGTGGCCTGCTGGTGCGGGCAGGTGTTGCGCAGCACGTGCAGGGCGCCCTCGGCGTCCCGGGTGACGAGCACCGGGCCCGCGCCGGAGGCGGCCGTCACGAAGTCCAGCGGCGCCGGCACGGCGGAGGCCGCCACGATCCGCTCCCAGCCGCCGGTGGGCTCCCCGGGGCCGCTCACGCCGCGGCGCCGTCGGTCGCGCGGGCCGGGTCCAGGACCTCGAGCGCCGCGGCCAGCCGGGCGCGCAGCGGTTCCGCCCGGCGGGCGAAGTCCCGCTGCCGGCGCACGTACTCGGCCTTGCCCTCCGGGGTCTCGATCCGCACGGGGTCGTAGCCCCACCCGGCCAGGTCGTAGGGCGCGGCCTGCATGTCCGTGGCCCGCACGTCCCACGCCAGCTCGAAGCAGTCCAGCAGCAGCTCCGAGGGCACCGCGGGGACCAGCTTGTACGCCCACTTGTAGAGGTCCATGGTGGCGTGCAGGCAGCCCGGCTGCTCCATCCTGCGCTGGGACTCCCGGGTGGGCCGCAGCTCGTTGAGCGGCACGGCCTGGGGCTGGAAGAACCGGAACGCGTCGAAGTGGGTGCACCGGATCCTGGCGGACTCCACCACGGCGTCCGTGCCCGCGGCCCCGAGCCGCAGCTCCAGCTGCTCGTGGCGGAGATCGTTGTCCTCCGAGCGGTAGGCCATGGCCCACTCGTGGAGACCGAAGCAGCCGAAGAAGCCGGGGTTCGCCGCGTGCGCGCCCAGCACGGCCCGGGCGAAGTCGATCGCGGGGGCACGCCGGGCGCGGAAGGCGTCGTCGTCGACGGCCACGGCCCCGTCCCGGGGGGACAGCCCCAGGTCGGCGAGCTCGGGGCCGGTGAGCGGGCGGTAGAACTTCTCCCCGGCCCGCCCGGCGGCGTCCAGCAGCACCGTGCCCGCCCCGGGGTGCCAGCGCTTCAGCTGCCCGGGGGTGAGCGTGTAGTAGGTGAACAGGAAGTCCTCGACCGGGTGCTTCTGCCCGCGGTGGCGGCGGGCCACGAAGGGGTCGGCGTAGCGCGCGGCGCGCCGCTCGTGGGCGTGCGCCCGCGCCTCCCAGTCCTCGCGGGCCAGGACGGCCACGGGGCGGCTCACGGGGTCCGCCCCGTGAGCGGTCCGGTGCTGCGGGGCACGCGGATCAGCGGCCGGTTCCCGCGTAGACCGTGGCCTCCTCGTCGGAGTCCAGGCCGAACGCGCTGTGCACCACCCGCACGGCCTCGTCGAGCCGCTCGGCGGCCGTGACCACGGAGATCCGCACCTCGGAGGTGGAGATCATGTCGATGTTGATGTTCGCGGCGGCCAGCGCCTCGAAGAACGTGAACGTCACCCCGGGGTTGGACTTCATCCCGGCGCCCACGAGGGAGAGCTTGCCGACCTGGTCGTCGTACTCCAGGCCCGCGTAGCCGATCTTCTCCTCGGCGGCGCGCAGCAGGCTCATCGCCAGGTCCCCCTGGGACTCGTCCACCGTGAAGGAGAGGTCCGTCAGGGGGTCGTCCCCGGTCGAGATGTTCTGCACGATCATGTCCACGTTGACCTTCGCCTCGGCGAGCAGGCGGAAGATCCGGGCGGCGATGCCGGGCTTGTCCGGGACCCCGACCACGGTGACCTTGGCCTGGGTGCGGTCGTGGGCGATGCCGGCGATCAGCGGCTGTTCCAACGGGATCTCCTTCGGGGAAGTGGCGGCGTCTTCGGGGCCCGGGATGACCCAGGTGCCCTCGTTGTGGGTGAAGGACGAGCGGACGTGCAGCTTCACGCCGAAGCGGCGGGCGTACTCGACGCAGCGCAGGTGCAGGATCTTCGCGCCGTTGGCGGCGAGCTCGAGCATCTCCTCGCTGCTGACCACGTCCAGCTTGCGCGCCTTGGGCGCGATGCGGGGGTCTGCGGTGAACACGCCGTCGACGTCGGAGTAGATCTCGCAGACGTCGGCGTCCAGGGCTGCGGCCAGGGCCACGGCGGTGGTGTCCGAGCCGCCCCGGCCCAGGGTGGTGATGTCCTTCGTGGTGCGGTGCACGCCCTGGAAACCGGCGATGATCGCGATGTTGCCCTGGTCCAGGGACTCGCGCACGCGCTGCGGGTTCACCTCCACGAGCAGGGCCGCGCCGTGGGCGCCGTCCGTGACCATCCCGGCCTGCGAGCCGGTGAAGGACTGGGCGGGAGCGCCCATGCCGGACACGGCCATGGCCAGCAGCGCCATCGAGATGCGCTCGCCGGCGGTGAGCAGCATGTCGAGCTCCCGGGCCGGGGGCTTGCGGGTGACCTCGTGGGCGAGGTCGAGGAGCTCGTCCGTGGTGTCGCCCATGGCGGAGACGACGACGACGACGTCGTGGCCCCGGGTGCGCGTCTCGACGATCCGCCGTGCAACGCGGCGGATGCCGTCGGCGTCCGCGACGGAGGATCCACCGAACTTCTGCACGATCAGGCTCATGGGTTCAACTCCTGTGCTCGAGGGGGCCCGGCTCCGACGGCCGGCCCGGTCCGTGCGCCCGCTCCCCGCGGCAGGGCACCGGGACATCCTATCGCGGTGTGCTCAGGCGACGACCGTCCGGCCCTCGAACGCCCGGCCGAGGGTCACCTCGTCGGCGTACTCGAGGTCCCCGCCCACGGGCAGCCCGGAGGCCAGACGGGTCACGCGGATCCCGAGGGTCTTGAGCATGCGGGAGAGGTAGGTGGCGGTGGCCTCGCCCTCCAGGTTGGGGTCGGTCGCCAGCACGACCTCCTGCACCGTGTCGCCGGAGAGCCGGGTCATGAGCTCCCGGATGCGCAGCTGGTCGGGGCCGATGCCCTGGATGGGGCTGATCGCCCCGCCGAGCACGTGGTAGCGGCCGCGGAAGCTGCGGGTGCGTTCGATGGCCATGACGTCCTTCGACTCCTCGACCACGCAGATGACGCTGTCGTCCCGGCGGGCGTCGCGGCAGATGGCGCACTCGTCGAGCTCGGAGACGTTGCCGCAGATGCGGCAGAACTTCACCTTGTCCTTGACGGCCGTCATGGCGTCGGCGAGACGCCGGACCTCCTCCTTGTCCGCGTCGAGGAGGTGGAACGCGATCCGCTGCGCGGACTTGGGCCCGACGCCGGGCAGCCGGCCCAGCTCGTCGATCAGATCCTGAACGGCGCCTTCGTACACGGTGTTCCTCGATTCCCGGGCCGGTGCGCGGCCCGCTGTTCGTCCTCGGCCACGACGTCACCGGGGTGCCGGTGCGTGGGGCGCCCCGGGTCACTCCCCGGTGTGGAGGTCCCGCTCCTCGATCAGCATGCCCCCGAGGATCCGCTCGATCGCGGCGCGGCCGTAGAGGGTGGAGTCCTCGAGCGCCTCGTCGTCCGAGCTGGGCACGAAGGAGTCGTCCCAGTCTACGCCGCCGTCCTGCGGTGCCGCGGCGGGGCCGGGGGTCTTCCGTCCCGCGGCGATGGCGGCGGCGTGGCGCTCGCGGAAGCTCAGCCGTGCGCTCCCGGGGGCATCGGCCGGCGGGGCCGCGGGAGGGGTCCGCCGCGGCGCGGCCGTGGCTGTCCCCGGGGTCCCCGTGGCCTCCGGCGAGGCCGGTGCCCCGTCCGGGCGGGGCGCGGGCTGCTCCCTCGGCGGCGCGGCGCCCGGGGCGGCACCGCCTGCGGAGGCGGCGCCTGCGGAGGCGGCGCCTGCGGAGGCGGCGCCGGGCCGGTGTCCGTCGCCGTCCGCGGGGTTCCGCGGTGCCGGGTGCTGCGGCGTGGGCCGGTGCGGGGCGGGGGTCCGGGCCGCCGGTGCCTGCTGCGCGGGGGCGGCGGGCCGCCACTGCTCGGGGGGTGCCGCGTCCGGGTCGTCGGGATAGGGCGGCTCGTCCGGGTACGGGGGCTCCTCGGGCGGGGGCACGTCGTCGTCCGGCGGAGGGACGTCCCGGTGTCCCCGGCCGGGGGAGCCGTCGGCCCGCGCCCCGGACGGGTTGCCGGTGGTCTCGTGGCCGGGGCGGGACCCGCGCTGCGGGGAGGCCGGCGGATCGGCCGGCGCATCGTCCGGCGGACCGGCCTGGCGGTCCGGCTCGGAGGCGGGCCGGTCGTCGGCGGGCCGCGGACCGGCCGGGCGCGGACCGGCGGGGTGCTCGGGGCTCTGCGGCCGGACCGCGGGCTGCGCCGCCGCCTCGCCGGCGGTGCCGCCCTGGGGGATGGCGGCCACGGACCAGCTGTGCACGGGCTCCTCGGCCCAGGCTGGATCGGTCCACTCCGGGGGCGTGTCCGTGGCGGGCATCCCGTGGGCGTCCCACGGGTCCTGCCGGTCGCCCGAGGCCGGCTGCGGCGCCGCCGGTGCCACGGCCGTGCCCGAGGTCTCCGTCGCGCCCGAGGTCCCTGCCGCGCCCGAGGTCCCTGCCGGGACCGACGCCCGGGGCGGGGCCGGCTGCGCCGCGTGGCCGAGCGGTCCCCCGGATCGGTCCTGCGGGGCCGGCCGCCGCTCCGCGGCCCGCTGGGAACGGCCGTCCGCGGGGCGCTCGGCGGGGACGCGCTGCTCGGCGGGCTCCCTGTCGCCGCCGGGACGGCCTCCGCCCCGGTGCCCGGTCGAGGGCGCCGACGGCTCCGGGCCGCGCGGCGTTCCTCCGCCGCCACCGCCCCGGCCGTGCCCACCACCGCCCGGCGGAACGGCCTCCGCGCGGCAGTCGATGCCCAGGATCTGCTGCACGGCCTGGCGCAGGTCGTCCTCGAAGCGCGGGAAGTTCATGAGGTCGCCCTCGGCGTCGAACATGATGCGCAGCACCTTGCCGTCGAAGGACTGCGGAGTGCCGCGCTGGACCGTGAACCAGGCGACCCGGCGGATGTCCGCGAGCGCATTGACGATCTCCGGCCAGGAGGCCCGCAGCAGGTCGATCTCGGTGCCGCCCGGCTCGCCGGTCCGGGGCGTGCCCTCGGCCGGGGCCTGCTCCGCGGTACCGGAGCGGTCCGGCCCGGCGGACTGCTCCGGGCGGGGGGACTGCTGCGGCCCGGGGGGCTGCTCCCGCCCGGCGGCCGGCCGCTGCTCCCCGCTGGGCCGGGGCGCAGCGGATGCGGCGGCCCGACCGGCGGCGGCCGCCTCCGGCTCCGGGCGCTGGGCGTCCGCTCCGGGCGTCGTGGTGCCGGGCACCGCCGTGTCGTGCTCCGCGGTGCCCTCCCGCGGCGTCGCGGGGACGGGTGCGGTCCGCCGGGCGCCGCGGTCCGCGGGGGCCGCACCGGCAGCGGCCCCGGCGGTCTCCGGGGCGGTGTCCGCGGAGACCGCCGGGGCCGCGGCGGACTCGTCCTGCCCGGCGGCCGGGGCCGCGCCCCGGCCGATGCTCAGGCGCCGCTCCAGCCGGTCCACGCGGGCCGTGACGCCGCGCGTGGTGTCCTCCGAGGAGGGGAGCAGGATGCGTGCGCACAGCAGCTCGAGGTGCAGCTGGGGGGAGGTGGCCCCCGTCATCTCGGTGAGGGCGGTGTTCGTGATGTCCGCGGCGCGGGAGAGCTCCGCCGCGCCGAGCTGGGACGCCTGGTTGCGCAGCCGGGCGATCTGGTCCTGGGGCATGCCGTGCAGGATGTTGCCCGCCGACTCGGGGACGGCGTTGACGATGATCAGGTCCCGGAACCGCTCCAGCAGGTCCTCCACGAAGCGGCGGGGGTCCTGTCCCGTCTGGACCACGCGGTCCACCGCGCGGAAGACCGTGGCGCCGTCCCCGGACGCGAAGGCGTCGACCACGTCGTCGAGCAGGGCGCCGTGCGTGTAGCCGAGCAGGGCCACCGCGAGGTCGTAGCCGATGCCCTGCTCGTCGGAGCCGGCCATGAGCTGGTCGAGCACGGAGAGCGTGTCGCGGACGGAGCCGGCGCCGGCGCGCACCACCAGGGAGAGCACCCCCGGGGCCACCTGCACGTGCTCCTGGGCGCAGAGCTGCTCGAGGTAGTACATGAGCGGTTCGGTGGGGACCAGCCGGAAGGGGTAGTGGTGGGTGCGGGACCGGATGGTCGTGAGCACCTTGCTCGGCTCGGTGGTCGCGAAGATGAACTTGATGTGCTCCGGCGGCTCCTCGACGATCTTGAGCAGGGCGTTGAAGCCCTCGCGCGTGACCATGTGCGCCTCGTCGATGATGAAGATCTTGTACCGGTCCCGGATGGGCGCGAACGTGGCGCGCTCACGGAGGTCACGGGCATGGTCCACGCCGCCGTGGCTGGCGGCGTCCATCTCGATGACGTCGAGGGAGCCCGCGCCGTCGCGGGCGAGGTCGCGGCAGCTGTCGCAGCGCCCGCACGGAGTGGCGGTGGGACCCTCCGCACAGTTGAGGCAGCGGGCCAGGATGCGGGCGGAGGTGGTCTTGCCGCACCCGCGGGGGCCGGAGAAGAGGTAGGCGTGGCTGACCCTGTCCTTGCGCAGCGCCGTCATCAGCGGCTCGGTCACGTGCTCCTGACCGATGACGTCCTCGAAGGTCTCCGGGCGGTAGCGGCGGTACAGGGCGGTAGTCACAGATGACACCTTAGCGACGGAATCCGACAGGCGGGCCGGGCGGATCGGCGCTGGGGACGCGGGCCGCCGCGGGGACGAGAAGACCCCTCGCGCACCCGCCAGAGCCCATTTACCCTTGCTACCTTCCGGTCCTGGGGGAGTTCAACAGGATGACGCCACGCGAGGGGCTGTCGGAGAGTCTAGCGGATGCTGCGGGGCGGGTCGAAACCCGGAGGGCGGACCCGTGGATTCGGCATTGCCCGGAGGTTCGGCTATGCTGGACCCCGCATGTTCCGGCGCCGTCAGGCCGGCGGGACGTGCACGCCTGGAGGATTCGCCTAGCGGCCTATGGCGCACGCCTGGAACGCGTGTTGGGTTCACGCCCTCGGGGGTTCAAATCCCCCATCCTCCGCAGAAGCAAGAGCCCCGCACCGGGAGATCCTCCCGGTGCGGGGCTCTTTCTCGTGCCGGCCCTGCCGCCGAGCGCTCTGCATCGGCCGCCCCGGGGGAGTGCCCCGGGGCGGGCCCTCAGGATCGGGCGCGGCGCCCCGGGGACCGGCGGGCCACGACGACGGCTCCCACGAACCCCACCGCCCCGAGGGCCGCGATCCACCCGGTGGCGGAGGGGTCCCGGGGCGGGTCCTGCGCCGGGACCCGGGTCACGGTGCCCAGGGAGATGCGCGTGAGCGTGCCGGGGCTCACCGGCTGCCGGGCGGGCAGGAGTCGGCCCCCGGCCGTGGGCTCCTGCTGCAGCAGCGCCCCGGCGCCCGGCCGGTGGACCGCGGACGTGCCGGGCGTCACGAGCGAGGCGTGCTCCAGGGCGGGCAGGTCCGCCGGGTCCGCGGCCCGTTCCGCCGGGGTCGCGGTCGCCGGCTCGGCCGGGGTTCCTCCGGTGCGCTCCTCTTCGGTCCCGGACTGCACGGTGCGGCTCTCGTCCGCCGCCGCGTGCTCCTCGGGCACCGGGGCGGCGCCGTCGTCCGGCGCGGTGCCGCCGGTGCCGGGCTCGGCGGTCCCGCCGGGCCCGGGCGCGGCCGTGGGGACGTCGGCGGGGCCGGTCCCGGGTGCCGGCGCGGCAGGGTCGGCCGGGGGCCCGCCGTCCGACGGCGCGGGCGCCGTGGCCTCGGCGGCGGACCCGTCGGACGGCGCGGAGGGCACCGGGGTCTCGGCGGCGTGGGCCGCTCCGGGGGCGAGGACGAGGAGGGCGGCCAGCGCCAGCGGGCGAAGGGTCATGGGGGTCTCTCCGGGGGGATGAGGGCGGAACAGGACCACATCGTAACGTGACGTCGTTCCCTCGCAGGCGTTCACTAATGCAATACCCTGCTCATGTGACGGAACGGGCTGTTCCGCCGCACCCGCAGCTGTCCCCCCGGCTGTGCTCCCCCCCCCCCCGTCCTCTATCCCCCCAAGAGGTCCCCTTGAAGCTGCCTTCCTTCACCATGTCCTCGTCCGTCCTCCCGGCGGCACTCCTGGTCGGCGCGATGGTTGCCGGCGCGACGCTCGGCGTCGGCACCCCGGCCCACGCCTCGAGCACCGGTACGGTCCACACCGCCGCCGGCGTCTCCTCGCAGTACCACGTCTACGACGACGGCGTGGACCGGTCCAAGGCCGTCGGTGTGGTCTTCTACTTCGACGGCGACGGGCAGTACTACGCCCAGCGTCCCACCACGTCCATGCTCCGGACCATGGCCGCGCGGGCCGCGGCCAGGAACATGGTCCTCGTGGTGCCGGTCGCCCCCGTCAACCGCTCCTGGACCTCGAACAGCGAGGCGGTCGGCGACTGGTTCCGCGCCCTGGCGGCCCGGGTCGTCGCCGAGCAGCGTGCCGACACCACCCGGATCCACCTGGCCGGGTACTCCGGCGGCGCCGAGTTCATCTCCACGGAGGTGCTCTCCGACCGCGCCGGCTGGATCCGCGGCGGCGGCTCGACCCTCATCGGCGGCGGCGGCGTGTACAACGGCCGGCTCGAGAGCACCCCCGACGCCGCGCTCCGGGCCACGGACCCCACCTGGTACGTGGGCTCCCTCGACAGCTACGGCGCCACGCAGCCGTCCACCTGGTCCGCGCTGGACGCGGCCGGCAAGGGCGCGGCGGCGTACCAGAAGGCCGGTTTCGCGAAGGCGGACCGTGTGGTGCTGCCCGGCCTGCACCACACCGCCTACGACCTCGCCGACCTGGTCGGCGACGACCTCGACCGGCTCCACTCGGTCCCGGGCGCGGCCCCGGCGCCCGGGACCGCCGCGCCGACCGGCACCGACGTGGTCGGCGGCTACCAGCTCACCGGTGCGATCGGGCGCACGTGGGCCGCGCTGGGCGGCACGGCATGGGCCACGCCCGTCAGCGCGGAGTACCCCTCCGGGCACGGCTCCGTCTACCAGCGCTTCGAGGGCGCCGACGGCCGGGACAAGGCCCTCTACTGGTCCAGGGCCACCGGGACCCGCGTGGTCGACTACGGCGGGTCCATCGGCCGGAAGTTCGCCGCCGGTGGCTACGCGGGCAGCTACGGCCCGCCGCTGACCTCCGAGAAGCGACTCGCCGACGGCGGTGCCTACCAGGTCTTCGACGCGTCCGGGAAGCGGACCAAGATCATCTGGTCCTCCCGCACCGGCTCGCACGCGATCAAGGAGTACGGGGCCATCGGCCGCAAGTGGGCGGCGCTCGGCCACGAGCGCGGCCTCGGCTACCCGACCACCGACGAGTACAGCACCCCGCGCGGCATGGCCCAGGACTACGCCGGGGGCCGGATCGAGTGGAACGCCACCACCCGGGCCGTCACCGTGACCCGCTCCTGACCGCCGGAACGCACCCCGGTCCCCGCGAGCGCGCCGCGCGGGGACCGGGGGCGCCGGAGGGCCCGCCCCTAGGATGGGCGCATGATCTTCCAGGCCGTGGGCGACTCCCGCCCGTATCCGGACCACGGTCTCGTGACGCCGACCGACTGGTCCGGCATCCCGCCGCGCCAGGTGCGCCTGGACCAGCTGATCACCACCAAGACGACCCTGGACCTGTCCACCCTGCTGGACGCGGACTCCACGTTCTACGGCGACCTCTTCCCCCACGTGGTCCGGTGGGAGGGCCGGCTCTACCTGGAGGACGGGCTGCACCGGGCGCTGCGCACGGCGCTGCACCACCGCACTGTGATGCACGCCCGCGTGCTGGAACTCGGCCCCGGGCCGGGCGGACGCGCCGGGACCGGGCGGGACGGGCGCGCCGGGACCGGGCAGGACGGGCTCAGGAGGCCGCGCTGAGCGGAGGCCGCTCGGGGGTGATCGGCACCGGGTGGCCATCGGCGTCGAACTGGGCCCCCAGGCCCTGCTGGATGAACCGGACGGTCGAGCGGATGTGCCGCTCCTGCGCCGCCCGGTCCTGGTCGGAGTTCTGGCCGCGGTCGGCCGCGGCGGTCAGGGAGCCGTGCACCAGGGCGGCGAGCTCCGAGATGTCGCCCTCCGGCAGGTAGGCCTGGCCGATCGCGTCCCGCAGGATCGCGGCCAGCAGCCCCTGCAGCTCGCCCACGTGCTCGCCCAGCTTCTGGTAGTCCTCCGGGGAGAGCACGGTGCGCATGGTGGGGCCCGGGGGCAGGTGGCGCCGGGTGAGGTCCTCGATCTGGGCCCGGATGTAGACGGCGAGCCGGTCCACCGGGTTGGCCACGCCCTCCAGGTCGCGGCGCAGGTCGGTCATGAACCGCTCGGTCTCGTCCAGGGCGTAGGCCACGAGCAGCTCGCCCATGTCCGCGAAGTAGTTGTAGACCGCGGTGCGGCCCACGGCGGCGTTCTTGGCCACGTGGGTCATGGTCAGACCGGTGAGGCCCTGCTGGTAGAGCAGCTGCCCGAAGGAGTCGAGGATCGCCCGTTTGGTGTTCTCCCGCTGCGCGGCATTGGTGGCCGCCGAAATACGAGGCATGATGACACCTTATCTGTGCGTGTCACCAAATTGTGCACACTGTACTGGTCCATGGTGACGGTATGTCTGACTATGACACCACCGTTTCCGGGAATGCGGCCCATCCGCTCAGAAGATCTGGGGAAACGTCCAGGAAACCCTCAGCGGGGCGCGGCTCCCACGCCCCGGGAGCCACGCCCCGGGATCGGCGCCCCGGGAGCGGCGCCGCGGGTCGGCTGGGGGCGGAGCGGCGGCCGGGCCCGCCCTGCTCAGCGCTCGGCGGCCGAGCCGCCCTGCCAGAGGGAGTCGAACGGCGCGCGCGAGGTGATGCGCTGCCGGATCCCGGCGGAGACGAAGGCCTTCGCGGTGCGGGCCGCCTCCAGGGGCTCGGCCCCCTTCGCCAGTTCCGCGGCCACCGCCGCCGCGAGCGTGCAGCCCGCGCCGGCCACCGGGACCTCGCCCACCTTGGGCTCGGAGAGCACCTCGAGGGTGGTGCCGTCGTAGAAGACGTCCACGGCGTCGGGGCCGGACAGGCGCACCCCGCCCTTGGCGAGGACCACGGCGCCGGACCTCTCGTGGATCCGCCGCGCGGCCTCCTCCAGGTGCTCCACCGTGCTGATCTCCTCCATGCCGGACAGGGAGAGGGACTCGAAGTGGTTCGGGGTCACGAACGTGGCCAGCGGCAGGATCTCCGCCTTCAGCGCCTCGTCCGTGTCCAGGGCCGCCCCGGGCTCCTGGCCCTTGCAGATCAGCACGGGGTCCAGCACGAGGTGGCGCGGCGCCAGGGCGGCGAGCACCTCGGCGGTGGTGGCGATGGTCTCGGGGCTGCCGAGCATGCCGATCTTGACGGCGTCCAGCTCGTGGGCCGCGGTGATGGCCTCGAGCTGCTCGCGCAGGACGTCCTGCGGCACGGGGAACAGGCGGTGGCCCCAGTCCGCGGCGGGGTCGAAGGACACGATGCAGGTCAGCGCGAGGGAGCCGAAGACCCCGAGCTCCTGGAAGGTCTTGAGGTCCGCCTGCGCACCGGCACCACCGGTGGCCTCGGAGCCGGCGATCGTCAGGGCGACGGACGGCTGGGCGGCGTGGTCGGCGGCGGGGGCGGGGGCGGTGCTGGTGTCGGTCATGGGAGCCATTGTGCGCTCCCGGCCGGGGCCGGGGCCAACCGCGGGCGCTAGACTGGCCGACGGTCTCCGGCCGGCACGCTGTCCCCGCGCGGGGCCGCGGCGGCGGGGACAGGGCACCCGGGTGGCAGGCGGGCGCCCCGCGTCCGTCCAGCACACCTCACCGTTCGGACGACGGCGCCCGCCCCGAGCGGGCCGTGCGCCGCGTCCCGACAGATTGGCGACCGACCGTGTCCTCCTCCTCCGGCCCGGCCCCCGCCGGGTTCGCCCGCCGTCCCCGCACGTACTTCGACCTCGTCGTGGCCGCGTACTGCGTGATCCTGGTGCTCTCCAACGTGGCCGCGACCAAGGGGGTCGCGTTCGGCCCCGTCATCACCGACGGGGGCTTCTTCCTCTTCCCCCTCGCCTACGTCCTGGGCGACGTGGTGGCGGAGGTCTACGGCTTCCGCCCGGCCCGCCGGGCCATCGTCACGTCCTTCGCCGCGGGGCTCTTCGCCTCGGTCGTGTTCTGGCTCGTCATCGCCCTGCCGCCGGCGGAGTTCTACCAGGGCCAGGCGGCCTTCGAGGCCGTCCTGGGCCCCGTCCCGCTCATCGTGGCGGGCTCCCTGCTGGGCTACCTCGCGGGGCAGCTGCTCAACGCCTTCGTGATGGTCCGGATCAAGGCCCGCACCCGGGAGCGGCACCTGTGGGCCCGGCTGATCGGCTCCACCCTGGTGGGCGAGCTCGTGGACACCGTGGTCTTCTGCACGGTGGCGGCCCCGGTCATCGGCATCACCACGGTGGCCGACTTCCTCAACTACGTGGTGGTGGGCTACGTGTACAAGGTCCTCGTGGAGGTGCTCGTCATGCCGGTGACCTACGCCGTGATCGGCTGGCTCAAGCGCAGGGAGCCGACCTACGGCGGCACGGGCGTCGCGGGGGAGCCCCTCGCGGCCCGGCGCTGAGGGCAGGCGCCGAAGGACGGGCCGGCCCAGGCGATCCGGGCTCAGAAGCCGAGGTAGGCCAGCTGCGCGCCCACCGAGCTGCGGGCGGCGGGCAGCACGTGCGCGGGGACGTCGGGGTAGATCCGGGCGGTGATGGCCTCGAGGGTCGCGGCGCGGCCCAGGGCGCGCAGTGCCTCCCGGATCTCCGCGAGACGATCCATGCGGTGCTCGAGGAGCTCCTCGCACACCGCCTCGACGTCCTCCCGCACGCCCCCGTGCGCCGGGAGCACCAGGGCGTCGCCCAGCACCGCCAGGCGCTGCAGCGAGCGCAGGTAGTCGCCCAGGCTCCCGTCCGGGTGGTCGAGCATCGTGGTCCCCCGCCCCAGCACCGTGTCGCCCGTGAGCACCGAGCCCGTGCCGCGGGCGGCGTCCCCGCCGGCGGCCGGGGTGTCGTCGGGCAGGTGGAAGCTCACGGAGTCGGAGGTGTGCCCGGGGGTGTGCAGCACCCGGATCCGGCACCCGGCGGCCTCGATGGTCTCGTGGTCGGCCAGCGGTGCGGCGTCGCGGCAGAACTCCGGGAGGACGGCGCGCACGGGGGCGCCGGTGAGCTCGTGGAAGTCGTCGACGGCCTCGGTGTGGTCGGCGTGGCGGTGCGTCACGAGGGTGAGCACGGTCCGGCCCGCCGCGGCAAGGGCCGCGAGGTGGCCGCGGTGGGCCGGTCCCGGGTCCACGACGACGACGTCCTGCTGCCCCGGCGCCCCGATCAGCCAGGAGTTGGTGCCGTCCAGGGTCATGGGCCCCGGATTGGGGGCGGTCAGCCGCCGGGTCAGTGCGGTGGTGCGGGTGCCGGGGTCCTGGGTCATGCGGGCAGACTATCGGAGCCGGGGGGAGGGGCTGCCGGCCGGGCGGCCCTCGGTCCCGGGGACGGCGGTCGGTACAGTGGCGCACGTGAGCACCGAACCTGCGCCGCAGCCGGGGGACCGCGAGCCCGCCACGCGGCCGGCCTGGGTCACCGTGCTCAAGGCCGGGGCGCTGCTGGCGCTGCTGGCCGTGGCCGTCTGGTACCTCATCGGCCACGAGCTGCCGACCGTGGAGCAGGTGCGGGCGCTGGTCGAGGGATTCGGCGCGTGGGGCCCCCTCGTCTTCGCGGCGGTGTTCGTCCTGGTGGCGGCCACGCCGGTCCCCGTGACGATCATGGCCGTGTCCGGCGGCTTCCTCTTCGGCATGGCCCAGGGCAGCGTGGTGGGTGTCGTGGCCACCACCCTCGGGGCGTGGCTGGGCTACTGGCTCGCCCGGTTTCTCGGCCGCGACGCCCTGTACCGGCTCGCGGGCGGCCGCGTGGAGGCCGTCGAGCGCAAGCTCGTCGGCAAGGGCTTCCTCACGGTGCTCGTGCTCCGGCCCGTCGTGCCGAACTGGACGCTGAGCTACGGGGCCGGTCTCGTGCGCATCCCGCAGCGCGACTACCTCGGCGCCACCCTGCTGGGCGGGATGCCGGGCCAGGTGAGCTTCGCGGCGGTGGGCGCCTTCACGTCCCGGCCCTCGTGGCCCGCCCTGGCGGTGGTCGCCGCGTCCTGGGCGGTCGTGGTGGTCGTGGGGGTGCTCGCCTGGCGTCGGTCCCGGCACGAGCCCCAGCCCGCGCCGGACGCCGACGGCGTCGGGACCGCCGAGTAGGCCCGCCAGCGGGCCCAGGGCCCAGGGCCCAGGCCAGGGTGCAGGCGCAGGGCCCAGCCCCGGGGCAGGAGCAGCACCCGGGGCAGGAGCAGGACGGTCCCGTGGGGGCTCGGGCACGGCGACGCCCGGCCCTCGGGGCGAGGACCGGGCGTCACCGCTCGGGGTGCGGACGCCGGGTGCGGCCTCCTGCTGTCTAGCCCTTCGGCCGGACCGCAGTGGACCCGTCCGACGGCTCGTTGCCGAGGAGGTGGAGGGTGCCGCTCTTGCGGTCGGCCAGGTACTCCTTCATGTCCCGCTTGATGACGGGCAGCAGCAGGTAGACGCCCAGCAGGTTCACGAAGCCGCAGACGAACAGGGCCGCGTCCGCGAAGGAGATGACCTCGCTGAAGGTCAGCACGCATCCCGCGATGGTGAAGAACAGGTAGATGCCGCGGAAGATGTTGTCACTGAGCCGGCTGCGCCCGAAGAGGTACTCCCAGGCCTTGAGCCCGTAGTAGAACCACGTGATCAGGGTCGAGAAGGCGAACAGCACCACCGCGACGGCCAGCACGACCGGGAACCAGGGGATGACCGTGGCGAACGCGTCCGAGGTGAGGATCACTCCGTCGGGGGCGCCCTCGCCGGCCTGCACCTGGTCGATGCCGGCCTGCAGGCTCGGCGCGCCGGCGATGATGATGGCCAGGGCCGTCATGGTGCAGATCAGGACCGTGTCGACCAGCGGCTCGAACAGGGCCACGAAGCCCTCGCTCACGGGACGGCGGGTCTTCACGGCCGAGTGGGCGATCGCGGCCGAGCCCAGGCCGGCCTCGTTGGAGAACGCGGCGCGCTGGAAGCCCACGATCATGACGCCCAGGATGCCGCCGGCCATGCCCTCCGGGGAGAACGCGCCGTCGATGATCGAGGCGAAGGCGGCGGGCACCTGCCCGATGTTGACGAGGATGACGATCAGGCACGCGGTGACGTAGACGGCGCCCATGGCCGGCACGAGCCGGCTGGTGGTGGCGCCGATCGACTTGATGCCGCCGATGATGACCAGGCCCACGAGGAGCGCGAGGACGATGCCGAAAATCAGGGCCGCACCGGCGCTGCCGAGGAAGCCGTCGGCGCCGCCGGTCACGTTCTGCACCTGGGCGAAGGTCTGGTTGGCCTGGAACATGTTGCCGCCGGCCGCGCCGAAGAACAGGATCGCCACGGCGAAGACGCCGGTGAGGATCTTGGCGGGGATGCGCCCGAACTTGCCGAAGGCGATGGGCAGGTACCGGAACGGGCCACCGCTGACGGTGCCGTCGTCGTGGACCTCGCGGTACTTCACGCCCAGGGTGCACTCGGCGAACTTGGTGGCCATGCCGAGCAGACCGGCACAGATCATCCAGAACGTCGCACCGGGGCCGCCGAGGGCCATCGCGGCGCCCACGCCGGCGATGTTGCCCAGGCCCACGGTGCCGGACAGGGCGGAGGTGAGGGCCTGGAAGTGGGGGACCTCACCCGGGTCGTCCTTCGAGGAGAACTTGCCCCGCACCACGTCCGCGGAGACCTTCAGGCCCCGGAACTGGATGAAGCCGAAGTAGATCGTGAAGATCACACCGGCGGCGATGAGCCAGGCGACGACGAAGGGGAAGCTGACCCCCGCGATGGTGATGGGGTAGAAGACGATGGTCGAGAAGACCTCGGTGATCGGGGCGAACGCACTGTTGATGGCGTTGTCGATCGCCGCGAGCCACCCGACCTCGGCGGTGACGTTGGTCATGGGTAACGCCTGTGTGATCTGCATCTCACCACTACACCCTGTGCACAGCCGGTTGGCAACAGACACGCCTGTCCTCGAAAGTGCGATCTTGTCGCGGCAACGAGATGTTCACACGCCGAGGCCCCGGTCCGCGCGGCGACGTCTCGTCGTGCGGGCCGGGGCCTCGGGTGGTGCCGGGCGGCATCTTCGTCGGCGCCGCCCGCCGCGAGGTCAGCGACCGGCGCGGGCTCCGCCGGCCAGGAACTGCGGGGAGGTCATGGCGCACACGCGCAGGCCGCGCGCCAGGTCGCTGCCGGCGTGGCGCAGGACGCTGCCGGCGGAGGCGGTGCGGGCGGGGGCGGCGGCCCGGCCGATGGCGGTGAAGAGCAGGGCGGGGAGTCCGAAGACGAAGAGGAGAGCCATGGGGACCTCAAACTTTCTGTGCGCGGTGGCGGGAAGATCTGTGGGGCCGGGGCCGGTCCGCCGGATCCTCCGGCAGGGGGCGGCGCCCCGGTTGACATCTAAAGTCTAACGGACCGATAGTGAGACTTTCAATGTGATTGCGCTCACGAGAGGAGCACATCGTTGCGTCTCGACGATATTGACCATCAAATCATTGCGTGCCTGATGCAGGACAGTCGGGAGAGCTACGCGGCCATCGGCCACAAGGTGGGTCTGTCGGCCCCCGCGGTCAAGCGCCGGGTCGACGTCCTGCAGCAGTCCGGGGCCGTCAAGGGCTTCACGGCGGAGATCGATCCGTCCGTGCTGGGGTGGCACATCCAGGCCTTCGTGGAGCTGCACTGCGACGGCGGCCTGTCGCCGTCGATGATGCGCACGATGGCCGCGGAGATCCCCGAGGTGACCGCCGCGTACACGGTCACCGGGGAGGCGGACGGGATCTTCCTCATCCGCGCCGAGAACACCACCCACCTCGAGGACGTCATGGTCCGGATCCGGGAGTGGAAGGGGGTCAACCACACGAGGAGCTCGGTCATCCTGTCGCATCTGTGAGCGCACCGGGCGTCGCTCTGTGATACTGGGCGCACATCATCGTCGTCAGGACAGCGAGGGCCGGGACATGGATCAGCAGACGGACGCAGTGATCGTGGTGGGGGTCGACGGGTCCCCGCAGTCCGTGGCGGCGCTGCGCTGGGCCGCGCGCCTCGCGCCGGCGTACGGGGCGGTCGTCAAGGTCGTGGGGGCGTGGGAGAACCCGCCCGAGTACGTGAACTTCGTCCACTTCAAGGACGACCACTTCGACGAGCTGGCCCGCCAGCGGGTGGATCGGGCGGTCCAGGAGGCCTTCGGCGAGGACGTGCCGGCGGGCCTGAGCACCGTGGTGGAGTTCGGCCACCCGTCCAAGGTGCTGATGCACCACTGCGAGGGGGCCACGCTGCTCGTGGTGGGGCGCCGGGGTCACGGCGGGTTCAAGGGTCTGCTGATGGGCTCGACGAGCTCCGCCTGCGTGGCCCACGCCCCCTGCCCGGTGCTCGTCCTCCCGGACCACGAGGCGGACGCCGAGCACCAGGAGCAGGCGGGCGTGTCCGGACGGACGAGCTGAGCACGTCCTCCTCCGGGCCGGATCGGGCCGGGCCGTCCGGTCCCGGCGGCGGCCGGGCGGGTGGTCGGCACGGGCCGTCCGGCCGATCCGGCGCACCTGTGGGCGTGCCGCCCCGGGCTCTGTGATACTGATCACGCCAAGGTGATCACTCGAGCAAAGGACCAGGCATGGACAACACCACCGCAGCAGCGATCGTCGTCGGGGTCGACGGCTCCCCGCAGTCCGTGGAGGCCCTGCGCTGGGCGGCGCGGATGGCGCCCGTCCTGGGCGCCGGCATCCGGGCGGTCGGGGCGTGGGAGTACCCGCCCGAGTACGCGGGCTACGTCCCGCTGGGCAGCGACAACTTCGACGAGGTCACCCGCAAGCGGGTCGACAAGGCCGTCCACGAGGCGTTCGGGGACGACCTCCCGGCCGGGTTCAGCACCTCCGTGGTGTTCGGCCACCCGTCCAAGGTCCTGGTGCACGAGAGCGAGGACGCCACGATGCTCGTGGTCGGACGGCGCGGTCACGGCGGTTTCCGCGGGCTGCTGCTGGGCTCGGTCAGCGCCGCGTGCGTCTCCCACGCCTCGTGCCCGGTGCTCGTGATCCACGAGGACCCGGCCGAGGAGCGGGGGGCTCAGGGCCGGCCGGAGTAGTAGCGGCCAAGGACCTCGTCCCGGTACTCGAAGTAGGTCCCGTCGGCCATGGCCTCGCGGGCGCCGTCCACCATCCGGACCACGAACCGTTCGTTGTGGATGGACGTGAGCGTGGCGGACAGGCGCTCCTTCGCCTTGAAGAGGTGGTGCAGGTACGCCCGGGTGTAGTGGGCGCACGTGTAGCAGTCGCAGTCGTCGTCGATCGGGGCGAGGTCCGTGCGGAAGCGGGCGTTGCTGACCGTGAAGCGGCCGTCCGGGGCGTACACCGCGCCCGTGCGGGCCACCCGGGTGGGGGAGACGCAGTCGAAGGTGTCCGCGCCGTTCTCGAGGGCGGTGAAGATGTCGTCCGGCTCCGAGATGCCCAGCAGGTGCCGTGGGCGGTCCTCGGGCAGCTCCTCGGTGCACCAGCGCACGATCGTGCCGAGGTTCTGCTTCTCGAGGGCCCCGCCGATCCCGAAGCCGTCGAAGTCCATCGCGGCGAGGTCCCGGCACGCGCGGCGGCGCAGGTCCTCGTACTGGGCGCCCTGGATCACGCCGAACAGGGCCTGGTACGGCCGGCCGGCGCGCTCCTCGGTGAGCCGGGCGTGCTCGGCCACGCACCGCTGCGCCCACCGTCGCGTCCGCTCCAGGGAGGTCTCCTGGTAGCCGCGGGAGTTGTGCAGCGTGGTCAGCTCGTCGAAGGCGAACATGATGTCCGCGCCCAGCCGGTGCTGCACCTGCATCGAGATCTCCGGGGTGAACCGGTGCACGTCCCCGTTGATGTGGGAGGTGAAGGTGACCCCGTCGTCGTCGACGCGCGCCAGGCGCTCCTTGCCGGTCGCGACGTCGTCGTCCCCCGCCCCGCCGGCGGTGGACATGTCGATGACCTTCCGGAAGCCGGAGCCCAGGGACATGACCTGGAAGCCCCCGGAGTCCGTGAAGGTGGGGCCGGGCCAGTTCATGAACGCGCCGAGCCCGCCCGCGGCGTCCAGGACGTCGGCGCCGGGCTGGAGGTAGAGGTGGTAGGCGTTGGCGAGCAGGGCCTGCGCGCCGAGCTCGGCCATGGACTCGGGCAGCACGGCCTTGACGGTGGCGGCGGTGCCGACCGGTACGAAGGCGGGGGTCCGGATCGTCCCGTGCGGGGTGGTGATGGTCCCGGTGCGGCCCCGGAACGGGCCGCCGTTGGCCTCGACGCGCCGGCCGGGGACCGCGGCGGTCTCGGCGAGGCGGTGCTCCAGCTCGAAGCCGAAGGCGGAGCGGGCGGCGGGGTGGGGGCGGGTCTGGTCCGGTGCGGGCACCCCACCATTGTGGGGCATCCCCGGTGGGCGGGGCGCCGGCGGGTGACGGACCTCATGGCCGCGGCGTGCCCGGCCGGGCCGGGCGGGCCGGGCGGGGAGCCCGGCGGGCTTTGATGGAGGGGTGCCCGCGTGGCCGGGGCGGAGCACGGTCCCGCACCGTCCGACCGGTCCCGGCGAGGAGCCCCCACCCACCCGGAAGACAGGCGGTCGTCGACCCAGTGAGCCCCAGCAACCCCGTGCGCCAGCTCTTCACCCTCCACCCGCCGCAGCGGGACCACGTCCCGGCGGCGCGCATCGCGCTGTCGATCGCCGTCCCGCTGGTGCTGCTGGTGCTGCTGGGCCGTGCCGACCTGACGATCTACGCGGCGTTCGGCGCGTTCACCGCGATCTACGCCCGCCACGAGCCCCTGCGCGAACGGGTCCTGCACCAGTCGCAGGCCGGGCTGATGCCCTGCGCGTGCGTGGGCGTCGGCTCGCTGCTCGCGAACGCGGCCGCCCCCGAACCCGTGGTGCTGGCGGTCACCGCCGTCACGGCCGGGCTCGCGGCGGTGCTCGCGGCGTTCTGGCGGCTCCGGCCCGCCGGATCCCTGTTCTTCGTCTTCGCGGTCGGTGCCATCGACTCCCTGCCCGGGGCGGTGCCGGTGTGGCTCGCCGTGCTGATCGCCGCGCTCTCCGCGGGGCTGTCCGTGCTGCTCGGCTGTGCGGCACGCTGGGTGGGCGAGGGGTGCACCGGCCCTGTGGCGGCGGTGCCCCCGCCGCCCGGCCCGAGCGCCGGTCAGCTGTGGGTGCACGGCGCCCGGTTCCTCGTGGCGACCTCGGCGGCCGGTGCGCTCGGGGCGGCCAGCGGCCTGTCGTACACCTACTGGGCGATGGTCGCCGCCGCCGCCCCGATCGCGGCCCCCGACCTGACGGCCCGGCTGCAGCGGGGGGTCCACCGCGTGGTGGGGACCCTGGGCGGGGTGGCGGTGACCGCGTTCCTGCTGTCCATGTCCCTGCAGCAGTGGCACGTGGTGGTGTTCGTGATCCTCTTCCAGTTCCTGGCCGAACTCTTCGTGGGCCGCAACTACTCGCTGGCGCTGCTGTTCATCACGCCGCTCGCCCTGCTCATGACCCAGCTGGCGCACCCCGTGGCGACCGGGACGCTGCTCCAGGCCCGGGCCGTGGAGACGGTGATCGGGGCGGCCTGCGGCCTCGTGGTCGTCCTCGTCCTGCGCACCCGCCGGGAGCGGGAGGCGGACCGGGCCGCGCGGGCCGTGCTCCTCCGGGCCGGCGGCGCGCCGGAACGGCGGTGAGTCCGCGGCGTCCTCAGCGTCCCCGGCCGGCGTGGGCGGGCGTCCTCAGCGGCCCCAGCCCGCGTGGGCCACGGCCTGGCGCACCAGGTCCCCGCGTCCTCCCGCGAACTCGGCCTGGACCTCGGGGCTGAGCGCCTCCTCCGGGCTCAGCCAGGACAGCTGCAGGGCGTCCTGGCGCGGGCTGCACTCGCCGCGCACCGGGACGATGTAGCTCAGCGCCACGGCGTGCTGGCGGTCGTCGGTCAGGCCCGTCTCGGACGGGGACGGGAAGAACTCGGCCACGGCGAAGGGCGTGGTGGACACCGGCAGCTGGGGGAACGCCATGGCGCCCAGGTCCTTCTCCAGGTGGCGCAGCAGCGCGGCCCGGATGGTCTCCCGGTACAGCACCCGCCCCGAGACGAGCGTGTACATCATCTCGCCCTGGGGGGTGGCCTGCAGCAGCAGCCCGATCTCCGAGAGGTAGCCCAGCGGGTCGAGCCGGACGGGCAGTGCCTGCACGTAGACCATCGGCAGGCGGCGGCGGGCCTCCTGCAGATCGTCCTCGTTGAGCCAACCGGGGTTCGGATCGGGGGTGCGGAGGAAGTTCATACTGCTGTTCTATCCCAAGACCCGGGGCGGGGCCACGGTCGCCGCCGCCCCGAGCGGCCGGTTCAGCGCACAGCGGAGCCGGGGTCCCGGCCGCCGGTCACGGGCGGGCGAGCCGGGCGGCGGCCTCCAGGACCGTCCACGCCTGGACCTGGGTGGAGAGCTCGACCGGCACCCCGGGGCGCTGCGACTCGTCGGCGTGCCGCGCCGGGTCCGGGGAGAAGATCGCCACCGTCGGGCCGCCGCCCGCCGCGGCCGCACCGCCCGGGGCGCTGAAGTCCACCGCCGGGTCGAACTCCCGCCGGCCCGCCCACAGGGCGTCGGCGGTGCCCTCCACGAGCCCGGCCGCGGTGCGGCGCGCCGCGACCGGCAGGTCCGGGTGCAGGGCGGCGGCGGCGAGATAGCGGGCCAGGATCCCGCTGAACAGGCCGGCGTCCCCGCCGCCGTGGGTGCGCAGGACGGGGCGCCCGTCCAGCTCACGGCCGTACTCCTGCGCGGCGCCCGCCACCACGTCGGCGGCCGTGCGCAGCAGCTCCGCCCGGTCCGGAGCGCTCGTGCCCGGGGCGTCCGCCAGCTCGAGCAGCGCGCCGAGCACGGGGCCGGAGTTGTAGCTGAACAGCCTCTCGTCCAGGCGTGTCACCTCGGCGCCGGAGCCGGCGGCGACCAGGCGCAGACCGTCGCGGAAGACCTTCCGCTGCGGGTCCCAGAGCACGTCCCGCAGCCAGTCGAGCACCGCGCGGGCCTGCTCCGGACGGTGCGTGCGCACGAAGCCCAGCGCCGTGGGCGCCGAGGACGCCGTGTTCTTGACGTCGTGGCGGGTGTTCCAGAAGACGCCGCCGCCGAGGTCCCCGGTGTGGCCCTGCTCGAGCCGGGCGAGCAGGGCGCTGCCCGCGTCGAGGCACGCGACGTCCGCCCGGCCCGTCAGGGCCCGGTCCAGCCCGGCGAGACGGCCCACGGCCAGCAGCAGCCACGCCATGTCGTCGTAGTAGGAGTTGCGGGTCACCCGGCCACCGCTGCGCAGGGTGATGCCGCGCAGCAGCCGGTGCCCGTCCCGGCGGAACTCCCGGGCCCGGGCGGGGTCGTCCCGGTGCCGCAGCCCCGCGTCCACCAGGGCGTCGAGCAGGTGCGCCTGCCACCAGTAGTGCCAGGGGGCGCCCGGCGACGCGGGCCGGGGGTGGGCCGGGGCGCCGAGCAGCGTGCCGGGCACCCCCAGCGCCCGCCCGGTGAACAGCTCCCGGACCGAGCGGGCGGCCAGGTCGGCGCGCGCGGCGGCCCGTCCGGGGACGCCTGCGGCACCGGCCGGGCCGGCGGCGTCGTCGGTCGCGGTGCGGGGCGCGGCGCTCGCGCCGGTGGTCGTGGGCATGCGGGGACTCCTGTGCTGGTGGGGTGAGGTGCTGCGACCGAGCCTAGGCGCTCGCGGGGGACTGCGGCCCGCCGCGCTCGCGCGCCGGGCCGAGGAACAGCCGCCGGTGCAGGGTCTCGGCCGGTCCGGGCACGCCGCGGCCCGCCAGCGCGGCCGCGCCGAGCAGCGTGACCAGCCACACGGCGGAGCCGAGGAGCAGGGCCGCGGTGGGGGTCAGGGAGCGGCCGAGCCCCAGGGCGAACGGGGGCAGCAGCACGGTGAACAGCACGGACTGGGCGAGATAGCCGCTCATCGACCGGCGGCCGAGCGCCTGCAGCGACCACAGCGCGGGGTGCTCCCGCGCCCGGAGCGGGCCGGGCGCGGCGCCGGGGGCGGGGCGCAGCACCCGCTCGCAGACCAGCGCCACCAGGAGCGCGTAGCCGATCCCCTGCGCGGCCCCCGTCACCGCGTCCGCTCCGGTGAGCACGGCCCCGGCGACCGGGGAGGGGTCGAGCCGGTCCGTGGTCAGGAGCCCGGTGCCGGCGCCGGTGAGCAGCCCGAGGCCGATGCCGGTCAGGGCGGTGGCGAGCAGCCGGGCGCGGCGGGGCCCGGGGTCCTCGAGCACCCGGTAGCGGCTCAGCGCCAGGCCGAGCAGCAGCATGGGCAGCAGGCCCAGCAGCTGGAGCGGGGCCAGGGTCACCACGCTCAGCCCCTCGGCGAGCCCGAGCGCCAGCCGCTCCGGGAGGGAGTCCGCCACCAGGCTGGGGAAGGAGGGGGTGCCCGGTGTGCGCACCGCCCAGCTGGCCGCGCCGTAGAGGACCATGAGCACGGAGCCGAGGGCCGCGAGGACCACCAGGGTGAGCGTGCTCTCGGCGATCAGCACGGCGAGCAGCAGCCCGCCGAACGCGTAGGCGGTGATGATGTCGCCCGGGAAGAGCAGGCACGCGTGCACGGCGCCCACGAGCAGCAGCCACCCGTAGCGGCGCAGCAGCAGCCGGCGCGCCCCGGGCAGGGGCGTGCCGCGGGCGGCCTCCCGGGCCGCGATCTGGCCCACGCCGTAGCCGACCAGGAACGAGAACAGCGGGAAGCCGCGGCCGTCCACGAGCATCGACATGGCCATGTTGACCACGTCGTCGGCCGTCCAGGCCGCGGTGTCCGCCCCGGTGCCGAGGGTGCGCTCCCGGGGGCCGTCGGTGGGCCCCGCCGCCCAGATCCACACGGTGATGTTGGCGACCGCGATGACCCAGAGCATGAGCCCCCGGGCCACGTCCGGCGCCGGCACGCGCTGCCCGGGGCGGGGACCGCGCGGAGGCCTCACGCGGGGTCCCCGGCCGTCAGGGCGCGCCGGCTCTCGAGCACGAGCGGCTCGCCGGTCACGGGGTGGACGAGGGCGATCCGGCGGGCCAGCAGCTGCAGGGGCCGCCCGGGGTCCTCGGCGCCGGCCGGGCGCACGTGCGGGTAGAGGGGGTCGTGGCGCACGGGGATGCCCAGCCCGGCCAGGTGCACCCGGATCTGGTGGGTGCGCCCGGTCTCGGGCCGCACGGCGTAGCGGGCCCACGTGCCCTCCGCGTCCGTGAACGGCCGTCCCACCTGCTCGACCGTGGTCCGCGCGTTGACGGGACCCGGGACCTCCCGCGCCTGCAGGCTCGTGCCGTCCTTGACGATGCGGGACTCGACGAGGCGCGGGAGGCGCAGCCCGGGCCGGTGCCCGGCCACGGCCTCGTACTCCTTGGCCACCGCCCGCTCCTGGAAGAGGACCTGGAACCGGGCGCGGGTGCCGGGGTCCCGCGAGAGCAGCAGCACCCCGGCGGTGCCGCGGTCGAGCCGGTGCAGCGGGGAGAGCCGGTCCTCCCCGCGGGAGCGGCGCAGCTTCACGAGCGCGCTCTGCGCCACGAAGCCGCCGCGCGGTGTGGTGGGCAGCCCGTGGGGCTTGTCGACCGCCAGCAGCCACCGGTCCTCGTGCAGCACCGGCAGGTCACCGGGCAGCTCCGGCTCCACGGGCAGGGCGCGGTGGTACCAGACGGAGCCGCCGGGGCGGAGGGGGGTGTCGCGGGCGAGGGGCCGCCCGGCGTCGTCGACGATCCCGCCCTCGGCGAGGAGCGCCTCGAGCTCCGGGGCGGCCGCGGGGAACCGGCTCAGCAGGTAGCCGAGCACGGTCCCGGCGGGCTCCCCCGCGGTGGCCGGCAGCCGCACCCGGACCGGGTCCACCCCGTCCCGTAGGGGCAGGGGGGCGGAGGAGTGCCGACGTCGTCGCATGATTGTTGATCGTGCTCCGCCCGCGCCCCGTTGTCCACTCGGCGGGCGGCCGTTCCGCGGGCCCGCCGGGCCTGCCAGAATGGACGGGCAGCCCACCCGACCGCCGACCGGAACGAGGCCCATGGCCACCGAAGAGGTCGTCCTCCTGGACGACGCGCACCGTCCCATCGGGACCGCCCCCAAGTCCGGGGTGCACACCACGGACACCCCTCTGCACCTGGCGGTCTCGTGCTACGTCCTCGACGACGACGGCCGGCTGCTGCTCACCCGCCGGGCACTCGCGAAGAAGACCTGGCCGGGGGTGTGGACCAACAGCTTCTGCGGCCACCCGGGCCCCGGCGAGGGGTTCGTGGAGGCCATCGCCCGCCGGGCGGGCCAGGAGCTGGGCTTCGCGGTGACGGGGATGACGGCGGTGCTGCCGGACTTCCGCTACCGCGCGGTGGACGCCTCGGGGATCGTGGAGAACGAGTTCTGCCCCGTCTACGTGGCCCGGGCCACCGGCCAGCCGCGGCCGCTGCCCGCGGAGGTCGCGGAGGTCGCCTGGATCGCCCCGGAGGAGCTGTTCACCGCGGCGGAGGCCGCGCCGTTCCTGCTCAGCCCCTGGCTGCTCGAGCAGGTCGCGGACGAGCGGCTGCGCGCGGCGCTCACGGGACCGGCGGCCCGCCGCCCGTAGCGGCCGGTCCGTCCTCCTGCTCCATCCGCTCGGCCAGCTCGGCGGCCACCGTCTCGAGGGCGGTGCGCAGCGCCAGGATCGCCGGCCGGTGCGCGCTCGACCCGCGGATGGAGGTGAACACCGTCCGCCGCGGCCCGGTGGGCAGGTCCACCAGCCGGCAGGGCGAGGGCCCGCCCGCCCACATGAGGTCCGGCATCAGGGCCACGGCGTTGCCGGACTCCACGAGCCGGGTCTGGGCCTGCAGGTCCGCCGTCGAGAACCGGACGTCCGGCTCGAAGCCCGCCCGCCGGCACAGCTGCTCACCCCAGTGCCGCGAGGCGGCTCCGCGCGGTTCCATGACCCACGGCAGCTCGCGGGCCTCCCGCAGGGAGGTGACGGACGCGTGCTCGGGGCCGGGCGGCACGGCCAGCCGGATGGCGTCCGTGATCAGCCGGCGCCGGTCCAGGTCGGGGTGGTGGGCGGCGGCGTGGCTGGGGTACTGCTCCGCGACGACGACGTCGAACTCCCGGGTCCAGGTCTCGTAGAGGGCGCGCTCCGGCTCCGCCTGCACCATTTCGATCCGCACCTCGGGGTGCGCGCGGCGCATGGTGCCGAGCACCTCCGGGAGCAGCGCCAGGGCCGCGGACTGGAACACGGCGACCCGCACGGTGCCGGTGACCGTGCTCAGGGACGCCGCGAGGTCCGCCTCCATGCGCTCCAGGACGTCGAGCAGCTCCGTGGTGCGCGCCACCAGGATCTCCGCCTGCGGGGTCAGCTGGACCCGCCGGCCGGACTTGGACAGCAGCGCCACCCCGGCCTCCTTCTCCAGCGCCGAGAGCTGCTGGGAGACCGCCGAGGGGCTGAAGTTCAGGGCCGCGGCGACCTCTGCGAGGGTGCCCCTCAGCGCGAGTTCCCGCAGCAGCCGCAGCTTGCGCACGTCCAGCACGGCGCCGCCCCCAATACGTCAGTCCAGCTGATGAATGATCTGTGGAAAACATCACTTTATCCGAATCGTGCTGGGCCGCATAGTGGAGCTACCGCAGTGCTTTCCACCCAATCCAGGGAGTACCACCCATGACGACGATCCCCGTCCCTCCGGCAGCGCAGGCCGCGGGCCTGCCCGAGAGCGGACGCACCCTGCCCCACGCCGCCATTCCGGCGTCGCTGCCCGAACAGGCCGTGGCCACGGTCCGCCGCTGGCTCACCGAGGCGGAGGAGTTCCCCCAGGACGCCTCGGGCGAGCAGCTGGCCGGGGTGCTCCAGGACCCCAGCGGCCTGGACTTCACGGTGGGCTTCGTCGACGGCGTCATCCGCCCCGAGGACGTCCGGGTGGCCGCCCGCAACCTGGCCCGGCTCGCGCCGAACGTCCCTGCCTTCCTGCCGTGGTACCTGCGCTCCGCCGTGCGCGCGGGCGGGGCCCTCGCCCCGGTCGCCCCGCAGGTCGTGATCCCGGCGGCCCGGCGGGCGCTGCGCGAGATGGTGGGCCACCTCATCGTGGACGCCAGCGAGGCGAAGCTGGGGAAGTCGATCGCGAAGATCCGCAAGGACGACGTCCGGCTCAACGTGAACCTCCTGGGCGAGGCCGTGCTCGGGGACCACGAGGCCGCCCGCCGGCTGCGGGGCACCCACGACCTGCTGGCCCGCCCCGACGTCGACTACGTGTCCATCAAGGTGTCCTCGACCGTCGCCCCGCACTCGGCCTGGGCCTTCGACGAGGCCGTGGACGAGGTCGTCGAGAAGCTCTCCCCGCTGTACGCGCAGGCCGCCTCCTTCGCCACCCCCAAGTTCATCAACCTGGACATGGAGGAGTACAAGGACCTGGACATGACCCTCGAGGTCTTCACCCGGATCCTCGACCAGCCCCGGTTCCGGGACCTCGAGGCCGGCATCGTCCTGCAGACCTACCTGCCCGACGCCCTGGCCGCGATGATCCGCCTCCAGGAGTGGGCCCGGGGCCGCCGCGCCGCCGGCGGCGCCCCCGTGAAGGTGCGCGTGGTCAAGGGCGCCAACCTGCCCATGGAGCAGGTCGAGGCCTCCCTGCACGACTGGCCCCTGGCGACCTGGGGCACCAAGCAGGACTCGGACACCCACTACAAGCGGGTCCTCAACTACGCGCTGCAGCCCGAGCACGCGGACGCCGTGCGCATCGGGGTGGCCGGGCACAACCTCTTCGACATCGCCTTCGCCTGGCTGCTGGCCGCCGAGCGCGGCGTGTCCGGGGCCGTGGACTTCGAGATGCTCCTGGGCATGGCCACCGGCCAGGCCGAGGCCGTCAAGCGCGACGTCGGGTCCCTGCTGCTCTACACCCCGGTGGTGCACCCCGCCGAGTTCGACGTGGCCATCGCCTACCTGATCCGCCGTCTCGAGGAGGGGGCCTCCCGGGAGAACTTCATGTCCGCGGTCTTCGAGCTCGCCGACGACGAGGAGCTCTTCGAGCGCGAGAAGCAGCGCTTCCTCGCGTCCCTGGCGGGCCTCGACGACACCGTTCCGGCCCCCCACCGGGTCCAGGACCGCCGGCTGCCCGAGCCTCCCGCCCCGACCGACGCGTTCGCCAACACCCCGGACACCGATCCGGCGGTCGCCGCCAACCGGGACTGGGGTCGGGCGATCCTCGACCGGGTGCCCGGCTCGACGGCCGGTGTGCGGACCGTCGCCGCCGCCGCGCTGCGCACGGAGGAGGAGCTCGACCGCGTCATCGACGCGGCCCTCGAGGCCGGCCGCGGCTGGGCCGCGCTGACCGGTGCCCAGCGCGCCGAGGTGCTCCACCGCGCCGGCGACGCCCTGGCGGCCCGCCGTGCCGAGCTGCTCGAGGTCGCCGCGGCCGAGGCCGGCAAGACCCTCGACCAGTCGGACCCGGAGATCAGCGAGGCCGTCGACTTCGCGCACTACTACGCCGAGCGCGCCCGGGAGCTGGACGAGGTCGACGGCGCGTCCTTCGTGCCCTCCCGGCTCACCGTGGTGACCCCGCCCTGGAACTTCCCGGTGGCCATCCCGGCGGGCTCCGCCCTGGCGGCCCTGGCCGCCGGGTCCCCGGTGGTGTTCAAGCCCGCCGGCCCCACCAAGCGCTGCGGCGCGGTGGTGGCGGAGGCCATCTGGGAGGCCCTGGACGCGTCCGGGATCCCCCGCGAGGTGCTCGCCCTCGTGGACCTCGAGGAGCGGGCCCTCGGCCGCCAGCTGATCTCCCACCCGGCGGTGGACCGGCTGATCCTCACCGGCGCCTACGAGACCGCCGAGCTCTTCCGCTCGTTCCGCTCCGACCTGCCCCTGCTGGCGGAGACCTCGGGGAAGAACGCCCTGATCGTCACCCCGAGCGCGGACTTCGACCTCGCCGCCAAGGACGTCGCCTACTCGGCGTTCGGCCACGCGGGCCAGAAGTGCTCGGCCGCCTCCCTGGTGATCCTCGTCGGCTCCGTGGCGCAGTCCCACCGCTTCCGCAACCAGCTCGTGGACGCCGTGACCTCCCTGACCGTCGACCACCCCACCAACCCGGCCGCGCAGATGGGACCCCTCACGGAACCCGCCGAGGGCAAGCTGCTCCAGGCCCTCACCACCCTCGAGGAGGGGCAGTCCTGGCTGATCGAGCCGCAGCAGCTCGATGGGTCCGGCCGGCTGTGGACCCCGGGCGTGCGCACCGGGGTGCAGCGCGGGTCCGAGTTCCACATGGTGGAGTACTTCGGCCCGGTGCTCGGCGTGATGACCGCCGAGACCCTGGAGGAGGCCGTGGCCCTCCAGAACGAGGTGGAGTACGGGCTCACGGGCGGGCTGCACTCCCTGGACCCCGACGAGATCGGCTACTGGCTCGAGCACGTCCAGGCCGGCAACCTCTACGTCAACCGGCACATCACCGGGGCCATCGTGCAGCGTCAGCCGTTCGGCGGCTGGAAGAAGTCCGCGGTCGGTCCCGGCACCAAGGCCGGCGGCCCCAGCTACCTCATGGGCCTGGGCGAGTGGGAGCCGGCGCCCCTCCACGGGGAGGGGCTCCCCGTGGCCGACGAGGCCGTCGTGGAGCTGCTGCAGGCCGCGCACTCGGGAACGGCCGATCTCGACCCGGCCGAGGCGGAGGGCCTCGAGCGGGCGCTGCGCAACGACGAGGCCGCCTGGGCCGAGGAGTTCGGCGTGGCCCGGGACGTCACGGGGCTCCAGGCCGAGCGCAACGTCTTCCGCTACCTGTCCCTGCCCGTGACGGTGCGCCTGTCCGAGGGCGAGCCGCTGGCGGATCTGCTGCGCGTGCTCGCCGCGGGGCTGCGGGCGGGCTCCGGGCTGACCGTCTCCTCGGCGCGCGAGCTGCCCGCCACGGTGCGCGCGGTGCTGACCGACCGCGGCGTTCCGGTGACGGTGGAGGACGACGCCGCCTGGCTGGCGGGGGCCCCGGCCCTCGGCGGTGGCCGCGTCCGCCTGATCGGCGGGGACCGCGCCGCGCTCATCGCCGCGACCGGCTCCCGCCCGGACCTCGCGGTCTACGCCCACCCCGTCACCGGGGCGGGCCGCGTGGAGATGCTGCCGTTCCTGCACGAGCAGGCGGTGAGCATCACCGCCCACCGGTTCGGCACCCCGAACCACCTCACGGACGAGCTGATCTAGCTCCGGACCCACGGCGGCCCCGGGCCGCGGACCCGTCGTCCGCGGCCCGGGGCCGCCGTGCTGTGCGGTGCGCGGCCGGGGCGCCGCGGCGGCCGTGCCGGTCGCACGGCCGTGCCGCGGGCTGCTCCGGTCCGCGCAGGCCGGCGACGACGGGCTGTGACGACAGGCCGTGACGACAGGCCGTGACGAACGGCGCCGCCCCCGGCGGATCGGCACGGGGGCGGCGCGCTGGGAGTCCGGCCGGCGTCCTCCGGTGTCCCCCCACGTGCAGCGCACATCGGACCCGTCGGCCGGCCGCGACTCGACGGAACCAGGGTACGGACAGGTCACCCGCCGACCCTCATTTCGTCAGCAAGCTCACAGTCCGGGGCCCGCGCCGCCGCTCAGTAGGCGGTGCGCGCGGCGTTGCGGGCCCACGCCTCGAACGGCGCGGTGCGCTCGTCGAGGGCCACCGGGAGCACCGGCAGGGACCGCTCGTGCTCGGGCCGGGCGAAGTACTCGTAGAACTCGGCGTCGTCGAAGCCGCCGGACGCGGCGTCGTGCCGGTCGGCGGCGAACCAGACCGCGTCCAGCCGGGCCCACAGCGAGGCCGACAGGCACATCGGGCACGGCTCGCAGCTGCTGTACAGGGTGGCGCCGGAGAGGTCGAAGGTGCCGAGCTCGCGGCAGGCCGTGCGGATCGCCATGACCTCCGCGTGCGCCGTGGGATCGTTGTCGGCCGTCACCCGGTTGACCCCGGTGAAGCGGCGGCCGTCGGCGGCGACGACGACCGCCCCGAAGGGGCCGCCGTCGTCGGCGGCGTTGCCGACCGCCAGCTCGATGGCCTCGAGCAGCAGCTCACGGGTCTCGGGGGGGCGGGGTGCGGTCTGTGTCCATGGGGGTCTCCCGGGGTGGGCGCGCGGACCGCCGCGGAGCGTCCCCGGCCGGGCGGGGGCGCGCGCCGGGGAGGGTCGCTGCGGGGTCGGAGGTGCGGGTCCGCCCCGGTGGACGGCCCGGACGCCCGGGCCCGCCGTGGGCTTCTCCAGAGGCTACCGAGCAGTGTGCTCGACCACAACGGGAACGACGACGGGCGGCGGCCCGCCCGGTCTCAGGGGGTGCGGTCGGTGGCCAGGGGCAGCTCGTGCAGACGCCACTCCAGCAGTCCGTCCTCGAGCCGGTGGGCCCGCCGGCCCCGGGCCCGCAGGAGCGCCACGGCCTCGTGGGCGAGCACGCACCAGGCGCCCCGGCAGTAGGCGACGACCTCCTGCCCGGCCGGCAGCTCCTCCAGGCGTGCCGGGAGCTCCTCGAGCGGGATCGAGACGGCGCCGGGGATGTGGGCGGCGGCGTACTCCTCGGCCGGGCGGACGTCCAGGACGACCACCTCCCCGCGGGAGGCACGGCCCAGCAGCTCGTCGCGAGGCACCTCCCGCTCGGGCCCCTCTCCGTGACGGGGCACGGGGACGGACCCGAGGTAGTCCTCGCGGGCCCGCTCCACCGCGGCCACCCGGTCCCCGGCCACGCTCCGCAGCTGCTCGTAGAGGCGTGCCACGTCCAGGCCCGCCAGGTCCTAGTGGATCCTCGTGCCCTCCCGGCGGGTGGTCACCAGCCCGGCGTGCCGGAGCACCTGCAGGTGGGCCGAGGCGGAGTTCGGCCTCACCGGCTACACGGTCATCCTCACCTACGTCGCCGCGTTCGGGATTACCAAGGCGGCCGCCAACTGGTTCGCCGGCACCCTCTCCGACCGGTACGGGCGCAAACCCGTGCTGCTGGCCGGGTGGCTCTTCGCGGTGCCCGTGCCACTGATGCTGATCTGGGCTCCGAACTGGGGCTGGGTCGTGGGGGCCAACGTGCTGCTGGGGATCAACCAGGGTCTGACCTGGTCGACCACCGTGGTGATGAAGATCGACCTCGTGGGCCCGGCCCGGCGCGGCCTGGCGATGGGGCTCAACGAAGCCGCCGGCTACGGGGCGGTGGCCGTGACCTCCCTGCTGGCCGGGTACCTGGCCGAGCAGTACGGGCTGCGCCCGGCCCCCTTCCTGCTCGGGCTGGCCTACACCGCCCTGGCCCTGCTGCTGTCCGGGGCGTTCGTGCGGGAGACCCGCGGCCACGCGCTGCTCGACGCCGGCCGGCACACCCCGCGCGCCGACGGGATGCACGACCACCTGCACGCGCAGCTCACCGACCGCCAGATCGTGGCGCAGACCAGTCTGCGGGAGCCGGCCCTGTCCTCGGCCAGCCAGGCGGGCCTGGTCAACAACCTGAACTTCGGGCTGTCCTGGGGGCTGTTCCCCCTGCTGTTCGCCACGGCCGAGCTCACCGTGGCCCAGATCGGTCTGCTCTTCGCCCTCTACCCCGGGGTGTGGGGGATCGGGCAGCTGGTCACCGGAGCGGCGTCGGACCGCTTCGGGCGCAAGCACCTGATCACCGCAGGGATGGCCACCCAGGCCGCGGCCCTGGCCGTGATCGCCCTGGCCGACGGCTTCGCCGGCTGGGCCACCGGCACGGCCCTGCTGGGGGCCGGCACCGCAATGGTCTACCCGACCCTGCTGGCGGTCGTCGGCGACGTCGCCCATCCGGTGTGGCGCGGCCGGGCCGTGGGCGTCTACAGGGTCTGGCGGGACCTGGGGTACGCGGTCGGGGCCGTCCTGGGCGGGATCGTGGCCGATCTCCTCGGCCTGCATGCGGCCGTCTGGACCGCCGCGGGCATCAGCGCCGTCTCCGCCGTGGTCGTGGCGGTGCGGATGTACGAGACCCGTCGGCCGGCCGTGCCGCGGCACTGAGACCACCGCCCGGGGTGGGCCGGGAACGACCCCGTCCGCGACGCCACCGTGCTGCCGGTCGGGCGGGACCGGAGGAGCTCCCGCGGGGCGGGCGGCCTCGGCCGCGGGGCGGCCGGTCGCTAGAGTGGGAGACACCCACCCGCCGCGCCGGGCTGCCGCCCCACCGGGCCCGGACCGGCCGGTCGCCGCACCGGCGACCCGGATCCCGAGCCCACCAGGAGGGCCCCCCTCCCATGGCCGACCTGTTCGACTTCAACCACGGCGGCGCCACGCACCCGGGCGCCCGCGCCGCCGTCCACCCCGGCGCCGATCCCGGCGAGCACGTCGTGCTGTACACCGTGGTCGCCGAGACCGAGGACCACATCGTCCTCGACGACGGCTTCACCTACGACAAGCGCACCGGCGTGGTGCAGGGACCCGCGGGGCGCCGCACGCTCCAGAACCGCGTGGCGGCCACCGAGGGCAGCGCGATGTTCGCCGCCTGGGCCCGGCTCGCCCGGCCGCCCCGCCGGCCGGCCCCGGACGGCGTCCCGGGCGTCCGCCCGGCACCGCGGGGTGCGCCGGGGCGAGGTGTCCGGGCGCTGCTGCACCGCCTCGGCCTCCGGTGACGCCGGCGGCGACCTGCCGGGGAGGCGACCCGGCCGCGTGCGGTGCGGGCAGGCCATAGGCTGGACGGCGGACCTGTCCACCCGTTCCCCGAGGAGTGCACCGTGCCCCTGATCCAGCGACACCTGTTCGGTCCCGGCCCGTCCAATCCCTATCCGGAGGCCACGGCGGCCCTGGGCCACCCGCTGCTCGGGCACCTGGACCCCGCCTTCCTCGAGGTCATGGACAGCGCCTGCGACGGCCTGCGCGCGGTCTGGGGCACGGAGAACCGGCGCACCCTGCCGCTGAGCGCCACCGGCTCCGCCGGCATGGAGGCGGCGTTCGTCAACACCGTGGAGGAGGGCGACGTCGTCGTCGTGGCCGTCAACGGACTCTTCGGCGAGCGCATGTGCGACGTCGCGGCCCGGTGCGGCGCCGAGGTGGTCCGCGTGGACTTCCCCTACGGGCAGCCGGTCGACCCGCAGCGCGTCGCGGAGGCGCACCCGGCGCCGAAGATCATCGCGGCGGTGCACGCGGAGACCTCCACCGGCGTGCGCTCCGACATCGCCGCCCTGGGGGCGCTCAAGGGTGATGCCCTGCTGCTCGTGGACGCCGTGACGTCCATCGGCGGCATCGAGCTGCGCGCGGACGACTGGGGCGTGGACCTCGGCTACGCGGGCACCCAGAAGTGCCTCGGGGTGGCCCCGGGGCTGGCGCCGTTCACGATCTCGGACGCCGCGTTCGAGCGCCGCGTGCAGCACCCCCGCTCCTGGTACCTCGATCTCGGCATGCTCGGCGGCTACGTGGGGGAGGCCCGGGGGAGCGCCCGGACGTACCACCACACCGCGCCGACGGCGATGATCGCGTCCCTGGACGCCGCGCTGCGCCGGATCGCCGAGGAGGGCCTGGAGAACGTCTGGGCCCGCCACCAGGCCGCCGGCGACGCCCTCCAGGCCGGACTGCAGGACATGGGGCTGGAGCTGTTCGCCGCCGAGGGGCACCGCCTGCCCGAGCTGACCACGGTCAGGGTGCCCGAGGGCGTGGACTCCGCCCGGGTGCGGTCCTACCTGCTGGAGCACTTCTCCGTGGAGATCGGGGCGGGGGTGAAGGAGTACGCGAACACGGTGTGGCGGATCGGCCTGATGGGCCCCAACGCGAACCCCGGCTCGGTGGCCCTCGTCCTGGGCGCCCTGCAGGAGGCGCTGCGGAAGGTCCCCGCCCCGGTGTGACCGCCCTCGCCCCTCCCGCCGGCCGCTCCGCGCCCGGCGCCCTCTTCCGAACTCACCGGTTCGGCCCGAGAAGCCGGTGCACCTCCGGGCATCTCGGGCGGAACCGGTGCGTGCGGCGGAAAGGGCGGGGACCGGTCAGGTGAGGTCGGTCTCGGAGCGCTCGATGCGCTCCCCGGTGCCGGGGTCCGCCACGGTGCGCCGGGTGGAGCGGCGCCGGGAGGGCACCGCGGCGCCGATCAGGACCAGCGCCAGGTAGGCGACGCCCACCCAGACGATGATCTGGCCCGCCAGGGCGAGATTGACGGGGCCCACGACGGACGGCAGCGCCAGCCAGAGGATCAGGCCGACGGCGATGGTGATCAGGGGGCCGGCGGGGTTGAGGCGCATGGCGGGTCCTCTCGGGAGGGCGGATGGAGCGCGAATGCGTTAAGTAAAGCAAATCCATGCTCGATCATGGGGGACGCGCCCTGGCCGCGGGACGGGTGGTCGAGGCGGGGCGGCGGTGCTCCGCCGCCCCGCATCGAGTCATGTTCGGTCATGAGCGCACCGGGGCGGCGGGCGCCGGGACCGGTCCCGGCGCCCCGCCCACCCCCGGGGACGTCCCGGGCGCACCGGCACGCCGCGGCGGCGGGTCCGCAGCGCACGGCAGGTTCCCGCCCTGACCTGGGGGGACTCCGGGCCCCGTGCCCGGACGGGGGCGGAAGGCCGTGGCGGGGACCCACCGTGCGCACCCGTCCGGGCGCCGTGCACGGGGCCCCGGCGACGCGGGTGCGGCACGGTCGCGCGGATCGCTCCCGGCCACGACGCCGCGGCTGCTGGCCGCTCCGGTCCGGCTCTGCTTCCATGGAGGCACGTGGGGCCCTACCGAGGAGGAACATCCGATGGAAACCTGGATCTGGATCGTGCTGGCCGTGGTCGTGCTGGCCGTGGTCGTCGTGGCCGTGCTGGCCGGCAGCCGCCGGAAGAAGGAGCACGAGGCCGTGGAGCGGCGGGAGAACCAGCAGCGCGCCGCCGAGCTGCGCGCCCGCAGCGAGGAGGAGGAGCTCTCCGCCCGCGAGCGCAAGGCGGACGCCGACGCCGCCCGCGCCGAGGCCGATCGGGCCCGGATCGAGGCCGACCGCCTCGACCAGGACGCCCAGCGCCGTGCCGAGGACGCCGAGAAGGTGCGCCGGGAGGCGGAGACCCACCGCCGGGACGCCGCGGCGCTCGCCCCGGACGGGGACGACGCCGCCCTCGGCGGCGCACCCCACGAGCAGGACGGGGACGACTCAGCCCGTCGCGGCACGCCGCACGAGCACCGGGAGGACGACCCCACCGGCGGCAGCACGCCGCAGGGGCACCACGACGACGCCACCGGCCCCGGCGACCGCTCCGACGGGGCGCCCTGGCAGGACGGCCCGGCGGATCAGGCCGGAACGGACCGGCGGGACAGGACCCCCGGTGACTCCGGGCTCGGCCGTGAGACGGGGACGGACGATCGTGACCGGTTCGGCCGGGACACGGGGACGGACGGGCACGACTGGACCGACGGCGACGCCGGGACGGACGGGCGCGCCCGCGCCGAGGGCGACACGGGGACCGGGGACCGTCCGCGGGTCTGAGCCCCGGTGACGGGCGGGGCCGGCGCGGGGGATCGGGCGCCGGCCCCGCCCGGTCCCGCGGTCACTTCTCCCAGGGCGCCTTGATGGGGTAGTAGCGCTCGAGGAACTGCGTCATCCGCTCCGCGCGCTCAGGACCGGGCACCTCCGGGAAGCTGCCGTCGTTGAGGCAGAACATGTCCAGGTTGCGCCGGCCGAGCAGCTTCTCCATCTGCCGCAGCCCGGAGCGGGTGGTGGTGTCCACGTACTGCGTGCGGGCCGTCTCCTGGGTCACGGCCCGGCCGGTCAGCAGCGCGTAGTAGTGGTAGAGCGAGTTCGTCACCGAGATGTTGTCCGCCGCGCGGAAGCGGCTGGACGCGGTGCGGGCGAACTCCGCCGGGAACTCCCGCTCCATCTCGGCCACCACGCTGCGCCGCAGGGGCGCGGCGCAGTGCTGCAGGTGACGGGTCGTGATCCGGCCGAAGCGCTCCCACAGCAGCCGGCGGTTGACGCGGGCGGCGTTCTCGAAGCCGGAGCGCTCGGCGGAGTTCTCGCCCAGGCCGATGCGGGTCTCGTTCTCCACGAACTTCGTGATCCCGCCCGGCGAGAAGAACAGCGCCGGGCCGATCGGGCGGCCGAAGAACATGTCGTCGTTGGAGTACAGGTAGTGCTCCGAGAGGCCCTCGATGCGGTGCAGCTGCGCCTCCACGGCCTGGGAGTTGTAGATCGGCAGCGCCGAGGTGTCCGCGAAGAACTCCTCGCTGCGCACGACCCGCACGCGCGGGTGCTCCGCCAGCCACGCCGGCGGCCGGGAGTCGGTGGCGATGTAGATGTTGCGCACCCACGGGGCGAACATGTGCACCGAGCGCAGGGCGTACTTGAGCTCGTCGACCTGCCGGAAGCGGGCCTCGTGCGCGTCGCCCTCGCCCACCACGGCGTCGGCCATGTAGGAGGCCCGGACCCTGCGGTACTCCTCGTCGGAGCCGTCCACCCACGAGAAGATCATGTCGACCGCGAAGTCGATGTCGATGGCGTGGTCGGCGAACATGTTCTCGATCGTGGGCCAGGTGAGGCCGAAGCGCTCCACGGTGCCGCGCACGGCCTCGGCCACCGGGACGGTGCGCCGGGTCAGCGAGTTCTCGATGGGCAGCCGGATCTCCTCCTCGCCGAACTCCCACAGCTCCACCTGCACTCCGGTGCCGGCGCCGTAGTAGAGCTCGGCCTCGGCGGAGTAGTAGGGCCGGAACAGCCGCAGGACCCGCGCGTTGCGGCGCGAGGACAGCTCGCCGTCGGCCAGCAGCTGGACGGTCTTCTTCTTCGTGTCCATCGGCTTGACGTAGTACGGCTCGCCCACGGCCGCGTCCACCAGCGCCTGCCGGAGCCGGGGCCGGTCCTTGAGGTCCACCGCGATGACGGGACGCTCGTCGTTGCCCCGCACCAGCAGGTAGTCGACGCCCGCCGAGTCCAGGACCCCGCGCAGGAACAGCAGGTTCTGGACCATGACGTCGTGCGGGGTCTGGTCCGTGATCCGCAGGGCGAAGCGGTCCTTGTAGCGGACCACGTCCTGGCGCTGGTCCAGGGCCGCGGCGGAGGCACGGGACGCCGAGCGGAACTCCTCGCCGTCCGCGCCGTCCTCGGGTGCCGCGAAGTACTCTGCGCCGAGCAGGGTCGTGTTGATGGTGCCTCCTCATGGTGTCGGGCCGCCGTGGCGGCGCTCTCATGATAAGCCGCGCCGACCCGACTCAGCGGGGCAGGGGCTGGCAGCGCTCGCAGAACCACACCGCGCGGTCCCGCGGGGGCCCGGGGTAGGGCTCGCCCGGCACGAGCTCGGCGTCGTCGATCCGCGCCTCCCGGATCGGGGCCCCGCACCGGCGGCACGGCTGCCGGCCGCGGCCGTAGACCCAGAACTGCTCCCCGCGGCGGGCCGGGCCGCCCACCGTGGAGCGCTGCGAGCGGTCCCGGTTGACGTGCAGCAGCCGGTGGGAGAGGTCCACGACCGCGCCGAGGTCGGGGACCTCGGCCACCGGGGTGAAGGGGTGCAGCCGCTGGAGGAACAGCACCTCGTTGCGGTAGACGTTGCCGATCCCGGCGAGGTTGCGCTGGTCCATGAGCGCGGCCCCCACGGCCCGGTGCGGATGCCGGGCGAGCCGGGCCAGGGCCTCGGCCCGGTCCCAGTCGGGCCCCAGCAGGTCCGGGCCGAGGTGGCCCACCACGTCGTCCTCGTCGGCGGTGGCCACGAGGTCCAGCATGCCCAGGTCGAACCCCACGGCCTGCGCGCTCTCGTTCTCGAGCACCGCCCGGGCCTGGTGGCCGGGGCGCCGCCAGCGGGCGCCCCGCGGGTAGACGTGCCACATGCCCTCCATGAGCAGGTGGGAGTGCAGGGTGAGCGGGGGCAGGCCGCCGGGCCCGCCGTCGGTGCGGATCAGCAGGTGCTTGCCCCGCGGCACCACCTCGGTCACGGTGCGCCCGGCCAGGTCCGCGGTGGCGATCGAGGGGAACCGGAGGTCGCTGCGGGTCAGGATCTTCCCGGCCAGGGCGCGGCGCAGCAGGGCGGCCTGGCGGTAGACGGTGTCACCCTCGGGCACGGTCGCCCCCGGGGACCGGGTCCGCGCTCATCGGCGCATCCTCAGGCCGCGCGGCGTCGAGTAGAACCCGCCGACCAGCAGGGACTCCCGCACCGCGGTCTCGACCGGGCCGTGCCCCAGGACCCCGGTGCCGTTGACCTTCTCGACGGTCAGCTTGTCCACCGCGCCCCGGCGGACGGTCTCGGCCACCGCGGGCCCGGCGGCGGCCAGGGCGGCCGCGTCGTCGGTGAACGCGAGGACGGTCCGCCCGCCGCGCTCGACGTACAGGGCCAGGGCGCCGTCCACGAGCACGACGACGGCGCCCGCCTTCCGCCCGGGCCGGTGCCGTCCGGCGGGCGCGTCCCCGCCGTCCGGGGCGGGCACGGACACCGGCTCCGGCCACTCGAGCGCCGCCCCGTAGGGGTTGGCGGGGTCGGTCGCGGCGAGCGCCAGCGCCACGGGGTCCTCGGCGCGGACCTGGTCGTCGGTGCTGAACGTGCGCAGGTGGTCCACCGTGGCGGCCTGCGCGAACTGGGCGGCGCCCAGGCCCTCGATGAAGTAGCCGCGGCGGGCCCGGCCCGTGTCCTCGAGCGTGGAGAGCACCTTGTACACCGTGGCGAAGCCGCCGGGGAGCTCCTCGACCGCGACGGGGCCCTTGGTCACCACGCCGTAGCGGTCCATGAGCAGCTCGGCGGTGGCCGAGGCCCGCAGCGTGGGGTCGAGCGGATCGGGGCGCAGCATCGACCAGCGGCCGGCCACGAGCGGGGAGTCGTGGCGCTCCAGGGTGCCCGTCCGCGCCGGGGCGCGCAGCGCCCCGGCGATCCCCGGGCGGGAGGTCCCGCCGGGCCGCAGCCGGGCGGCGCCCCGGCGGGACGTGGTGCGGCCCCGCGGGGCCTGGGCCCGGTGCCGGTGGGCGGCCTGACCGCCGGAGAGCAGGGAGCGCACGGGCAGGAAGGTGTCGTTGGTGATCAGCCCGGCCCAGACCAGGTTCCACAGCGCGGTGGTCAGCTCCGCGGCGGGGACGGGCTCCCCGCCGGCGTCGAGCAGGCCCAGCAGCTGGGGGAAGAACCACGCCCCACCCGGCGCCAGGACGTCGAGGACCCGGCGCTCCAAGGCGGAGTCCAGGGCCGCCGCCGCGAGCGCGAGGGTCTCGGCCGGAGGCAGGGTGAGCTGGGCGGCCTCGCTCAGGTGCAGCGACACCCACCCGTCGTCGCCCGCCAGGGAACCGGCCCCGGACCAGACGACCTCCCCCGAGGCGGTCAGCTCGTCCAGCAGCTCGGGCCGGTAGTCGGCCACCCGGGACGCGAGCACGAGCGGCTCCCAGGCCGAGGCGGGCACGGCCACGCCCGCGAGCTGGTCCACCACCGTCAGCACCCCGTCCTCGCCGCGCAGCTGGTGGCCGCGGCCCACGTGCTGCCAGGCCGGCAGGAACCGGGCGTAGACCTGCCCGGGGACCGGCTCCACGTCCCGGCGCAGGGCGGCCAGCGAGCGGCGGCGGATCCGGCGCAGCACCTCGGACTCGCACCACTCGGAGGCCGCCGGCCCGGCCCCGCCGCCCTCGGGGCGCACCGGCCGGAACTCGCCCTCGACCACGCGCCGGTCCGCGGCCAGCCGCTCCAGCGTGGTGCGCACCACGGCCGGGCCCAGGCCGAGCCGCGCCGCGGCCTCGTCCACGGTGAAGGGCCCGTGGGTACGGGCGTAGCGGGAGACGAGGTCGGCCAGCGGGTCCTCCACCGGCTCCACGAACGCCAGCGGCACCCCCATGGGCAGGGGCACGCCCAGGGCGTCCCGCAGCCGGGCGGCGTCCTCGATCGCGGCCCAGTGCTCGACCCCGCGCAGGTGCACCCGCAGGGCACGGTTGGCGGACGCGAGCTGCTCGAGCCACCCCGTGGCGACGTCCCCGGGGCAGGGGGACGCCGGGTCCCCGGGGTCCTGGAGCCGGCGGGCGGCCTCGGCCGTGGTCAGCGGGCCCAGCAGGCGCAGCAGGTCGGCGGCGCCCTCCGCCCCGCGCAGCCGCCGGTCCGGGGCCAGGCGCTGCAGCTCCGCCTCCGTGCGCTCGATGACGTCCGGGTCCAGCAGCTCCCTCAGCTCGGCGCGCCCCAGGAGCTCGTCGAGCAGGGCGGAGTCCAGGGACAGGACCGCGGCCCTGCGCTCGGCCAGGGGCGAGTCCCCCTCGTAGAGGAACTGGGCCACGTAGCCGAAGAGCAGGGTGCGGGCGAACGGGGACGGCTGCTCCGTGGTGATCTCGACCACCCGGATCGTGCGCCGCTCGACCGCCCGGTGGAGCTCCTTGAGCGCGGGCAGGTCGTAGACGTCCTGGAGACACTCCCGGATCGTCTCCAGGATGATCGGGAACTGCGGGTACTTCCGGGCCACGTCCAGCAGCTGCGCCGAGCGCTGGCGCTGCTGCCACAGCGGGGAGCGCCGGCCGGGGTCGCGCCGGGGCAGCAGCAGCGCCCGGGCGGCGCACTCCCGGAACCGGGAGGCGAACAGCGCCGAGCCGCCCACCTCCTCGGTGACGATGCGGTCGAGCTCGTCGGCGTCGAAGAGGAACAGCTCCGCCCCCGGGGGCTCGTCCTCCATGGCGGGCACCCGCAGCACGATGCCGTCGTCGGCGGCCTGCGCGGAGCCGTCCAGCCCGTACCGCTCGTGCAGGCGCGCCCCCACGGCCAGCGCCCACGGGGCGTGCACGGGCATCCCGAACGGCGAGTGCAGCACCACGCGCCAGTCGCCGAGCTCGTCGTGGAAGCGCTCGACGACGAACAGCCGGTCCGAGGGGACCTGCCCCACGGCCTCCTTCTGCTCGCCCACGTAGGCGAGCAGGTTGTCGGCGGCCCACTCGTCGAGACCGCTCGAGCGCAGCCGGGCGCGGGCGTCCTCCTCGGAGGCCCCGGCGAGCTCGCGGTTGAACCGGCCCACCGCGCGGCCCAGCTCCACCGGCCGGCCGGGTCCGTCGCCGTGCCAGAACGGGAGCTTGCCCGGGACGCCGGGGGCGGGGGAGACGATGACGCGGTCGTGGGTGATCTCCTCGATCCGCCAGCTGGAGGCGCCCAGGGCGATCACGTCCCCCACCCGGGACTCGTAGACCATCTCCTCGTCGAGCTCGCCGACCCGCTTGGAGTTCTTCCCGTCCTGCTCGCCCACCAGGTACACCGCGAACAGGCCGCGGTCCGGGATCGTGCCGCCGGAGGTCACGGCCAGGCGCTGCGCTCCGGGCCGGCCCTCGATGGTCCCGGTCTCCCGGTCCCACACGATCCGCGGCCGCAGCTCGGCGAACTCGTCGGACGGGTAGCGGCCCGCGAGCAGGTCCAGGGTGGCGTCGTAGGCGGAGCGGGGCAGGGTCAGGAACGGGCAGGACCGGCGGACGGTGTCGAACCACTCCTCGACGTCGACCGGCCCCAGCGCGGTCGCCGCGACCGTCTGCTGGGCCAGGACGTCCAGGGGGTTGAGCGGGACCGCGAGCGGCTCGATCCGGCCCTGCAGCATCCGCTCCACCGTGACCGCGGCGTCCAGCAGGTCGCCGCGGTGCTTGGGGTAGAACCAGCCGCGGGACACCTCGCCCACCTGGTGCCCGGCACGGCCCACGCGCTGCAGCCCCGAGGCCGCCGAGGGCGGGGCCTCGATCTGGACCACGAGGTCCACCGCACCCATGTCGATGCCGAGCTCGAGGGAGGACGTGGCCACCACGCAGCGCAGCCGCCCGGTCTTCAGGTCGTCCTCGATCACGGCCCGCTGGTCCTTGGAGACCGATCCGTGGTGGGCCCGGGCCAGCACCGGTGCCGCCCCCTCGTAGCGGCCCGTCTGCCGGCGCAGCTCCGCGGGCTCGGGGGCCGCCGCCGCGCCGGCCGCGGACGGCCCCGCCAGGGCGGAGCGCAGCACGTCCCCGACCGGCTGGGGCCCGGACGCGCCGCCGTCGTCGTGGGCGCCGGTGCCGCGGGGGGCGCCCCCGGCCGGGACCGCGCCCTCCGGGTCGGCGTCGCCTGGGGCGGCGTCGTCCGGGTCGGTGTGCTCCACCCGGAAGGCGTAGATCTCGTTGAGCCGCGCCGTGAGCTTCTCGGCGAGGCCGCGGGAGTTCGCGAAGACGATGGTCGACCGGTTCTCGAGCACGAGGTCCACGACCCGCTCCTCGACGTGCGGCCAGATCGACGCGGTGGCCGTGGGGGCGAGGGCGTCGAGGTCGTCGTCCCCGAAGGCGGAGCCGGCCAGGGACGGCGAGGCGCTCGGCCCGCCCAGCACCGTCATGTCCGGGACGGGCACCGAGACCGTGAGGTCCCACGTCTTCTCCGCCCGGGGCGCGACGACGGTGACCGGCTCCCGCCCGCCCAGGAACCGGGCGACCGACTCGATCGGCTCGACGGTCGCGGAGAGCCCGATGCGCTGCACGGGCTGCTCCAGCAGGGCGTCCAGCCGCTCGAGCGTGAGGGCCAGGTGCGCCCCGCGCTTGGTGCCGGCCACGGCGTGCACCTCGTCCACGATCACGGTCCGGACGTCCGTGAGGGTCTCCCGCGCCTTGGACGTCAGCATCAGGTACAGGGACTCGGGGGTGGTGATGAGGATGTCCGGCGGGTTCGTGAGCAGGGCCCGGCGGATCGCCTGCGGGGTGTCCCCCGAGCGGACGCCCACGCTGATCTCCGGCGGCTCGATCCCGGCGTGCCGCGCCGTCTGGGAGATGCCGATCAGCGGAGCGCGCAGGTTGCGCTCCACGTCCACGCCCAGGGCCTTGAGCGGGGAGATGTAGAGCACCCGGGTCCCGCGCCGCGCCCCCGCGGCGCTCGCCGAGCGCGCCTTCGCCCGCAGCGTCCCGCCGGCCGCCGCGCCGTCCGGCACCCGGGCCGGCGGCCCGGCCGGTGCGCCGGCCTGCGGAGCGGAGGGGGCGCCGGCCGCCGGGACGTCCGCGGCCTCCGCCACGAACCGGTCGAGCGCCCACAGGAACGCGGCCAGGGTCTTGCCGGAGCCGGTGGGCGCCACGATCAGGGCGTGGTGCCGCGCGGCGATCGCCCGCCACGCGCCCTCCTGGGCGGCGGTGGGCGCGGCGAACGCACCCGAGAACCAGGCCCGGGTGTGCTCGGTGAACAGGTTCAGGGCGGGGTCAGGCGCCAAAGCCCTGGATCTCGAGCTGATGGACCTGCGGGTCGCCGCAGGCCTGCGCGGGGAAGGGGATCACGACGGACTCCGTGTTCTCGGGCGGGTAGACGCGCAGCCCGGCGGCGGTCCGGGCGTCGCAGGCCGGGTGGTTGGCGGCCTGGCTGACGCGCAGGCCGGCGCTGACGGACTCCCCAGGCGCCACGACCCTGCCGGTGCCCGGGACGGTGGCGTCGCGCACCGCGGGGGAGCCGATCATGGTGCCCGCGGCGTCCACGAAGGACACCCCGGCGTAGCCGGCGATCGTGCACGGCTCCCCGCCCGCGTTGGTGAGGACGAGGTCCACGTGGACGGAACCGGCGGCACCGCCCACCGGGGCGGCCGAGGCCTCGAGCTGGGACGTGCTGCACAGGGGGGAGCCGGCGCCGGTGCGCCCGCCCGCGGCACGGCCGGCCGCGGCGCCGCTGCCCTCCGCCCCGGCACCGTCCGTCCCGGCGCCGCTCGTTCCGGAGTCCTCCGTCCCGGCACCGTCCGACCCGCTGCCGGCCGCTCCGCCGCCGTCCGTCCCGGAGCCGTCCGGGGCGGAACCCGCCGCCGGGTCGTCGGCCGGGTCGTCGGCCGGCTCGGCGGTGGCCGGCGCACCGGTCGGCGCGCCGGCCCGCGGTGCCGCTCCGTCCTCGGCCGGCTCCGTGGCGTCCCCGGTCCCGGTGGCCGGCGCGGCCGCGGAGGAGACGGCCGCGGACGGTGCCGCCCCGGTGGCCGTGGCCGCGCCGTTCCCGGCCGGGTCCTCGCCCGCGCAGGCGCTCAGGAGCAGGGCGGAGGCGAGGGCGAGGGCGCCCAGGGCGGGGCGGGACGCGGGGGAGAGCGAAGACATGGGGGGACATCCTCCTCGTGCGGGCGACGCGGCGGGCCACGTCCCGGGACACGGTCCGCCCCGGGTGCCTCATTCTAGGCAGGGCCACCGACACGGCGGCCGGAGGCGGCGCCGTCCCGGCCGGGGAGCCGCCCCGGCGGCGCCGCGCCCGCCGGGCTACCGCCCGGGCTCGGCCGGGGGCAGCGCGGCGCGCATGACCTCGGCGAGGTGGACGCCGTCGGCGCCGGTGCCCTGGGCGATCTGGGTGCGGCAGGAGAAGCCGTCGGCGAGCACGATCGTGCCCTCGGCGGCGGCGCGGATCGCGGGGAACAGCTCGCGCTCGCCGAGGGTCTGCGAGACCTCGTAGTGGCCGGGCTCGAAGCCCCAGTTGCCGGCGAGGCCGCAGCAGCCGCCGCCGACCACGGCGGTGTCCACGCCCAGCTTCTGCAGGACCTCCAGCTCCGGGCCGTAGCCGCCCATCGACTGCTGGTGGCAGTGCACCTGGCACACGGCACCGGCGGGACCGGTCGCGGTGGTCAGCTGCCGGAACGGCCAGGGGCCGCCCTCGGCCAGGTGGCGGGCCGCGAACGCGCCGATCGTGGTCGTCAGCTCGGACACCCGTTCCGCCCGGGGGTCGTCGGGGAGCAGCTCGGTGATCTCCTCCTGGAGCATGACCGTGCAGGAGGGCTCCAGGCCGATGATCGGGTACCCGGCCGCCAGCAGCGGCTCCATCACGTCGAGGGTGTCCCGGAGGACCTTCTGCGTCATGTCCAGCTGGCCGGTGGAGTGCCAGGTCAGCCCGCAGCAGACGTTGCCCATGGGCAGCAGCACCCGGTACCCCATGGCCTCGAGCACCTCCACGGCGGCCTTGCCGGGGGCGTCGGCGGAGAAGTTCGTGAACGTGTCCGGCCACAGCACCACGGTGGGCCGGCCCTCGGCGTCGTCCCCGGGGCGGCGGGCGGGGCGGTCCCGGAACCACCGGGTGAGCGGGGTGGCGGCGAAGGAGATCATCCGCCGCCTCGGCTCGATCCCGCCGAGCCGCTTGGTCAGCTCCTCGACGGCGCGGTGGGACTCCAGCAGGTTGATCAGCCGGAAGGCGAAGGGCACCTTCTCGACGACCCGCATCAGCAGCGGCATCCAGCCCATCGTGAAGTGCGCCATCGGCCGCCGGTTCCGGCCCAGGAAGGAGGTGAGGCCGTACCGGTAGTGGTGGTGCAGGAACTCGGCCTTGTAGGTGGCCATGTCCACGTTCACCGGGCACTCCGTGGCGCAGGCCTTGCAGGACAGGCACAGGTCCAGGGCCTCGAGGGTCTCCTTCGACTTCCACCCCGTCGTGATGGACTCCCCGCGCAGCATCTCGGCCAGGGACCGGGCGCGGCCGCGGGTGGAGTGCACCTCGTCGTGGGTGGCCTGGAAGGACGGGCACATGGCGCCGGCGTCGGAGCGGCACGCGCCCACGCCCACGCACCGGTTGACCGCACCGGCGAACGAGCCGCCGTCGCGGGAGAACGCGTGCACCGGCGTGAGGTCGAAGGTCCGCGCACCGGGCCCGGGGCGGATGCCCCGGTCGATGGGCTCGGGGTCCACGAGCACGCCCGGGTTGAAGAACCCGTCCGGGTCGAAGACGGCCTTGAACTCGGCGAAGGAGGACAGGGCCTCGGGGGAGTAGATGGTGGCCAGCAGCTCGGAACGGGCGCGGCCGTCGCCGTGCTCGCCGGAGACCGAGCCGCCGTAGCGGTGCACGAGCTCGGCGGCGCGCTCGATGAACGTGCGGTAGGCCGCGACCCCGGCGTCGTCGGAGAAGTCGAAGGAGATGCGGATGTGCACGCAGCCCTCCCCGAAGTGCCCGAAGGGGATGCCGGTCAGGCCCAGCTCGTGCAGCAGGTCGTAGAGGTCGCGCAGGTACTCGCCCAGCCGTGCCGGCGGGACCGCGGAGTCCTCCCAGCCGGGCCAGGCCTCCCCGCCCTCGGGCAGGCGGGTCACGATGCCCGCCCCGGCCTCGCGGATCCGCCACAGGGCCCGCGCCTGCCCCGCGTCGGAGACGATCACGGAGTCCACGACGTTCTCGGGCACCAGCCCCGGCAGCGTGCGGGCGGCCGCCTCGGCCTCCTCGAGGGAGTCCGCGCCGACCTCGCAGTACAGCCAGCCCCCACCGGCGGGCAGCTCCGCACCGGCGTGCTCCTGGCCGGGGCGGGTGCGCAGGGCCTCGAGCAGGTCCGAGCCCATGCCCTCGATCGTGTACACCCCGGGCACCCGCAGCCTCGGCGCCGCCGTGGCGGCCTCGAAGGCGTCGGCGAAGCCCAGCACGGCCAGGGCCGTGTGGGCCGGCCTGGCCACCAGGCGCACCGTGAGCTCGGTGATGATCCCGCAGGTGCCCTCCGTGCCGGCGAAGGCCTTGGCGGTGTCGAAGCCCTTCTCGCCCAGCAGGTAGTGCAGCCCGTAGCCGGAGACCTGGCGCGGGAACTGGCCGAGCTCCGTGCGCAGCATCGCCAGGTGCCGGTCCCGGATACCCGTCAGCGCACGGTCGATCCCCGGCTCGGAGGTCCCCCCCTCGCCCAGCTCCACGATCCGGCCGTCGGCGAGCATCACCTTCAGGGAGACCAGGTTGTCCGCCGACGTGCCCCACGCCACCGAGTGGGAGCCGCACGCGTTGTTGGCGACCATCCCCCCGATCGTGCACCGCGAGTGCGTCGAGGGGTCCGGGCCGTAGGTGAGGCCGAACTCGGCGGCCGCGGAGCGCAGCTGGTCGCAGATCACCCCGGGCTCGATCGTGGCGGTCCTCGCCTCCGGATCGATCGCGAGGATCCGGTTGAAGTGCCGGGACGTGTCGATGACCAGGCCGTCGCCGATCGCGTTGCCCGCCACCGACGTCCCGCCGCCGCGGGAGACCACCGGCCAGCCCCGCTCCCGCGCCAGCGCCAGCAGCTCGCGGACCTCCTCCACGCTGCGCGGCTCCGCCACCGCCTCGGGCAGCCGGCGGTAGATCGACGCGTCCGAGACGTAGGCGGCACGGGTCGTGAGATCGTCACGGATGTCGGTCATGGTCCACTTCCTGCGCGCCGCCGGCAGCGCCGGTCCGTCCGGGGTCGGGTTCACAGCCGGCCGGCCGGGGCGGTCCGGTCAGGGCTGGTGGGGTCGTCCCCGCGGGGACGAGCGGATCACCACTCGGGGGCGATGGTGACCTCGGCGCCGTCGAGCTCCTCGGACCACTCGACCTGGCAGCTGAGCCGGGAGGTCTCGTGCCGGGTGTCGTCGAGCATGTCGAGGAGGTCCTCCTCCTCGTCGTTGATCTCGTTGGCCTTCGAGAACGATCCCTGGTCCAGGTAGGAGTGGCAGGTGGAGCAGGACGCGTTGCCGCCGCAGGTCGCCAGGATCGGGTACTTGTGGCGGGTGAGGGCCTCCATGAGGCTCTCGTAGTCCTTCCACTCCACGCCCTCGGTGCGGTTGCCCTCGCGGTCGATCACGGTGATGTTGATGCTGCTCACTTCGATGGCCTCCTCGGGGCGCGGCCGCCCCTGGTCTCGACGTCGGGAATCCCGCCCCATTGTACGGTCGCGCGGCGGGCGTCCCGGACGGCCCGGGCCCACCGTGCCCGGGCCGGCTCAGCCGGCGACCGGCAGCGGCCGGATCGTCAGGGACTGCGCCACCTGGCCCAGGTAGCCGGCCTCGTCGTACAGCGCGGACTCGGTCAGGCCCACGCCGGTGTCGCCGAAGCTCACGTGCGTGTCGAGGCCCACCCACGGGGAGACCGGCTCCCGGACGAGGTGCACGCCCAGGTCCACGTTGGGGAAGGCCATCTCGTCCGGCCCGACCCGCACGGCGATGCCGTTGGCGGCGTCCACCGCGGCCAGGAACCGGGCCGTGGTCGAGGACTCCTCCCCGGCGACGACGGCGTGCGGCGCCCGCAGCCACATGGCCGCCCGGCCCGGCCGGTGCTCGCGCACCGTCCGGCCCTCGAGGGACGCGATGTACCCGCCCGGCCAGCGCCCGGTCATCGTGGTGGGCAGCGCGTCGGTCACGGGCGGCAGCGCCTCCCGGTGCGTCCCGGCCGAGCCCGCGGTCTCGCCCCGGAGCAGCCGCCACACGCTGAGCCGGATGCACGAGCGCCCCGCGTGGCTCATCGTCGCCTCGACCAGCTCGATGGTGCGCCCCGGGCGCACCACGCGCGTGCTCACCTCCACCTCGCCACCGGGGATGAACCCGAGGATGTCGTAGGAGAAGCGCGCGGGCAGGAGGTCCTCGCGGGGGTGGTCGACCTCCACGGCGTGGGCGAGCAGCCCCGACGCCGCGCCCATGTGCTGCTCCGCCTCGTTCCAGGCGCCCTGCGCGTGCAGCGTCGAGCGGAACCGGGTCCCGTCCAGCCGCACGAAGTACGCGTCCGGGTACTCCTCCCCGTCCGTCCCCAGGTGTCCTGCTGTCCGCGCCGACGTGGTCATGCGCCGCCTCCTCCGTCCGGGCCCGCCGCTCGGCGGGCGTGGTGGTCGCCACCACGGTATCCAACGGCGGCCCGCGATCCGCTCCGGCGTCCCGGCCGGGACGGTCGCCGCGGACGCCCGGCGGCGCGGGGGACGGCGCGGGGGACGGCGCGGGGGGCGGTGCGGTCGGGCATGCGGAAGGCCCCGGGTCCCTCAGGACCCGGGGCCTTCCGGTTCGGCGGTGACGGAGGGATTTGAACCCTCGTTGGCTTTCACACCAAACATCATTTCGAGTGATGCACCTTCGGCCGCTCGGACACGTCACCAGCTCGCAGTACTGTACCGGCTGGCGTGCTCAACCGCCAAAACCCGCGGCTCCGGCGGGCCCGGGGCCCGCACCGCCGTCCCCGCCGCGCCGGTGCGCCGCGAAGAAGTCGAGGAGCACCCGGGAGCACTCCTCCTGCAGCACGCCGCCGGTCACCTCCACCCAGTGGTTGAGCCGCCGCTCCCGCAGCACGTCCAGGACGGAGCCGGCCGCGCCGGCCTTGTCGTCCCACGCGCCGAGCACCACCCGCGGCACGCGGGCCAGGACGATCCCGCCCGCGCACATGGCGCAGGGCTCGAGGGTCACGACCAGCGTGCAGCCGTCGAGCCGCCAGGAGCCCAGGGCGCGGGAGGCCTCGCGCAGCGCGAGGATCTCGGCGTGGGCCGTGGGGTCGCCGTCGGCCTCCCGGCGGTTGCGGCCCCGGCCGAGCACCGTCCCGTCCGGGCCGACGACGACGGCGCCGATCGGCACGTCACCCGTCCCGAGCGCGGCCCGGGCCTCGGCGAGGGCCAGCCGCATCCACTCCTCGGCCCGGGCCTCGGAACGGGTGCGCGGGGGCAGTGCCATGCGGGTCTCCTCCTGGGCGCGTCCCCTCGCGGGGCGGGGCCCGGCGAGGGGGCAGGGCGCCCCGGTGGCCCGGTGGTAATTTTGGTCCATGCGAGTGACCGTTCTCGACCACCCACTGGTGGCCCACAAACTGACCGTGCTCCGGGACAAGAACACCACGTCCCCGGTGTTCCGCCTGCTCGTCGAGGAGCTCGTGACGCTGCTCGCCTACGAGGCCACCCGGGGGGTCCGCGTGGAACCGGTGGAGATCGACACCCCGGTCACGCGCACCACCGGGGTGGGCCTGTCGAAGCCCCGGCCGCTGGTGGTGCCGATCCTCCGCGCCGGCCTGGGCATGCTCGAGGGCATGACCCGGCTGGTCCCCACGGCGGAGGTGGGCTTCCTGGGCATGGCCCGCAACGAGGACACCCTCGACATCATCACCTACGCCGAGCGCCTGCCCGACGACCTCACCGGGCGCCAGGTCTTCGTCCTCGACCCGATGCTGGCCACCGGGGGGACCCTGCGCGAGGCGATCAAGTTCCTCTACCGCCGCGGGGCGGAGCAGATCACGTGCGTGTGCCTCCTGGCCGCGCCCGAGGGCCTGGCCGCCCTCGAGGAGGAGCTGGGGGACTCGGAGGTCAACATCGTCCTGGCCGCGAGGGACGAGCGGCTCGACGAGAACGCCTACATCGTCCCGGGCCTCGGGGACGCCGGGGACCGGCTCTACGGGGTGGTCGACTGACGGCCGCTCCGGAGAATCCCCAGACCATGCGCGCATCAGGCCCGCCGACACGCCCGGCGGGCCTGATGCGTCCCGGACACGTGAAATGTCCACATCGTGAGACGGCGCCCGGCTGGCCGGAGGTGTCTTGACAAGTCAATGAAAGTTTGTTCTGGGTCCGGATCAGGGGCTGGAGCCGCCCAGACATCTGATATTCCGCGGAAACTGCCCCACCAGGGGCAGTGGGCGGCTGATGAAGGGGGTTCATTTTGTCGGAGGATCCGGACAGCAGTCGTTCTAATCTCACATCGTGAGATAGCGTCCTGAATGTTACTTGCGGGATCGTGGGGGCTGGTGGACGATGAGAGCAACGCCACTGTCAGGGATTTGCCAGCTTCGCGGGGACCCTCCCCGAACCACCACGGAGCCGGTGGTCCGCAGGCTGACCGTGGTGAGGCCGTTCCGAGGGGCGGATCGACTCAGGCGGACGGAAACTCGTCCGCCGCACGACGGAAAGACGAGGGGCACCAGATGCCAGGCACACCGGGATACGTGCACATCTCCCAGCGCAACCGCACGAACGAGGCTCGTGCCGCACGCGGGCCGGCAGCGGCTCCCGAGCGGGGGCAGGCGGGCCCCGCCGACTACCGCAGCCTCCGGAACACGCTCGGCCCCATGCCGGCCGCCCCGGGGGAGGCCCCGCTCCCCACTCGTCTGCAGCGGGACACGGCTCCCCGGCCGCCGGCCCAGGAGAACGAGGCCCGCGGGTTCGTCATCTACGTGGGCCTCAACGAGGAGACGGCCGCGGCCAACGGCACCTCGCTGGTCAAGATGGTCCAGAGCATCCGGGCCTACGCCCAGCAGCTCGTCCCGCAGGCCGACTCCTACGCCGCCGTGGCCCTGGCTCCCGCCGACACCGCCGGCACCGACCTCGAGGTCGTCCGCAACGCCCTGGGGGACCCCACCTCGGGGGCGGCCCGGCCGAGCGTGCCCGCCGCACCGGCGCCCGCGCCCGAGACGAAGACCAGCCAGTCCACCGGGGTGCTCATCGACCTCTCCCGCCGGGAGGTCTTCCTCGACGGCGGTCTCCTGAACCTCACGTTCAAGGAGTTCGAGCTGCTCAACTACCTCGTGGAGAACGGCAGCCGGACCGTCGGGCGCCACGAGCTGCTGCACAGCCTCTGGCGGGACTCCGAGGAGGTGCCCAACGAGCGCACCATCGACGTGCACATCCGGCGCCTGCGCTCCAAGCTCGGCCGGCTCGCCAACACCGTGCGCACCGTCCGCGGCCAGGGCTACCGCTTCTACGAGCACCCCGAAGTCGTCGTGTGGGCGGCCCCCGAGTACTCCATCTGATCCGCGCACCGGGCCGCGCCCGGCCCGTGCCGGCCCCGGCGGCCTCCCGCGACGCGGAGGAGCCGGGGCCGTCCCGTGCCCGGCGGGCGCGTGGCATCATGAACCGATGACCCGTCACGACCGGAAGAAGCTCGTCCTCATGCGCCACGCGGAGGCCGAGCACCCCTGGGGCGTGGCCGACCACGACCGCCCCCTGGACCGGGGCGGGGCCTCGGACGCCGTCGCCGCGGGCCGCTGGTTGCTGGGCCAGGGGCACGTCCCGGACATGATCCTGTGCTCGAGCGCCCTGCGCGCACGCCAGACCTGCACCTGGGTGTGCAGCGAGCTCGGCGACCTCGCGCCGACCGCCCGGCTCGACGAGTCCCTCTACGCCGCCCCGGACAGCCGGATCATCGCCGTGGTCAACCACGTGCCGGAGACCGTGGGGTCGCTGCTGGTCATCGGGCACCTGCCCGGCTTGCGCGACGCCGCCCTGCGCCTGGCCACCCCGGACTCGGACTACGACGCCGTCATGGCCCTCGCCGACGGCTGCCCGACCTCCGGGCTGGCCGTCCTGGAGGTCGCGGGTTCCTGGGCAGCACTGGACGGGGCCGACGCCCGCCTGGTGGACTTCACGGTGCCGCGGGCCTCCGCCGGGAACCGCTGACCGGGGGCGCGGGCGGCCGGAGCGACGAAGGAGCTGGGATGCGACAGATCGAATTCACCCCGTCCGGGGACCGCGTGGGCGTGATCGGGTTCGGGGCCATGGGCCTGAGCTGGGTCTACGACCGGCACGGGCTGACCGAGCGGCGCAAGCACGAGGTGCTCGGGCTGGCGGTGGACCTCGGCATGAACGTCGTGGACACGGCTGTGCTCTACGGCGGGGGAGCGAACGAGGAGCTCATCGGCGCCGCCCTGGGCGGGCGCCGCGACGAGGTGTTCCTCTGCTCCAAGACCGGGCTGCGCGCGGCCTCCCTCGACCCGCCCCGGACGGAGCGCTGCGGGCACCCGGACGAGGTGCGCCGCTCGATCGAGGACAGCCTCCGCCGGCTGCGCACCGACGTCGTGGACCTCTACTACCTGCACCGGGTGGACCCGGACGTGCCCCTCGAGGAGACGTGGGGCGCGATGGGCGAGCTCGTGGCCGAGGGCAAGGTGCGCCACCTGGGGCTCTCCGAGGTCAGCACGGAGCAGGCGGAGCGGGCGCACGCGGTCCACCCGGTCGCGGCGGTCCAGTCGGAGTACTCGCTGTGGACCCGCAACCCCGACGGGTCCGGGCCTACCGCCGACGGGGACCCGTCCGGGGACGTCATCGGGTGGTGCGCCGAGCACGGGGCCGTGTTCGTCCCCTTCTCGCCGCTGGGCCGCGGCTACCTCGCCGGGACCCTCGCCGGCCGGGTCTTCTCCGACTCCGACTTCCGCTCCCGCAACCCCCGGTTCACGCCGGAGGCCATGGCCGCCAACGAGGACGCCGTGCTCGCCCCCCTGCGCGAGGTCGCCCGCCGGCACGGGACCTCGCCCGCGGCGGTCGCGATCGCCTGGACCACGGTGCCCGGCGAGCACGTGCTGCCCATCCCCGGCACCACCGACCCCGCCCACCTGAGGGAGGACGCGGCGGCCGCGGAGCTGCGCCTCACCCCCGGCGACCTCGAGCTGCTGGACGGCGTCGCCGCCGTCGGCGACCGCTACTGAGGGCCCGGGCCGTGCGCGCGGTCGTCTGCGGGGCGGGCATCGCGGGGCTGGCCCTGGCGGGGTGCCTGGGCCGCCACGGCTGGGACGTCGTCGTCCTGGAACGGGCGCCGCGCCCGCGGGAGCAGGGCTACATGATGGACTACTTCGGCCCCGGCTGGGACGCCGCGGAGGCGATGGGCGTGCTGCCCGCGCTCCTCGCGGCCGGCTACACGGTGGATCGGCTCAGCTACGTGGACGACCGCGGCCGCGACCGGGCCGGCCTGCCGTTCGCCCGCTTCGCGCACGCGGTCGACGGCCGTCTGGTCAGCGTCATGCGCCCGGACCTCGAGCGGGTGCTGCGCGAGCACGCCGAGGGCCTCGCGCAGCTGCGCTTCGGACGGCACGTCGTGGCCGTCCGCCCGCGGCCCGGCGGCGCGGGCGCCGTGCTCGACGACGGCACGGTGCTCGACGCGGACCTGGTCGTCGGCGCCGACGGGGTGCACTCGGCCGTGCGCCGCTCGGCGTTCGGTCCCGAGGAGCGCTACCGCCGCTGGCTGGGCCTGCACACCGCGGCCTGGGTGTTCGAGGACCCGGAGGCCCTCCGGGAGATCGGCAGCCGCTTCTGCCTCACGGACAGCCTCGACCGGGCCATGGGCTTCTACGGGCTGCGGGACGGGCGCGTGGCCGCCTTCGCCGTGCACCGGGCGGCCGGCCCGTCCCTGCCCGCCGACCCCCGCGCCGCCCTGCGCTCCGTCCACGGCTCCCTCGGCTGGATCGTGCCCCGGGCCCTGGCCGCCTGCCCCGCGGCGGACCGGCTCTACTACGACCAGGTGGTGCAGATCGAGGTGCCGCGGTGGAGCACCGGCCGGGTGGCGCTGCTCGGCGACTCGGGCCAGGCGGTGTCCCTGCTCGGCGGGCAGGGCGCCTCGCTGGCGGTGGCCGGTGCCTGGCTGCTCGCCGAGCGGCTCGCCCGCGCGGCGACGGTCGAGGAGGCCCTGGCCGGCTGGGAGCGGGTCTGGCGGCCGGTCGTCGAGGAGAAGCAGCGCGTCGCCCGTGACGGCGCGCCGTGGTTCCTGCCCTCGACCCGGACCCGCCGGCTGACGCGGCGCCTGGCGCTGCGGCTGGCCGCGCTGCCGGGTCTCGACGCCGTGGTGACGCGCGGGATCGTGGGCCGGGCCGGGGGCGACATCCACGCCCTCGCCGAGGCCTGAACCGCGCCCCGGCGTCGGCGCGGGCGTGGCCCAGGACGGGCACGAAAAAGCCCCTCACCGGCGTCTCCGCAGGTGAGGGGCTTCCTCGGTGGGTGCGCCCGAAGGGATTCGAACCCCCAACCTTCTGATCCGTAGTCAGATGCTCTATCCGTTGAGCTACAGGCGCATCGGCGTCCCGGCGTCACCGCCGTTCGAGCCGGACACAACTGTACATCCGGGCCCCGGCTGCGCAAAATCCGCCGGCGCCCCGTCCGGCACACGGCGCGGCGGGCCGCGGCGCGCGTAACCCTTCTGCGGCGGGGCGGCGCCGGGACGATAGGATGGAGCCACATCACAGTAGAGACCGGCCGCCCACCTCCACGCCGCTCACTGTGGGCCCGGCGACACGGGTCGAGTGTTCGACGACGAGCACCACCACGAGAGCCCCGGGCGGCCGGCGGACGGCCTCAACGAGGAGACATGTCAATGGCTGACAACCCCACTGCAACGACGGAGACCACCGGGCTGAACGAGGCTGTGAAGGGCGCACTGGACAACGCGCCCACGACCCACGCACACCTCCTGTCGTGGGTGCGGGAGATGGCGGAGCTGACCCAGCCGGACCGCATCCACTGGGTCGACGGCTCGGAGGCCGAGTGGACCCGGCTCACCGACGAGCTCGTGGACGCCGGCACCTTCGTCCGGCTGGACGAGGACAAGTTCCCCAACTCCTTCGCCGCGTTCTCCGACCCGGACGATGTCGCCCGGGTCGAGGAGCGGACGTTCATCTGCACCAAGACCGAGAAGGGCGCGGGTCCCACCAACAACTGGGAGGACCCGCAGGTGATGCGGGACGGGCTGCGCAAGAAGTTCCGCGGCGCCATGCGCGGGCGCACGATGTACGTCATCCCGTTCGTGATGGGCCACCTCGAGGCCTCCCGGCCCAGCTACGGCGTGGAGATCACCGACTCCGCGTACGTGGTGTGCTCCATGCGGATCATGGCGACCATCGGCACCGCCGTCCTGGAGAAGATGACCCAGCAGGACGCCTTCTTCGTGGAGTGCCTGCACTCGCTCGGCGCCCCGCTGGCCCCGGGGGAGCAGGACGTGCCCTGGCCCTGCAACCCGGCGAAGTACATCGTCCACTTCCCCGAGGACCGGGCCATCTGGTCCTTCGGCTCCGGCTACGGGGGCAACGCCCTGCTCGGCAAGAAGTGCTACGCCCTGCGCATCGCCTCCGCCATCGCCCACGACGAGGGCTGGCTGGCCGAGCACATGCTCATCCTCAAGGTCACCAACCCCGAGGGCAGGAGCCGGTTCTTCTCCGCGGCCTTCCCCTCGGCCTGCGGCAAGACCAACTTCGCGATGCTCGAGCCCACCCTCGACGGCTGGAAGGCCGAGATGGTCGGCGACGACATCTCCTGGATCCGCTTCGGCAAGGACGGGCAGGCCCGGGTCACCAACCCGGAGGCCGGCCTCTTCGGCGTGGCCCCCGGCACGGGGTGGCCCACGAACCCCAACGCGATGCGCGCCATCGCCCGGGGCAACACCATCTTCACCAACGTGGCGCTGACCGACGACGGCGGCGTCTGGTGGGAGGGCATGACGGACGAGACGCCGGCGCACCTGACCGACTGGAAGGGCCGCGACTGGACCCCGGACAGCGGCCGTCCGGCCGCGCACCCGAACTCCCGCTTCTGCACCCCCATCAAGCAGGCGGACATCCTCGCCCCCGAGTACGACGACCCCGAGGGCGTGCCGCTGTCGGCGATCATCTTCGGCGGCCGCCGCAAGACCACCGTCCCCCTCGTGTCCCAGTCCTTCGGCTGGGAGCACGGGGTCTTCCAGGGCGCCACGCTGTCCTCGGAGACCACGGCCGCCGCGAAGGGCGCCGTCGGCGTCGTCCGGCGCGACCCCATGGCCATGCTCCCGTTCATCGGCTACAACGCCAACGACTACCTCGAGCACTGGGTGGAGGTCGGTGAGCGCATCGGCGAGGACGAGATGCCGAAGGTCTTCTACGTCAACTGGTTCCGCCGCACCCCGAGCGGCGGCTTCGCCTGGCCGGGCTTCGGCGAGAACTCCCGCGTGGTCAAGTGGATCTTCGACCGCCTCGAGGGCACGGCGGGCGGCCGGGAGACCCCGATCGGCATCGTGCCCACGAAGGAGGACCTCGACCTGACGGGCCTGGACATCTCCGACGACGAGCTCGAGGCCGCCCTCGCGGTCGACGTCGAGGAGTGGAAGGCCGAGCTGCCGAGCATCGACGAGTGGTTCCACCGGCTCGGCCACGTGCCCGAGCCCATCATGGAGCAGCGCGCCGGCCTGGAGGACCGCCTGAACCAGGCGTGAGCACCGGAGCCGGTGCCGGACGAGGGGCCTTCCCGCCGGGGAGGCCCCTCGTCCGTGCCCGGGCGCGGCGTGGGACAATGGGGGTGCTCCCGCGGACGGCCGGGACGCGCCAGGTCTCGGAAGGAGCCGCCATGAGCGAGGACAGGAGCCGGCCGTGCGCCTGACCGCCTTCTCGGACATCGCCCTGCGCGTGCTGCTGCTGACCGGAGCCGTCCCCGCGGGGGAGCGGCTCACCACCCGCGCCATCGCCGAGGGCGTGGGGGCCCCGTACCACCACGTGACCAAGACCGTGGGCCGGCTCAGCGGGCTCGGCCTGCTCGCCTCCAGCCGCGGCCGCACCGGCGGGGTGTCGATCACCGCCGCGGGCCTGGACGCCACCGTCGGCTCGCTCCTGCGCGAGCTCGAGGCCGGCTCCGCGATGGTCGAGTGCGAGTCGGACGGCGGGAGCTGCCCCCTGGACCACGGCTGCCGGCTGCGCCGCGCCCTCGCGGACGCGCGCGAGGCCTTCTACGGCGCGCTCGACGACGTGCGCGTGCGGGACCTGCTGAGCGAGCGCCAGGTCGGCCCCGTGCTGGTCTCCATCGGGCTGCGCCCGCCCGGTGCTCCGGGGCCCGGCGCGCCGGACGGACCCCGATGACGCAATAAAGCATTTGAGATGCTAGTTTGAGGGAGTCATCCACCGGCTCCCCAGGAGGCAACCGTGCTGTCCGACCAGTCCCGTCCCGTCATCGAGCAGACCATCGGCGTCGTCGCCGAGCGCATCCCGTTCATCACGCCCGAGTTCTACCGGTCCATGTTCGCGGCGCGCCCCGATCTGCTGGACGGCATGTTCAGCCGCTCCAACCAGAAGAACGGGACCCAGGCGCAGGCCCTCGCCGGCTCCATCGCGATGTTCGCCTCCTGGCTGCTCTCCCACCCCGAGGGCTACCCGGACGAGCTGCTCTCCCGCGTGGCGCACAAGCACGCGTCCCTGGGCGTGCTCCCCGAGCACTACCCGATCGTCCACGAGCACCTCTTCGGCGCGATCGCCCGGGACCTCGGCGACGCCGCGACGCCCGAGGTCGTGGCCGCCTGGGACGAGGTGTACTGGCTGATGGCCGACGCCCTGATCAAGATCGAGGAGGGCCTCTACGCCGGCCGGGCCGGCACCGGGGTGTTCGTCCCGTTCCGGGTCGCGGTCAAGGAGACGACCGGGACCACCACCACGGCGATCACCCTCGAGCCCGCCGACGACACCCCGTTGACCCCCGCGGTGCCCGGCCAGTACGTGACCGTCCAGGTCCGGATGCCCGACGGCGTGGAGCAGCCGCGGCAGTTCACGCTGGTGCCCGGCCCCGAGGGCACCCGCCGCATCGCCGTCCGCCTCGACGAGCGCGGCGAGGTCACCCCGGTGCTCTCCCACGACGTGCAGGCGGGCGACGTGCTGCGGGTCTCCCACCCCTACGGGGACGTGGTGCTCCCCGAGGGCGAGGGCCCTCTCGTGCTGGCCTCCGCCGGGATCGGCGTCACGCCCATGCTCGCGTTCCTGGACCGGCTCGTCCGCGAGGAGTCGCGGCGCGAGGTCCTCGTCCTGCACGCCGACCGCTCGGCCGCGACCTGGCCGCTGCGCGAGCTGCACGAGATGCTCGTGGCCGAGCTGCCCCACGCCCGCCTCGAGACCTGGATGGAGACCCCGGGGGAGGGCGACCACGACGGGTTCATGGACCTCGACGCCGTGCGGGTCCCCGCCGACGCCCAGGTGGTGCTGTGCGGTCCGCTGCCCTTCATGAAGGCCGTCCGCTCCGCCGTGATCGCCCAGGGCGTCCCGGGCCGGCACGTGTCCTACGAGATCCTGGGCCCGGACCAGTGGATGCTCCACGACGAGGCGCGCGAGACCGCCGCGGTCTGAGGCGCCCGGACCGCACAGGGCCCCGCCGGTCACGTCCGGCGGGGCCCTGTGCTGCGGGGCGTCAGGAGCGCACGAGCTCCAGCACCCGGTCCCGGACCCGCTCCATGGTCTCCCGGTCCTTCGCCTCGACGTTGAGCCGCAGGAACGGCTCGGTGTTGGAGGGGCGCAGGTTGAACCACCAGCCCTCGTCAGGGCGGCTGAGCGTGGTGCCGTCGAGCTCCTCCACGGTCACGTCCCGGCCGGCCAGGGCCTCGACCACCCGGCGGACCGCGCCGGCCTTGTCCTCGACCGTGGAGTTGATCTCCCCGGACGCCGCGTACGGGTCGTACTGGTGCATCAGCTCGCTGAGCGGCCGGTCCTGCTCGCCCAGGGCGGCCAGCAGGTGCATCGCGGCCAGCATCCCGGTGTCCGCGTTGAAGAAGTCCTTGAAGTAGTAGTGGGCGGAGTGCTCGCCGCCGAACACGGCGCCCTCCTCGGCCATCACGGCCTTGATGAACGAGTGCCCCACCCGGGTCCGGACGGGGCGCCCGCCGCGGGCGGTGACCAGCTCGGGGACCGCCCGGGACGTGATGAGGTTGTGGATGATCACCGGCTGCTCGACGCCCTCCGCGCGGGCACGGTCGATCTCGCGCTCGGCGACCAGCGCGGTGACGGCGGACGGCGAGACGGCCGCGCCCTGCTCGTCGACCACGAAGCAGCGGTCGGCGTCGCCGTCGAACGCGATGCCCAGGTCCGCGCCGTGCTCGAGGACGGCGCGCTGGAGGTCCACCAGGTTCTCGGGCTCGAGCGGGTTCGCGGGGTGGTTCGGGAACGTGCCGTCCAGCTCGAAGTACAGGGGCACGATCTCCAGCGGCAGCGGTTCCAGCACGGCGTCGCCGAGCACGGCGGGCGTGGTCAGCCCGGCCATCCCGTTGCCGGCGTCGACCACCACCCGCAGCGGCCGGGTGCCGGACAGGTCCACGAGGGAGCGCAGGTACTGCGCGTAGCCGGCCAGGACGTCCCGCTCGGTGACGGCACCGGGGGCCGGCGCCTGCGGGACGGCGCCCTCGTCGAGGTAGCGCTGGGCGAGGTCGCGGATGTCGTAGAGCCCCGTCTCGGAGGAGACGGGGACGGCCCCGGCCTTCGACATCTTCATGCCGTTGTACTCGGCGGGGTTGTGACTCGCGGTGAAGGTCACCCCGGCGGCGTCGAACGTCCCGCACGCGAAGTACAGCTCGTCCGTGGAGATCAGCCCGATCTTCACCACGTCCGCGCCGCGGCGGACGGCGCCCTCCGCGAAGGCGTCCACGAACTCCGGCGAGGAGGGGCGCATGTCCCCGCCGACCAGGACCGTGGAGCCGGCGAGACCCAGGACGTCCACGAACGCGGCGCCGGTGGCCCGGACCGTCTCCGCGGTGATGGTCTCGCCCACGATGCCGCGCACGTCGTAGGCCTTGAAGGAAGCTGAGAGATCGATAGTCACAAGGGGTGATCTTAGGCCACGGCCGCTCCGTGGCGCCGCCGGGCGCGGGCGGTCCTGTGATTGGATGACGAGCATGGTCGAGATCCTCCGCATGCGCAACCCCGTCCAGCACTATGCGTGGGGCTCCCGCGAGGTGCTGGCCCGCCTCCAGGGCAGGCCGGTGCCGAGCCCCGAGCCCGAGGCCGAGCTGTGGGTCGGCGGGCACCCCTCCGCCCCGTCCGTGCTGGAGCGGGACGGCCGGGAGGAGCCGCTGGAGGGCCTCCCGTTCCTGCTCAAGATCCTGGCCATCGACGCCCCGTTGTCCATCCAGGTCCACCCCTCGCCGGAGCAGGCGGAGGCGGGCTTCGAGCGCGAGCAGCGGGCCGGGATCCCGCTCGACGACCCGCGGCGCAACTACAAGGACCGCTCCGCCAAGCCCGAGACCGTGGTGGCGCTCACCGGCGTGGACCTGCTCACGGGGGTGCAGCCGGCCGAGCGGCTGCGCGCCACGGCCGGGCGGCTGCGGCTGGACTGGCTGCGCGAGGTCGCCGGCGGGCAGGGTCCCGTCCTGCCCGCCGTGCTCGGGATGGACGACGACGACGCCCGGGCCGCCGTGGCGGCGACCGTCGCCGCGGCCCGCGGCGCGGACCCGGAGGACCCGGTGGCCGGGCTGGTGCGCTACGTGCACGAGCGGCACCCGGAGGACCGCGGGTTGCTGGTCGCGGTGTGCATGCAGCACGTCCGCCTGACCCCGGGACAGTCCCTGCACACCCCGGCCGGGCAGCTGCACGCCTACCTGTCGGGGACCGCGATCGAGGTGATGAGCTCCTCGGACAACGTGCTGCGCGCCGGGCTGACGGGCAAGCACGTGGACGTGGCCGAGCTGCTCGGCGTGCTGGCCGAGGAGCAGGCGGAGCCGGAGGTCGTCGAGCCCGCCGCGGACGAGCTCGGCCGCCGCGTCTACCCCCTCTGGGACGAGCGGCTGTCGCTGACCGCCTACGAGCTCGTGCCCGGACGTGCCGTCCCGGTCGAGCTGCGGGGCACCACGGTCCTGCTGTGCGCCGGGGAGCGGGCGGTGGTGCGCGGCGCGGACCGGGAGTGGGAGCTCGGCGGCGGGGAGTCGCTGCTGCACCGCGGCGGTGCCGCCGCCGTGGAGCTCACCGGCGACGCCCGGCTGTTCGCGGTCTCCTGCCCCTGAGCCGCCCCTGAGCCTCACGGACGGTGCGGGCGCCGGCCGCGGCGGGAGGGTCCGGGCAGCAGGGGCGCGGACGGGTCCGGGGAGACCGACTCCCGCATCGTGTCGACGAGCAGCTGCGCGAACCACCGCTGCGCGGGGCGCTGGTGGTCGGACTCCCGGGTGTAGACGGCCAGCTGCAGCAGCGGCATCTCGACGGGGTGCGGGAAGACCCGGATCCCCGACGCCTCCTCGAGCGTCTCCGCGAGGTAGCGCGGGAGCACCGCGAGGCAGTCGGTGCGCTCCACGACGGAGACCAGCCCCGTGAAGTGGGACAGCCGCAGGGCCGTGCGGCCGGGGGCGCCCGCCCGCTCCGCGGCGACCTCGGCGACCTCGTGGCCCATCGCGGGGGCGAGCCGGATCCGCGGCTCCTGCGCGAACTGCTCGAGCGTGAGCTCCTCCCGGACCCGCGGATGGTCGCGGGCGGCGATCACCACGTACACGTCCGTGCCGATGACCGTCCTGACGATGCCGGGCCCGCCGATGTAGGGCGCGCAGATCGCGGCGTCCACCCGGCTGCGCAGCAGGTCCTCGGGGACGTGCTCCACGTCCAGGGGCAGCACGGTCAGCTCCGCGCCCGGCGCCCGCCGCCGCAGCGCCGTCATCACGGACGGCAGGAACGCCAGCTCGCCCAGGTCCGTCAGCGCCAGGGTGAAGCGCTCGTGCGCGCTCGCCGGGTCGAACCGGCCGCCCGAGGAGACGGCCGCGGTCACCTGGGCGATCCCGGCCTTGACCTGCGGGAAGATGCTCTCCGCGAAGGGGGTGGGGACCAGCCCCCGCCCCTCCCGGACGAACAGCTGGTCGCTGCACTGGCGGCGCAGGTTCTTCAGGGCGTGGCTCACGGTGGGCTGGGTGAGGTGCAGCTCGGCGGCCGCCCCGGTGACGCTGCCCTGCTCGTAGACCGTGCAGAACACGCGCATCAGGTTCAGGTCCAGGTCCACAGGGGCGCTCCTCGGTCAGCGACGCATAGACGTCATGTATCGGTCCATCGACAACGTGTACTGGTTTGTGAATGCTACGCCACTAGAGTGATCCCCATCACAGACCGCGGGCACCGGGTCGCACGGGGCAGTGCGGCCGGGGGCGCCGGGCGTCACTGCCGGACACGCACCACCGGACACGCACCACCGGACACGCACCACCGGACACGCACCACCCGGCAGGAACCACCGACCACGACAGGGGAGGCACGATGCGTCGTCAGCTCATCGGCTTGGGAGCAGCAGGATCCGTACTGGCACTGGCCGCGTGCGGCGGTGACAGCGGCGGCGGCGCCGAGGGTGACATGCAGGCCGTCACCGTGGGCGTCATCCCCATCGTGGACACGGCCGCCATCTGGCTGGGCGAGGAGCAGGGCTTCTTCGAGGAGGAGGGCATCGACCTCGACATCCAGACCACCACCGGCGGGGCCGCCGCCGTGCCCGGCGTGGTCAGCGGGGACTTCGACTTCGCCTTCGGGAACACTCTCTCCGTGATGGTCGCCCAGGACGAGGGGCTGGACATCCGGTTCGTCACCAACGGCACGACGACCTCCGGCAACGCCGAGCGCGACTTCAGCGCCGTGGTCGTTCCCGCCGACTCGGACATCCAGGGCCCGGCGGACCTGGAGGGCAAGACGGTGTCGGTGAACAACCTCAACAACATCGGCGACACCACCATCCGCCACGTCGTGGAGCAGGCCGGCGGCGATCCCGACTCCATCGAGTTCGTGGAGGTGGGCTTCCCGGACGCCCCGGCCGCCCTCGACCGCGGTCAGGTGGACGCGGCCTGGATCCTCGACCCGTTCCTGACCCAGGTCCTCGACGACGGCGCCCGTGCGGTGTCCTACAACTTCGTGGAGTTCGACCCGGAGCTCGACATCGCCGGCTACTTCACGACCGCGCAGAAGATCGAGGAGGACCCGGAGCTCGTCGAGAGCTTCCAGAACGCCATGAACAAGTCCCTCGAGTACGCGGACGAGAACCCGGAGGAGGTGCGCGAGATCGTGGGGACCTACACGGAGATCAGCGACGAGCTGCGCGAGAAGATGGCGCTGCCGCGCTTCCGCACCGAGTTCGACCGGGAGTCCCTCCAGGAGCTGGGCAGCGCGGCCGTGAAGTACGGCTCGCTGGACAACGAGCCCGACCTCGACACGCTGCTGCCGTAGCACGGAAGCACGGGCCGACCGGAGGACGGAGCGCGACATGGCACGAACACGAACGGGGCGGCCCTGGGAGCCGGCGGCCCTCGGGGTGCTGGGGATCCTCGGATTCCTGCTCACCTGGGAGCTGCTGCCCCTGACGGGGGTCGTCAACCCGCGGTACCTGCCCCCGGCCAGCGAGGTCCTGCTGGAGCTCGGGGAGCAGCTCGGCTCGGCGGGCTTCTGGCTGGCGGTGTGGCAGACCGTCCGGGCCTGGTTCCTCGGGCTGCTCATCGCCGCGGCCGCCGCGATCGTCCTGGGGCTGGTCATCGGCAGCAGCACGTTCCTGCGCCGGGCCACCCACAGCACCATCGAGTTCCTCCGGCCCATCCCGTCGGTGGCGCTCATCCCGCTGGCCGTGCTGCTGTTCGGGGTGCAGATCGAGTCCACGCTGCTGCTGGTGGTCTACGCCTCCTTCTGGCAGATCCTCATCCAGGTCCTCTACGGGGTCGGGGACGTGGACACCGTGGCGCAGGACACGGCCAAGAGCTACGGGCTGGGCCCGCTGGCGCGCGTCCGGTACGTCACGTGGCCCACGTCCCTGCCCTACGTGATCACCGGGCTGCGGCTCGGGGCCGCCGTGGCCCTGATCCTGGCGGTGACGGCCCAGCTCGTGATCGGCACGCCCGGGCTGGGCCGGGAGATCTCCCTGGCCCAGTCCGGCGGCGCCGTCACGGCCATGTACGCGTTCATCGTCACGGCCGGGCTGCTGGGCGTGCTGATCAACCTGGCGATGCGGGCGCTGGAGCGCCGGGCGCTGTCCTGGCACTCGTCCGTCCGCGGGGAGGTGTCGGTGTGAGAGTCCTCACGACCCTGGGCTACGCCCTGGCGCTGCCGTTCCTGCTGGTCCTCGTCTGGTGGGTCTACACGCTGGTGGAGACCAGCTTCTACGTCCCGGAACCGGGCGAGTTCGCCACGACGTTCGTGGACGTCTGGTTCGGGGAGCGGTTCTTCGAGGACGTGCTGCCGAGCATCGGCCGGCTGCTGGTGGGCCTGGCGCTGTCGATCCTGCTCGGCGTCGTGGCCGGTCTCGTCATCGGCTCGGTGCGCCGGCTGCGGAACCTGCTCGAGCCCGTGCTCGAGTTCTTCCGGGCCGTCCCGCCGCCGGTGCTGGTGCCCGTGCTGATGCTGCTCATCGGCGTCAACGACCAGATGAAGGTCGTGGTGATCGTGCTCGGGTCCGTGTGGCCCGTGCTGCTGAACACCATCGAGGGCGTGCGCTCGGTCGACTCCGTGATGAACGAGACGGCGCGCTCGTACGGGATCCACGGGTGGTCGAGGATCGTGCACCTGGTGGTCCCCGCCGCCAGCCCGCAGATGATGGCCGGCATCCGCCAGGCCCTGTCCATCGGGCTGATCCTGATGGTGATCTCGGAGATGTTCGCCTCCTCGTCGGGGCTCGGTTTCACCATCGTGCAGTTCCAGCGCTCGTTCGCCATCCCCGAGATGTGGAGCGGCATCGCCGTCCTGGGTCTCATCGGCGTGGTGCTGGCGTTCGTCTTCCAACGTGTTGAACGCAAGGTCCTCGCCTGGTACCGGGGGCTGAAAGAGGTGGAGAATGCAGGCTGACACTGGAAGCTCGGCAGCGGGCGGCGGCACGGCCGCTCCCCGGCCCGGCACGGACGGGACCGCCACGGACGGGACCGGCACGGACGCCCGCGGCCCGGACGGGACCGCCGCCGGGGTCTCGGACGCCGGCGCCGGGCGCACCGGCGGCAAGGACGTGCTGCTGTCCGTGCGCGGGCTGCAGAAGATCTACCAGAGCGACCACGGCGACGTGGAGGCGGTGCGCAACCTCACGTTCGACCTGGGCCGCGGCGAGCTGGCGTGCCTCGTGGGGCCCTCCGGGTCCGGCAAGACCACGTTGCTCAAGTGCATCTCGGGGCTCATGGCACCGACCTCCGGCGAGGTCCTGCTGGGCGGCGAGCAGGTGACCGGCCCGCCCAAGGACATGGCGGTGGTCTTCCAGGAGTACGGCCGCAGCCTCTTCCCCTGGATGACGGTCCGGGAGAACGTGGAGCTGCCCCTGAAGAACGCCAAGCTGGCCCGGGACGAGCGGAACCGGCTCGTGGGGGAGGCGATCGCCGCCGTCGACCTGCGCGGGGCGGACAAGAAGTACCCGTGGCAGCTCTCGGGCGGCATGCAGCAGCGGGTCGCGATCGCCCGGGCGGTGGCCTACCAGCCGAAGATCCTGCTCATGGACGAGCCCTTCGCCGCGGTGGACGCCCAGACCCGCGCCGACCTCGAGGACCTCATCCGGGACGTGTGGCACCGGATGGGCGTGACCGTGCTGTTCGTGACCCACGACATCGACGAGTCCGTCTACCTCGGCGAGCGCGTCATCATCCTCTCGAGCTCGCCCACCGTGGTGCAGGAGGACCTGCCGATCGACCTGCCCGACGAGCGCGACCAGCTCACCACCCGCGGGCTGCCGCGGTTCACCGAGCTGCGGGGCCACGTCTACGAGGAGATCCAGCGGGCCAAGCGGGAGGCGGGCACGCGCGCCTGACCCGGTGGTGCCGGTGCGCCGGCCGGGACCACCGGGCGGCACCGGTGCGTCCCCGGCCGCGCCCACTACACTGGGCGCACCGGCTCGGGAACGCCCCGGAACCGTCCTGTCCCCAGGAGGCACGCGATGAGCACCACCCCCTCCGGCGGTCTGCGCGGCACCACCGCCCCGTGCCCGCGCTGCGGCGCCACCGGCTTCGAGCTGGTCTACGTGCAGATCATGCCCGACGACTGGGACCAGGCCCGCGACGTCGAGCTGGCGTCCCCGTCGATGATGCTGCCCGACGGCCGGGCCCCCGAGTTCGCCTGCCAGAACGAGCAGTGCCGCCACCTCTGGTGAGCCCGGAGGGTCCGCGCCGGGTCCGGCAGCGGACGGCCCGGCGCGGGCAGGACCCCGGCGGCCGGCGACGACCACCGGCACCCGGCCGACGTCGCTGACGGGGGCCGCGGGCCCGCCGCCGAGCACGGCGGCGTCCCCGCCGCCGCCGTGGGCGTCCTCCGCGGCGCCGCCGGGACGCACGATCTCCCCGCGTCCGGCAGCGGGCCGGTAGCGTGGCTCCCATGGACTCCAGCACCCTCGTGAACGTCCTCCTGGTCCTGCTGTTCGTGGCGATCGGGGGTGTCTTCGCCGGCACCGAGATGGCGATCGTGAGCCTGCGGGAGAGCCAGGTCCGCAGGATCGAGCGCTCGGGCCGGAAGGGCGCCCGGACCGCCGCCCTCGTCCGGGACCCCAACCTCTTCCTCTCGGCCGTGCAGATCGGCGTGACCGTCGCCGGGTTCTTCTCCTCGGCCTACGGCGCCTCCACGCTCGCCCCGGACGTGGCCCCCCTGCTCGAGCGGGCCGGGCTGTCCGCCGCCGCGGCGGGGACCACGGCCCTGATCGGCATGACCCTGGCCATCGCCTACCTCTCCCTCGTCCTCGGGGAGCTCGTGCCCAAGCGGCTGGCCATGCAGCGCTCGGTGGGCTTCACGAAGGTGCTGGCCCCGCCGCTGAACCTCTTCGCCAGGCTCATGCGTCCGGTCATCTGGCTGCTGTCGGTGTCCACGAACTTCGTGGTGCGGCTCCTGGGCGGGGACCCGCACGCCACGGCCGAGGAGGTCTCGGCGGAGGAGGTGCGGGAGATGGTCGTGGACAACCGGGGCATCGGCCCCGTGTCCCGCTCGATCCTCACGGACGTCTTCGAGGCGGGCGAGCGCCGCCTGGCCGAGGTCATGCGGCCCCGCCCCGACGTCCACTTCCTGGACGGGACCCTGCCCGTCACGGAGGCGTACCGCACGGCGCTGACCCTGCCGCACTCCCGCTATCCCGTGCTGGGGGCGAGCGTGGACGATGTCCTGGGCTTCGTGCACATCCGCGACCTCGTGGTCGCTGACGCGGACGGGGACGGGGTCATCGACGCCCCGCCCCGGACCCTGCGGGACGTGGTGCGGCCCATCCCCTTCCTGCCGGAGACCAACCACGTGCTGCGCACCCTGCAGGCCATGCGCAAGGGCGGTCACCACATCGGGCTGGTGGTCGACGAGTACGGCGGGACCGCGGGCATCGTGACCCTCGAGGACCTGGTGGAGGAGCTGGTGGGGGAGATCTACGACGAGTTCGACGCCGGGATCCGGGAGCACGAGGACACGGTGCTGCGGCGGGGCGGGTCCGTGCTCGTGGACGGCGGGCTGATCATCCAGGAGGTCCCCGACGAGGCCGGGCTCGTCATCCCCGAGGGCCACTACGAGACCGTGGGCGGATTCGTGATGGACCGGCTGGGGCGGGTGGCGCGCCCGGGCGACGTCGTGGAACTGGACGAGCACCGGTTCGAGGTCCTGTCCGTGGACCGCAGCCGGATCGAGCGGGTCCGGATCACCCGGGCGCGCCGGGAGAGCGCCGGCGAGGAGCCGTCGGGGTCCTGACCGGGATCCCCGGGGGCCCGGACCGCCACCACCGGCGCATCCCCCGCGGCGCAGGACCGGCGCGGCGCCCGCGCGGGACCGGTGCGGCGCGCAGGACCGGGCTGCGTCAGTGCCCGCGGAACGCCTCCGCGAGCCACCACGCCCCGCCGTCGGAGGCGACCTTGGCGTCGATCACGAGCGGCCGGTCCATCGGGCCGGCCAGGTGCTCCCGCACGGCGGCCAGGTCCTCCACCGAGCGCACCACCACGCCGTCGGCGCCGAAGCCCCGGCCGATCGCGGCGATGTCGACGTCCGGGAAGACCACGGTCCCCAGCGGGACGTCCTCCCGGCCGGGACCGGCGAAGTGGTGCACCTCCGCGCCGTAGGCGGCATCGTCGTAGACGACGCACACCAGCGGCAGCCCCAGCCGCACCGCGGTCTCGAGCTCGGCGACCCCCATGAGGAAGCCGCCGTCCCCGGTGCCGAGCACCGGCAGCCGGTGCGGCTGCGCGAGCGCGGCACCGATGGCGGTTGCCAGGCCCAGGCCGATCGACTGGAAGGCCTGCGTGAAGCAGAATCCGCGCTCGTCCGGCACGGAGAGGTACTGGCTGGGGTAGCCCATGAAATTGCCGCTGTCCACGGCCACGACGCGCTCCGCGGGCAGCATCGCGTCCAGCTCGCGGGAGAGAACCCGCGGGTCGATCCGCTCCGCCGTGGACAGGTCCTCGAAGGGGACGTCCCGCCACCGGGCCTCCCGGGCGATCCGTGCGGCCAGGCCCGGCGTGCGCCAGGACGACGACGGGGCGGCGGCCCCCGCACCGGGGCCCGTCCCGCCGCCCTCCAGCGCGGCGAGGACGTCCCGCGCGGTGAGCGCGCAGTCGCCCACGACCCCGAGGGCCAGCGGCCGGTCCGCCGGCCGGTGCGCCCCCAGCGCGGACTCCTCGAGGTCCACCTGCACGACCGCGGCCGCCGGGTCCAGGAGACGTCCGTGGCGGGTGGTCCACCCGGTCAGGGCGCACCCCCAGCCCACGACGAGGTCCGCCGCCCCGATCAGCTCCGCGGTCACCGGGGAGGAGAAGCCCCCGGAGACGCCGAGGTCGAACTCCTCCCCGGCGAACAGCCCCGTGGCCACGGCCGACGTCGCCAGCAGCGCGCCGGAGCGCTCCGCCAGGGCCACCAGGTCGGCGCGGGCGCCCCGCGCGCCGCGTCCTGCCACGAACACCGGCCGGCGGGCGGCGGCCAGCATCTCGGCCAGTCGTGCCGCGGCGGCGGCCTCGGGGCGCACCCGGGGCGCCGGCGGGAGCGCCGGCACCACGACGCCCTCGGGCGCCGGCGCGGCCTGGACGTCGAGCGGGACGCTGAGCACCACGGTGCGGCGGTCGTTGCGGGCGCGGCGCACGGTCCGGGCCACGTCCGCCGCGGCGCTCGCGGGGGAGTGCACCCGCTCGGCCACGGCACCCACCGAACGGGCCAGGGCGTCCTGGTCGATCCGGAAGTTGGAGTGCACGGCCGCGGCCGGGGTGTCGGCGGTGAGCACGATCAGCGGGGTGCGGGACTTGGCGGCCTCCCCGATGCCGGTGGCCGCGTTGGTGAGCCCGCAGCCCTGGTGCGTGGTGACCACGGCCACCCGCCCGCTGGTGCGGGCCCAGGCATCGGCCATGGTCGCGGCGCCGTTCTCGTGCCGGGCGGCCGTGTAGGGCACGCCCGCCGCGATCAGCGCGTTGGTCAGGTGGAAGTTCCCGCTGCCCACCACGCCGAAGACGTGGCCCACTCCCAGCTCCGCGAGCGTGCGGCCCACGAGGTGGGCGACCGTGCCGGTCACGCCGCGGACCTCTCGACGAGGGCGAGCACCCGCGCGGGGCTGCCCGTGCCGCCCACGACCGGAAGGGGCGCGACCACGAGCTGCGCCCCGAGGACCGGCAGCCGGTCGAGGCGGCGCAACGACGTGAGCCCGTACTTGTCGTGCCCCAGGAGGTGGTGGTGGGCGGGGAAGGGCGGGTCGAAGCCGCCGGCGATGCCCGCGTCGATGCCGACGGTCTCCACGCCGAAGCCGCTGATGTGCGGGTGGGCGGCGAGCCACTCGGCGGCGGCCACCGACGGGCCCGGGGCGTGCAGGCCGTGCTCGTCGGCGTTGAGGAAGCGCTCGGGGTCGTCCCCGCGGACGGACCAGCCGGTGCGCAGGAGCACCCAGCAGTTCTCGGGGAAGCGCCCGTGCTCCGCCTCCCACCGCTCGAGGTGCTCGGGCTCCAGCAGGACGTCGGCGTCCGCCTCCGCCTCGGCGGTGAGGTCGAGGACGGCGGCCGGCCCGACGAGCCGCGCGGGCTCGATCCGGTCAACGGACCTCCCGTCCCGGCCCGTGATCCAGTGCACGGGCGCGTCCAGGTGGGTGCCGGCGTGCTCGCCCAGCGTCAGGTCGTTCCACGCCCAGCCGGGCCCTGCCTCGTCGTAGGCGCTCACCGGGGTCATGGTCAGGCCCACCGTGTTGGCGAACGGTTCGGGCAGCCGCAGGATCGGGGTGTCCCGGCCCAGGGGAGTGGTGAGGTCCACGACCTCCACGGTCCCGGCGGCCAGCGCCGACCCCAGGTCGTCCAGCACGCTCATGACGTCTCCCTCCGTTGTTTGTGCGGCCCGTCGGCGGAGGCCGGGCCGGTGCCTCGTCGCCCATTGTGCCCCGGAACGGGCCCGGCGCCGCGGCCCCGCGGGGAGGAGATACCGGTGCGGCACCGGGCGGCGGTCCGTCCGGCGTCCCCCCGGAGAGGGGGGTGCCGGTGCGGAACCGGGCGGCGGTCCGCCCGGCGTCCCCCGGGGTTCCCGCGGGGACGCGTGCCCGGCGCGTCCCCGCCTGACTCCCATTTTGTGGAACCTGTGTTCACATCATGAGCACATATCCGGTTCCGGGCGCGTTCCCGGTGTACTGTGATGGGCGTCCCATCGGCTCACGAGCACCCGCCCCGTCCCCGGCACCGGCGCTGCGCGGAGGGTGCTCGGCGCCGTCGCGTCCTGCCCGCAACCCGCAAGGAGTCCTCCATGAGCACCACTGCCGAGTCCTATCTGGTGGGCCTGATCGGCGACGGCATCACCCGCAGCCTCACCCCGCCGATGCACGAGACCGAGGCCCGGAACCACGGGCTGCACTACCTGTACCGTCCGGTGGACCTCGAGGTGATCGGCCGTCCCGGCGAGGACGTGGGGGAGCTGCTGCGGGCCGGCCGCGACCTCGGGTTCAACGCCTTCAACATCACCCACCCGTGCAAGCAGCTGGTCCTGGAGCACCTCGACGAGATCGCCCCGGACGCGGCCGCCCTGGGGGCCGTCAACACGGTGGTGATCCGCGACGGGCGGTTCGTGGGCCACAACACCGACGTCACCGGCTTCGCGGCGGGGTTCCTCGCGGTGCTCCCCGGCGCGGCCAAGGACCGGGTGGTCCAGGTCGGCACCGGCGGCGCCGGCTCGGCCGTGGCCTCGGCCCTGCTCAGCGCCGGTGTGCGCACCCTGCACCTGTTCGATGTGGACCCCGCGCGGGCGGCCGAGCGGGCGGCGGCCCTGGCCCCGCTGTTCCCCGGGCAGCAGGTCGAGGCGGCCACCGCCGAGACCCTGCCGGAGCTGGTGCGCGCGGCCGACGGGCTGGTGAACGCCACCCCGGTGGGCATGCACCACCACCCCGGCACCCCGGTGGACCCCGGGCTGCTCTCGGCCCGGCAGTGGGTGGCGGACGTCGTCTACCTGCCGGTGGAGACCGAGCTCGTCGCCGCGGCACGGGCCACGGGCTGCCAGGTGCTCGACGGCGGCCACATGGCCGTGGGTCAGGCGGTGGACGCGTTCCGCCTCATCACCGGTGTGGAGCCCGATCGCGCCCGGATGCGCGCGCACTTCCTCGAGCTCGTCGCCGCCCAGCGGCACTGAGCGCCCGCCCGGGGCGCCGCCGTGCGCCCTCTCCGCCCCTCCCGGGGCACCGTCGCGCCGCGTCGCTCCCGAAGTGCCGCGGCGCTGCGTCGCTCCCGGGTGCTCCGTCGCTCCCGGGGTGCCGCCGTGCGCCCCGGCACCGGATCACTGCCCCTGCCCCCGGGGGACGGCGGCGAGGTGCTCGGGACGCACGGGCACGGCGTGCTGCTGGTGATCGGGGTGCCTGCCCAGCCACTTCTTGATGTAGGGGCACACCGGGACCACGGGCAGGCCTGCCGCGATGGTGTCGTCCAGGGCCTCCCGCGCCAGCCGCGTGGCCAGGCCCTGCCCGCCGTAGGCGTCGTCCACGGTGGTGTGGTAGAAGATCCGCTGCGGTCCGTCCGGGCCCTCGAAGGGCGTCCAGTGGGCCCGGCCGATCACGGTCTCCCCGTCCAGGAGCTCGTAGCGGTGCCGGTCCGGGTTGTTGCGGACGGTGATCGTGGACGTCTCGGCCACGGTGGTCTCCTGGGGTCCGGGTCAGCCGCGCGGGCGCAGCTGGACGGTGGGCAGGGCGGGCGCCGGCAGGGGCGCCGGCTGCCCGTCCGGGTAGGGGCCGAAGCGCGGGTACGGTGCGCCGTCGGCGTACCTCCCGTCCTCCGGTGCGGGGGCCGGCTCGGCCTCGATCTCGGCCTGCCAGGCGGCGCGGTAGGCCACGACCTCCTCGTGGGTGCGGCCCACGAAGTTCCACCACATCACGATCTGCTCGCCCAGCGGCTCCCCGCCGATGAGCAGCAGCCGGACCGGGTGCAGGCCGGCCTCGAGCACCACGGAGCGCTGCCCGGCCGGGAGATAGGCCAGGTGGTCCACCGGCACGGGCGCGCCGTTGAGGGTCAGGTCCCCCGAGTCGAGCAGCACGCCGTGCTCGAGGGCCGGGCCCAGCTCGAGCTCCAGCCGGGCCCCGGGGCGCAGGAGCACCTCGGCGGCGAGCAGCGGCGGGGTGAAGGTCTCCACCGGGGAGGTGGACCCGGCCAGCGAGCCGAGGAACACGCGCAGCTCGGAACCCTCGCCGAGCACCGGCTCCGGGGCGTGGTGCTCGAAGGCCGGAGCCATGTGGCGGGTGGCCTCGGGCAGGGCGTACCACAGTTGGACACCGTGCAGGACGGTGGTGCCGGGGGTCGAGAACTCCTGGTGGGAGATCCCGCGCCCGGCGATCATGAGGTTGACCTCCCCGGGCCGGACGATCGCGTCGTAGCCGGCGGAGTCGCGGTGGGCGATCCCGCCGGTGAACAGCAGGCTCACGGTGGCCAGCCCGGTGTGCGGGTGGCGGGCCACGGTCATGCCCCCGGACTCCGAGACCGGGTCGGGGCCGTAGTGGTCGGCGAAGCACCACGCCCCGATGAGACTGCGCCGGCGCTGGGGCAGGGTGCGTCGCACGGTCATGGCCCGCGGTCCGCCGAGGGGCACCTCCCGCGGGGCGAGCAGCTGCGCACCGGCCCCTGCGGCCTCGGTGCACAGGAGCTCCTGGGGGTCCACGTCCAGATTGGTCACGCGGTGCCTCCCGAGACGGTCGACGGGGTGCGGGACGGGTCCGCGGCCTGCTCCGCCGCTGCCTGCTCCGCGGGCGCCCGGTCCCCCGGATCGGACGCCGCGGGGCGGATCCGGTGCCGGGAGAGCACCGAGACGCGGTTGAAGGCGGTGATCGCCACCGCGGACCACTGCAGCGCGGAGTACTGCTCGTCCGTCAGCTCCGCCCGGGCCACCGCCAGCTCCGCCAGCCGGGTCTCCTCGTCGGGCAGCAGCGCCGCTGCCTCCCCGATGGCCAGCGCGGCCCGTTCCAGCTCGTCGAAGAGCTCCGTCTCGCGCCAGGCCGGGAGCACGGCCAGCTTCTGCGCGCTCACCCCGGCCTCCACGGCGTAGCCGGTGTGCAGCTCCAGGCAGAAGGCGCACCCGTTGAGCTGGGAGACACGGACGTTGAGCAGCTCCACCAGCGCCCGGGACAGGCCCGCGTCCTCCGCGGCGGTGGCGACCTTGCGCGCCAGGCCGTTGAGCGCCCGCCAGCTGCCGGGGTCCGCCTTGTCGAGGTAGAAGCGGTCGCTGGCGGTCATGGGGCCTCCTCGTGGTCGTCGCGGACCCGCTGGGCGGCCCCGCCGTTCCTCCAGCGAATACCCCCGGCGGTGGCCCGTCAAGTGCCGGGGGCGGTGCCCGCGGCCGGGCGTGCCCCGCCGTGCACGGCGCGGGACAATGGAGGGGACGGAGCAGCGGACCGGAGCGACGAGAGGACGGCACGCCATGGACGAGGAGATCCGGCTCAGCGGGGCCGACCACCCGCACGTGCAGATCCCGCGGCTCGGGGAGCTCGATGCGATCTGGGCCCGCCGGATCGTGCTCGCCCTGGTGGCGAGCCTGGTCGTGGGGCTGCTGGGCGGCATCGCGGCCGCGCTCCTGCTGGGCGAGCGCGGGCCGCTGAGCCCCGCCCGGTGGGGGCTCGTGGTGGGCGGGGCGGCGCTGCTGCTCAGCGGCATCATCCTCTCGCTGACCCGCGCGGACAACGCTCCCCGCAACGACCTCATGGACGCCCGGGCCCGCGCGAGCAAGGGGCTGCGGACCTCGGTGCGCCGCGGCGCCGTCCCGCGGGACCCCGCCCTGCGGGAGATGCAGGACTACATGGCGGTGGAGATGGTGCAGTACGCCTGGCCGATCCTGCTGACCGTGCCCGGCATGGCGCTGGTGGTCTGGGCGGTGTTCGTGCCCGTCCCCGCCGTGCTGGTGGCGCTGCTGCTCGTGCTGGTGTGGGCGGTGATCCGGGTCAACGGGACCGTGGTGGGCCGGCGCTACTACAGGCTGCGGGGCCTGCTCTGAACGGGAGGCCCTCCGGCACCCGCCAGGGCGGACCGTGCGGCGTCAGCGCCGCGGGAGGCGCACCAGCTCCACGTCGGTGAGCCGCCCGTCCGCGGCGACGGCCGTCAGGTAGGTGCAGTGCGGCTGGCGCCGCCGGTCCGTGGGGGAACCGGGGTTCAGCAGCCGCATCCCTGCCAGGGTGGTGCTGTCCCACGGGATGTGGCTGTGGCCGAAGACCAGGACGTCGAGACCCGGGAACGCCCGGTCCATCCGCGCCTCCCGCCCGGCGGCGGCCCCGGTCTCGTGGACCATGCCGAAGCGCACGCCCCCGAGCGTCTCACGGGCCACCTCGGGCAGCCGTTCGCGCAGCTCCGGTCCGTCGTTGTTGCCCCACACCCCCACCAGGCGGGCGGCCCGCTGCTCGAGCCGGTCGAGCGTCGCGAGGTCCATCCAGTCGCCCGCGTGCAGGACCACGTCGGCGTCGTCGACGGCCTGCCACACCGCGCGGGGCAGGTCGCGGGCGCGCCGGGGGACGTGGGTGTCGGCGAGCAGGAGGAGTCGGACCACGGTCTCAGCCTCGCACAGGAACCCGCCGTCCGTCGCGGCGGACCCGGTCCAGGCCCTGCGAGCCCAGCAGGACGAGGCCGAAGAGCACGATCAGGGCCACCCCGAGGAAGTTCAGGTCGACCGCGGCCACGAGGGCGAGCGCGCCGCCGGTGGGCTGCACGAGCTCGGCGAGCACGGACAACAGGCTCGTCCCGCCGATCACGAAGGCGATGAGGACCGAGACGGACGTCACCGTGACGTCGTAGTCCAGCTTGCGACGGGCGTCGGCCGAGGCCCACCCGTACACCCGGTGCATCAGGACGCCGTCGGCGCTGTCGAACAGCGTCATGCCGGCGGTGAAGAGCACGGGCAGCACGAGCACCGCGTACCCGGGCAGTTCGGGGGCGAGCCCGCCCGCCATCACGAACAGCCCGATCGAGGCCGCCGTGTCGAGGCCGAGGCCGAAGAGGACGCCGACGGGGTACATCCCGGCCGGGCGGTCCACCGCGCGGGTCACGGGGTGCAGCACACGGTGCAGCACTCCCCGGCCGGCGAGGTGGGCCTCCAGCGCGCCGGGGTCCAGGGTGCCGGTGCGCGCGGCGCGGCGGGCCCGGCGCAGCCGGAGCAGCACCGCGAGGTTGAGCACCCCGGCGGTGACGAGGAACAGCCCGGAGACCGTGCCGCCCCAGATCCCGGCGGCCTGGCGCAGCCCGGACCCCTCGTCCGCGAGGCCGCCGGCGAAGGTCTCGAGGCCCAGGCCCAGCAGCAGCACGGAGACGAGGACCACCGAGGAGTGCCCCAGGGCGAACCAGAAGCCGGTGGCCGTGGACTCCCTGCCGCGCGCTGTCAGCGAGCGCGTCGCGTTGTCGATCGCGGCGATGTGGTCGGCGTCGAAGGCGTGCCGGACGCCCAGGGCGTAGGCGCTGAGGGCCAGGCCCACGAACAGCCCCGTACCGCCCTGAGGGGTGTCGGCGCCCAGGACGAGGGCGAGCAGCGCGCCCCAGCCCACGAGGTGCAGGAGGACGACCGCGGCGCCGATCGCGGTGACGCTGCGGCGGGCGGCGGCGGACGGGGGGACGGTGCGGGAGGTGCGCACGGCGGACCTTTCGCTGGGAGGGACGGGCTGCCGGGGAGGACCGGCCTGCGAACGGGTGCCGCGGGGCCGGGCGCGCGCACCCGGCCCCGCAGGGGACTCAGCTCTCGAGCGGGACGCCGGCCTCCTCCGCGTCGGCGAAGAGGGCGTCGACGTGGACCGCCTCCCTGTCCTCCCGCTCGAGCAGGCTGGCGGCCACGCCCGAGCGGTAGCCGGAGCCGCAGTGCACCCACAGCCGGCCGGCGGGGACCTCGTCGAGGCGGGTCAGCAGCTCGTGCAGCGGGATGTTGACCGCCCCGGGGATGTAGGAGTCCTCGTACTCGTCCACCCGGCGGACGTCCAGGACGGTCTCGTCCTCGGGGCGCTGGTCGAGCATGCCCTTCCAGCCGACCCTCGGGTAGGAGGAGCGGGCCGCCCCGGGGGCGAGCTGCGCCGGGTCCTCGCCCAGGGCGGCGTCGGGGGAGTCGATGCCGATGCGGGAGAGGTCGCGGATCGCGTTCTCGACGTCCTCGCGGGAGCCGACGAGGGTCAGCTGCCGGTCGTAGGGGAAGATCCAGCCCAGGAACGCGGTGAAGCTGGAGCCGTCGCCGTACTCGAAGCTGATGGTGCCCTTCAGGTGGTCGGAGGCGTAGGCCACGCGGTGGCGCAGGTCCACCACCCACTCGCCGGCATCCAGCCGGGCCCGGAGCTCGTCCGGGTCGAGGGAGTCGGGCACGGACAGGTCCGGCTCGGTGGGGCCGGCGGCGTTGGCCGGGCCCATGTGCACGTAGTAGTTCGGGTAGGCCGTGAGGTTGCTGATCAGCTCGGTGACGAAGTGCTCCTCGTCCGGATCGGTGTAGACGTGGTTCGTCCTGATCTGCTCGCCCAGGGTGGACTCGTCCGCGCCGGTGGCGGGGCCGGAGGAGCAGAAGGAGCCGAAGCCGTGGGTCGGGTACAGGGCGGCCTTCTCCTGGGCCTCGGCCGCGAGGCGGCGGGCGGAGGCGTACTGGTCGTGGGTCAGGCCCACCATGTGCTCACGGCCCAGCAGGTCGGTGCGGCCCACGGAGCCGTACAGGACGCTGCCGCCGGAGAACACGGCCTGCTCCTCGCCGTGCTCCACCACGAAGGAGAGGTGGTGGTGGGTGTGGCCGGGGGTGGCCACGGCCTTCACGGTCAGCTCGCCGACGCGGACGGTCTGCCCGTCGGCGATCGGGGTGCGCTCGAAGGAGACGTCGTCGGCGGCGTTGACGAGGTAGGCCGCGCCGTGCTTGCGGGCGTAGAGGCAGCCTCCGGTCAGGTAGTCGTTGTGGATGTGGGTCTCCGCCACGTGCGTGACCTTCACCCCGGCCTCGGCCACCGCGGCCTCGAGGCGGTCGATGTCGCGCTGGGCGTCGATGACGAGGGCTGTCGCGCCGTCGTGCACGAGGTAGCTGCGGTCCCCGAGCTGGGGGGTGTCGATGACGGTGACGTCCATGGTGGGTTCCTCCTGGTGGTGCCCCGGGGCGCACCGCGGGGCGTCTTGACGGTATCGGCGAGGTGTTACGGGAGTGTTCCAGGGGCGGGGCCACGGCGGAAGCGACGTGCCGGTGACCCGTGCCGCGGCTCAGGCCTGCTGGGCGGTGCTCCGTCCGGCCTGCCGCCGGGCGAGCTCGGCGTGGACCTCGGTCATGTCGAGGTCCTTGACCGCGGTGATGACCTGCTCGAGGCCGGTCGCGGGCAGGGCGCCCGGCTGGGAGAACACGAGCACGCCCTCGCGGAAGGCCATCAGGGTGGGGATGGAGCTGATGCCGGCGGCGGCGGCCAGCCGCTGCTCGGCCTCGGTGTCGACCTTCGCGAACACCACGTCCGGGTGCTCGGCGGAGGCGGCCTCGTAGGCCGGGGCGAACATGCGGCAGGGGCCGCACCAGGACGCCCAGAAGTCCACGAGGACGATGTCGTGGTTCTGGACGGTCTCGGCGAAGGCCTGCTCGGTGAGGTCGACGGTGGCCATGGGGATCTCCTTCTCGGTGCTGGGTGGTGCTCGGTGCTGGGTCGTGGTGCTGGATCGTGGTGCCGGGTCGTGGTGCTGGTCGGGGGACCGGGCTGGGGTGCTCGGCCGGGGTGCCCTGTCGTGGTGCTCGACGGTGGCGGCCGGTCGTGGTCGTGCCCGGCGGACGACGGGTGGTCAGGCGGTGAGGGGGGTGCGCAGCGGGCACTTCGGGACCGCGAACCAGCAGACGGCCGCGGCCGCACCGGCCGCGGCGGCGGTGATCCCGACGGCGGTGCCGGCCAGGCCGGGCAGCTCCTGGACCAGGACGAACACGCCCATGACGAGGACGAAGATGCCGAAGCCCTGGCGCAGGGCGGTCTCGGGGATGCGGCCGGCCAGCCGCGCCCCGGCGAACGAGCCGGCGACCGCGGCGACGGTCACGGCCCCGATCAGGGCCCAGTCCAGGGAGACCGTGGTGAGGTAGCCGGCGAGCCCGGCGAAGGACTTCATGGCGATGACCACCAGGGAGGTGCCCACGGCCACGGGCATGGACAGCCCGCCCAGCAGGGCCAGGGCCGGGACGACGAGGAATCCGCCGCCGGCTCCCACCAGGCCGGTGACCAGACCCACGACCAGGCCCTCGGCGACGACCTTCAGCACCGGCAGCTCGCCGTCGTGGGCCGTGGCGGACCCGACCCTGCGGCCGCGGATCATGGCCAGGGAGGTCGCGACCATCATCAGGGCGAAGGCGATCATCAGCACGGTGCCGGGGATGTGGCCCCCGGCCAGGCCGCCGAGGAAGGCCCCGGCCATGCCGGCGAGACCGAAGACGAGGCCGGTGCGCCACTTCACGCGCCCGTTGCGGGCGTGGGTGACGGCGCTGACGGCGGAGGTCACTCCCACGACGAACAGGGAGGCCGCGATGGCCTCCTTCGGGTCCAGGCCCGCCACGTAGGTGAGGATCGGGACGGTGAGGATGGACCCGCCGCCGCCGAGCAGACCGAGCGAGAGCCCGATCAGCACCGACAGCAGGAGGGTCAGCACGAGGGTGACGGTCATGGTGGAGGTCCTTTGCTTCCCGCCGGCCGGGGCGGGATCGGGTGGTGCAGGGGGCCGGTCGTCGTGCCGGGCGTCGGTCCCGAGTATGGCAGATACCCCAGGGGGTATTCAAGTACCCCCTGGGGTATCGCCTCGCCCGTCCCGTATCGCTCAGCGAGAACCCGGACGTCCTGCTCTTCCCTTTCGTCCCCCCGCGTGCCAAGAGTGGGACCGTGAGCCAGGAACCCGGACCGAGAAGGAGTGCCAGCATGAGCTACACCCACGCCGTCGTCGTCCCGCTGCCCTACGCGGAGGCGCTCGAGCGGACGCGGGCCGCCCTCTCGGAGCAGGGCTTCGGCATCCTCACCGAGATCGACGTGCGCGCCACGTTCGAGCAGAAGCTCGGTGCCGAGGCCGCCGAGGAGGTGGGTGACTACGTGATCCTCGGCGCCTGCAACCCGTCGCTGGCCAGCAGGGCCCTCGCCGCGGAGCCCCAGCTCGGCGCGCTCCTGCCCTGCAACGTGGTGGTGCGCCGCGGCACGGATCCCGGCAGCTCCACGGTCGAGGCGATCGACCCGCAGACCATGGTCCGGCTCAGCGGCAGCCCCGCCGTGCAGGAGGTCGCCGACGACGCCGACACCCGGCTCCGGGCCGCACTCGACGTCCTCGGCGGCATCCGGGCGCAGTAGCCGCCGCGGCGCCGACTCCGGCGCTCAGCCGCTCGAGCAGACAGCATCCCAGCACCGATCCACCGACCCAGGAGGAAGTTCATGACCACCGACATCACCGGCAAGAAGATCGCGTTCGTCGCCACGAACGGCGTGGAGGAGCCCGAGCTCACCGAGCCCTGGAAGGCGGTCCAGGAGGCCGGCGGCACCCCCGTGCTGCTGTCCGCGGAGCAGGGCAGCATCACCGCGATGCAGGGGGACTGGGACCGTGCCGGCAGCTACGACGTCGACGGCACCCTCGCCGAGGCGAAGGCCGAGGACTTCGACGCGCTGGTCCTGCCCGGGGGCACCCTCAACGCGGACGCCGTGCGCGTGGACCAGGACGCGCTGCGCCTGGTCCGGGAGTTCGACGCCGCGGGCAAGCCGATCGCCGCGATCTGCCACGCCCCGTGGATCCTCATCGAGGCCGGGCTCGCGCAGGGCAGGCGGCTCACGTCCTACTCCTCGCTGGCCACCGACCTGAAGAACGCCGGGGCGGACTGGGTGGACGAGGAGGTCGTCGTCGACGGCCGGCTCGTCACCTCGCGCAACCCCGGTGACCTCGAGGCGTTCAACCGGGAGGCCCTGAAGCTGTTCGCCGGCTGACGGCGCCCCGGCGCGCGAGAGGACCCCCGTCCGGTGCTCCGGGCGGGGGTCCTGCGGTTCGTGGGCACGGCGCCGGTCAGCGGCGGCCTTCTCCCCGGACCTCCTCGTCCTCCTCGTAGACGTCCGGGATGCCGTCGTGGTCGGCGTCGACGGACTCGAGCTTCTCGATCGCCCGGTAGCGCTTGTTGCGGGCCCGCAGCAGCACCGAGGCCAGGGCCGCCGCCAGCACGGACGCCGTGAGGATCGCGACCTTGGCCTGGTCCCCCGGAAGGCTGCCCGGGGCGAAGCTGAGCTCCGCGATGAGCAGCGAGACGGTGAAGCCGATGCCGGCCAGGAGCGCGACGCCCACCAGGTCGATCCACTGGAAGGAGGGGTCGAGCCGGGCGCGGGTGACCTTGGTGATCAGCCACGTGGCGCCCACGATGCCGATCGGCTTGCCCAGCACCAGGCCGGCGACGATGCCGAGCGTCACCGGCGCGGAGAGCGCGGACGTCAGGCCCTCCCAGCCGCCCACGGCCACGCCGGCGGAGAAGAAGGCGAAGACCGGCACGGCGAAGCCGGCCGAGAGGGGGCGGAAGCGGTGCTCGAAGATCTCGGCGAGACCGGGGCCCGCCTCGGATCCGCCGCCGGCCCGGCTGCGGATCACGGGCACGGCGAAGCCGAGGAGCACGCCGGCCACGGTCGCGTGGATGCCGGCCTCGTGGACCAGGGCCCAGACCACGATGCCGATCGGCAGCAGGATCAGCCAGGCGGCCGGAGCCTTCAAGCCGAAGAACCGGCGGTACTTCTGGGCGAGGAAGAGGTAGAGGGCGAAGGGGATCAGCGCCAGCAGCAGCGGCTGGACCGCGACGTCCTCCGAGTAGAAGACGGCGATGATCGTGATCGCCAGCAGGTCGTCGACCACGGCCAGGGTCAGCAGGAAGAGCCGCAGCGCGGCGGGCAGGTGCGAGCCGATGATGGCGAGCACCGCCACGGCGAAGGCGATGTCGGTGGCGGTGGGGATGGCCCAGCCGTCGGCGGTGTCGGGGTCGGAGACGTTGATGGCCGCGTAGATCGCGGCCGGGACGATGACACCGCCCACGGCCGCGGTGATGGGCACGACGGACTGGCGGAACTCGCGCAGGTCGCCGGCCACGAACTCGCGCTTGAGCTCGAGGCCCACCAGGAAGAAGAAGATCGCCAGCAGGCCGTCGGCGGCCCACGTGCCGAGGCTGAGCCTCAGGTGCCACGGCTCGTAGCCGACCTCGAAGTCGCGCAGGGCGAAGTAGCTGTCCGCGAACGGGGAGTTGGCCCAGACGATGGCGACGAGCGCGGCCGCCACGAGCAGCAGGCCGCCGATGGTCTCCTTGCGGAGGATCTCGCCGACGCGCAGCACCTCGCGGTAGCTGCCGCGGCGCAGCGTGTCGTGGCTGTGGTCCTCGGGGCGCTGCGGGGGGCGGTTCCCCGGCTGGTCCTCGGGGCGGGCGGTGGGGTCGTGGGTGGACACGGGGTTCCTCCGATTTTTGGCGGCAGTTCTCTCGTGCCGACCAGACTTCCCGGCTCACCTGAGGTGTCAGTCTACGGGCAATCGTGGTGTGCGCCACCCGGGCGGGGCGGCCCCGCACCGCCCGGCAGGTCGCGGCGGACGAGCATGCCACCGCGGCCGCGGGCGGGACGCGGCAGGGACCGCGAGGGCGGTCCCGCCGGTCCCCGGGGCGCCGGGGGCGTGGCCGTCAGCCGTCGCGGTGACCCTCGGGGGCCGTGGCCGCAGGGGCCGCCGGGCCCGGGGCGGCGACCCTCCGGTCGGGCCGGTCGCGGGGGTCGAGCCACGCCTTCGCCCGGAGGGCGGGCTTCTCGACGACCGTCCAGGACAGCAGGGCCAGGGGCAGCGTCAGCAGGACGACCAGCACGGTGTTCGCGGCGACCCCCCAGGACGCGGTGCCGAGCAGCACGAGCAGCTGCTGCACCGGATACGCGTAGATGTAGACGCCGTAGGAGAGGTCGGTGCGCGTGGTCCAGTTCTCGGAGCGCGTGGCGCCGAGGCCCAGGAGCAGCACGGCGAGGGGCAGCTGCCCGTACAGGTCGGCCCAGCCCTGGTCGGTCAGGACGGCGTAGACGACCCCGGCCGCCGCGACGTGGGTCCAGGAGGGGCGCCAGGTCCTCGCCCAGGCCCAGACCGCCGCGCCCGCCAGGAAGTAGCCCACCAGCCGGGCGCCGCCGAGGTAGAGGTGGCTCGTGACGTCCAGCGGCCCCTCGAGCAGGGGGCGCAGGACCAGGACGAGGAGGAACATCCCCGGGAGCACCCAGCGGGCGTGCCGTGCCGCCAGGGCGGTGCTGAGGACCAGCCCGATGAGCACGTAGGCGACGGCCTCGTGGAACAGCGTCCAGAGCGAGCCGTTCCAGGAGTCAGGAGCGGGCACCGCGAGCAGTGTGCCGTCGATGCCCCACTGGGACATCCGCAGGTCGGCGTTGCTCAGCACGAACCCGGCCGCGGAGCCCGGGTCGAACGACGACCCCTCGAGCACGGCCGCGACCGGCGCGAAGACGGCCGCCACGACGAGCAGGCTCACCAGGAACCCCGGATAGATGCGCAGGAACCGGCGCCACAGGTAGGGCACCAGGCGGGTGCGCGCCCGGCTCTCGGCGATGAGGTAGCCGCTGAGCACGAAGAAGCCGTTGACGGCCACGTCGGACACCAGCTCGAGGCTCGGGCCGTCCGCGCCGGTGAGCGGCCAGGCGTGGCCCAGGATCACCAGCAGCGCCAGGAGCAGACGCAGGGCGTTGAGGCGGTTGTGGCGGTCGCCCAGGCGCTGGTGCAGTGTCATGGCCACGGGAGGTGCCTTCCGGACGTGGTGGGCAGTGCGGCCGGTGCGGTCCGCTGCAGGGCGTGGGCCGGTTCCCGGCGCGAGAGCCGTCACGACGCCGGACTGCCGCACTCCCGAGGCCGAGTTTAGTTATGCAAACGCATGTTCAGGGCCTCCGCCGCACAAGAGGGGACGCCCCGGACGGCTCCGGCAGCACCGCCGCGCTCGTCACACAGCGACCCGGTGCCCTCGGCGCTCACGCCCAGGTCAGGCCGCGTGTCAGGCTGTGAGCAGATCCGCTCGAGGAAGGGGAGTCCCGTGCTGGAGACCCGCACCACCGCCCAGGACCGGCCCGCGGGGGACGGGCGCCGCGGCGGCCCGCGCACCGTCCCGCCGCGACGTCCCGGCACGGCCCCGGCCGTGCTGATCGGCCTCGGTGCGGCGGTGGTCGTCGTCGCCCTGGCCGCCGGGCGCGCGTGGCCGGAGCTGCTGCTCGAGGCCGGGGCCGTCCTGCTCACCGTGGGCGGCGTGGGGCTGCTCCTGGACGCCGGGCGCTCCCGCCGGCGCGGCTCCGCGCCCGTGGAGGCGGCGCCCGTCCCGGTCCCCGCCGCGCTCCCGGTCCCTCCCGCGTCCCGCGAGGACCGGCTGGGGCTGGTCGGGGTCCGCGAGGAGCTCGACGTGGTCGACGTGCTCCGGAGCGTCCGGCCGGGGCAGGAGCTGTGGTGGACGGACACCTTCCCCCTGACGCTGGCCGGGGACCTCGACGCGATCCACAAGGCGCTCGCCACCGGGGTCCGTGTCCGGCTGCTGCTCCTCGATCCGAGGTCCCCCGCGCTCGCGGCCCGGCTCCGGGAGATCCGCCACCACTACGGGCTCTCGCCCATGGACCTGCGGCGCAGCTTCGACACGCTCGTCCACCAGCTGCGGGCCCTGGGGGAGCTCGACCCCGTGGTCGCCGACCGGCTCGAGGTGCGGGTCCACGACGGCCTGCCCGGAGCCCCGGTCTACCTGGTCCTGGGCGGGGCCGCCGCGGAGGAGGATCCCGGGGCGGCCCCGGAGCTGCTCCGGGCGTACAGCAGCTACTTCCTGCTGGACGCGAGCCAGGACATGCCCTATCTGGAGTGGCGGGAGGGGCCCTTCGCCGGCCGGCTGCACGCCTACGTGCGGCACCAGTGGACGGAGGGGCGCACGGTCTTCCCGACCGAGCCGGCCGACCGCTCGGCCTCCGCGTTCGGCGTCCGCCCCGGGACGGCGCGGCACCCGGCCGGCCGCGGCGCCGAGGACTCCTGAGGGCCGGCGACGGCGCCCGTCCCGGTGGCCGGGAGCCGTGGCGCCGGGCGCGCCGGTCTGCTGAGATGTCCTCATGGACGTTGCGGATTTCAGGACCCTGTTCGGCGACGACATCCGGGCCTGGCTCGACTGGGACGCGCTGGACGACGGGAACACCCGGGTCGAGGACCTCGTGGTCGCCTCCCGGCAGGAGCTCGGTGAGCTCTACACCGTCTGGCACGTGGACCCGGAGGGCAACCCGGGGGAGTGGTCGCACCCCCAGCACCGGCCGCAGACCCTCGCCCAGGCCGCCGGGAAGCAGTGGCCGGGGGACCGGCAGGAGAAGATCGAGCACATGCGGGAGGAGTTCGCGCAGGAGTCGGGACCGATCCAGCTGACCGTCCCGGCCTACCGGACCGAGGACTCGCTCGTGGTGCTCGACTCCAACCACCGCCTGGTGGGGGCGTACCTCTCCGGGGCGGACCTGCGGGTGCTGCTGATCGTGCTGGACGGGCCCTCCTCCTCCCTGGTCCTCCCCGCCACGGCGCAGATCGAGAACGACCGGGCGGACCGGATCTGAGACCCCGCCCGCCCCGGCGGCAGAGCCGCGGCGGCACTCCGGCCGGGAGAACACGGCGGGGGCCGCGCACCGGCCCGCCGTCGCCCCGCGCGACTAGCATGAGCCCATGAGCGACCGTGCCCGTCCCGAGACCCGCTGCCCCGTCCCGCACGGCGACCGGCGCCGGACCGCCCCGCCCGGAGAGTCCGGCACGCCGGGGGTCGAGGTCCTCGACGGGACGTGGCACGTGCGGTCCCTGCCGCTGGTCCGCCAGGTGCTGCGGGAGGCCGACGCCACGGTCCAGGCCGGGTTCAGCGCGGAGACGGCCCGCAAGGGGCTCACCGGCGACCACCCGCCCGTGCTCTACGCGGACGGCCCCGAGCACCGGCGTCAGCGCACCGCCACCGCACGGTTCTTCACCCCGGCGGCGGTGAGCCGCCGCTACCGCGACCTGATGGAGGAGCGGGCCGACGAGCTGGTCGAGCGGATCCGGCAGGAGGGGCGGGCGGAGCTGTCCGCGGTCACCCTGCGCTACTCCGTGGAGGTCGCCGCGCAGGTCGTGGGGCTGACGAACTCGGACATCGACGGGATGTCACGGCGTCTGGAGCGCTTCTTCAGCGGCCCCGCCACCGGTCCGGCCGGCGGGCCCGCCGGCGGCCCGCTGGGCCGGCTCCGGGACCGGGCGGGGACCGTCCTCGGATCCCTGCGGCCGATCTGGGCGATGAACGCCTTCCGGCTCCGGGACGTGCGCCCGGCCATCACGGCGCGGCGCGAGCAGCCCCGGGAGGACGTGGTCTCGCACCTGCTCGCCGAGGGCTGCACGGACCGGGAGATCCTCGTGGAGTGCGTCACCTACGCCGCCGCCGGCATGGCCACCACCCGGGAGTTCATCTCGGTGGCCATCTGGCACCTGCTGGAGGACGACCGGCTGCGGGAGGAGTACCTCGCCGCCGAGGAGCCGGCCCGGCACGGCATCCTGCACGAGATCCTGCGCCTGGAGCCGGTGGTGGGCCACCTCTACCGCCGCACCACCCGGGCGCTGGTCCTGGAGGACGGTGCCGAGCGCCACGAGGTGCCCGCCGGGGCGCTGCTCGACCTCTACGTCCGCCAGGCGAACAGCGACGAGCAGGCGTTCGGGGAGGACGCCCGGCAGCTGTGCCCGGAGCGGTCCCGGCCGCGGGGGATCAGGCCCGAGGTCATGTCCTTCGGGGACGGCGCCCACCGGTGCCCGGGCGGGTTCCTGGCGATCCAGGAGACCGACGTCTTCCTGCAGCGCCTGCTGCGGCTGCCCCTGGAGCTCGAGCACCCGCCGCGGGTCTCGTGGGTGGAGCTGATCGCCGCCTACGAGGTGCGCGACGTCGTCCTGCGGGTGGGGACCGGTCAGGGGTGGCGCACGCCCTCCCCGGCGAGCACCGCGCGGTAGCCCTCCCGGTAGGTGGGGTAGCGCAGCCGCAGCCCGGACGCCCGCAGCCGGGCGTTGGACAGCCGCTTCGAGCCCCGTGGCGGTGCGTCCGCCTCCGGGACGTCCTCGGGGCGGGGGACGTCCAGCTCCTGCGCCAGGAACTCGAGCACCTCGAGCTCGGGCACGGGCTCGTCGTCCGTGCCGAGGTACAGCGTGAGCGGCTGGGCGTCCATGGTGAGCAGGTGCACGGCCGCGGCCGCGGCGTCGTCCCGGTGGATCCGGTTGGTCCAGGCCGCCCCGGCCGCGCCGTCCCCGGAGCGCACCTTGTCGATCAGCCGCGTCCTGCCCGGTCCGTAGATGCCGGACAGCCGCAGGACCGTGCCGTGCGGGAACTGCTCGTGGAACAGCTCCTCGGTCTCCAGCAGGATCCGCGCGGTGGGGGTCCGGGGGTCCGGCGGGGTGTCCTCGGTGACCTCCTCGCCGTCGGCGTCCCCGCAGACGGCGGTCGAGGAGATCAGCACGGCGCGCCGCGGGAGGGCCCCGGCGGCGCGCAGACCGTCGGCCACGTGCCGCAGCCCGTCGAGGTAGGCCGCGCGGTAGGCCTCGGGCGTCCGCCCGTCCGCGGCGGTCGCGACGACGAGGAGCTCGACGTCGCCCGGCAGCTCGGGCACCTCCGTGCTCAGGTCCACCGGCAGCCCGGTCAGGGGCGGCGGCACCAGTTCCGCGCGACGGCGCAGGCCCAGCACCTCCTGCCCCTGCTCGGCCAGCCGCAGCCCGATCTCCGTGCCCAGGTCTCCGCATCCCGCGATCACCACGCTCATGCGCCCGATTCTCCCACGCCCGGGCCGCCGGCACCGTCGCGGACGTCCCGGGGCCCGGGTGCTGTTCCCTGGGCGGGGGCGGCACCGTAGGTTGGAGGTGGTGGCCGGGCACGGGCGGGCCGCCGAGGCGCACGGGAAGGGGACGACGGTGGAGTGGTACCGCAAGGACGTGGAGGAGCTCGCGCCCGGGGACTGCTGGGAGCTGCTGCGGGCGGACGGCGTCGCCCGGCTGGCCGTGGTGGTGGACGGGGCGCCGGAGATCTTCCCCGTGAACTACGTGGTCGACCGCGACACGATCGTCTTCCGCTCGGGCCTCGGCACGAAGCTGAGCGGCGCCCTCGAGGGCCGTTCCGTGGCCCTCGAGATCGACGGGCACGACGCCGCGGCCGCCACGGCCTGGAGCGTGGTCCTCAAGGGCCACGCCGAGGGCGTCCGGCCGGGCCACGCCCTGATGGAGGCCCTGCAGCTGCCGCTGTTCCCGTGGCAGGAGGGACTGAAGGACCGGTTCGTCCGCGTCGTGCCGACCACGGTGACGGGCCGCCGCTTCACCATGGCCGACCGGGAGGCGTGGAACTCCTCGGCGGCCGCGGGCCGGAGGACCCCCGGGGGCTCCGCCCGCTGGACCGAGGCCGGCCCCGGCGGCGCGTGACGTCCCGGGCCCGGCTCCCGCAGAGCGGACCGTGTCGGGCCGGGGACGCGCCCGGGCCCGGTCAGTAGGGTGGGGAGCATGAGAGCGCACACCGTCTACACCGTGGGCCACTCCACCCGCTCCGCCGAGGAGTTCGTGGAGCTGCTGAGGGAGTCCGGTGTGCGGCGCCTCGTTGACATCCGCACGGTGCCGCGCTCGCGCACGAACCCCCAGTTCGACCTCGACACGCTGCCCGGCACGCTCGCGGCGGCCGGCATCGAGCACGGCTACTGCAAGGGACTGGGCGGGCTGCGCCCCACCTCGAAGGACTCGGTGAACACCGCCTGGCGCAACGCGTCCTTCCGCGGCTACGCCGACCACATGCAGACGGACGAGTTCCGGACCGCCCTGGCCGAGCTCGAGCGGCTGGCCGAGGACCGTGCGGTCGCGATCATGTGCGCGGAGGCGGTGTGGTGGCGCTGCCACCGCTCGCTCGTGGCCGAGGCGCTGCTGGTGCGCGGGCACGACGTGCAGCACATCATGGGCCCCGGCAAGCTCACCCCCGCGACGCTGCGGGACTTCGCCGTGGTCGACGGGGACCGGATCACCTACCCAGGAGGAGAACCATGCAGCACCTGAACGAGATCGCCCTGCAGCACCTCAACGAGGCCCGGCACAACGGCCACGGCCGCAGCTCGGAGCGACTGCTGCACCAGAAGGTGCTGCGCCAGACCCTCCTGGCGCTGAAGGAGGGCGCGGTGCTGGCCGAGCACAGCGCCCCGTACGCCGGCAGCCTGCAGGTGCTCCACGGGCGGATCCGGGTCTCCTCGAGCGAGGACCTGGTGCTCGACGCCGGGCAGCTGCACGTGATCCCCGCGGAGCGGCACTCCGTGGAGGCCCTGGAGGACGCGGTGTTCATCCTCACCGCGGTGACCGGCATCCAGGAGGCCGCGGAGTAGCCGGCCGGGCTCCGCGGGAGCCCAGCCGGGCGGTGGCGCAGGGGCTGGACCGGCCTCAGCGCCGGCCCAGGTGCTTCTCCCGGCGGTGGGCGATGAACACGCCGGACAGCGCAACCATCAGCATCATGGCGGCGATGAGCGCGAGCGTCCACGCGCCGTCGATCAGCGCGACGACCAGCAGGACGAGGGCGATCGCGGACAGCATGAGCTGGAAGATCAGCACGGGGCGGCCTCCGGTCGGGGACAGGGATCAGATCACCCCGAGGCTACCCGAGGCCGGGCCCTGCCGCTCCGGGTCGCAGGGCCGGGTCGCAGGACCAGGGGCGCGGGCTCCGGGCGCATTCCCGGTTTCGCCCTCCGCGTGAGCTGTGTCGTGGCGGCCGGGAGACGGCTAGCGTCGGGGGGAGCACAGAACGTCCCCTCAGCATCCCAAGGAGCACATCACATGACCCGCACTGCGATCATCGGCGGCCACGGCAAGGTCGCCCTCATCCTGGCCCAGCTGCTCAAGACCGGCGGCAACGACGTCACGAGCATCTTCCGCAACCCCGACCACACGGACGACGTCGAGAACACCGGGGCGACCCCCGTGGTGGCCGACGTGGAGCAGCTGTCGGTCGCCCAGCTCGCCGACCTGCTCGAGGGCCAGGACGCCGTCGTGTGGAGCGCCGGCGCGGGCGGCGGCAGCCCCGAGCGCACCTACGCCGTGGACCGGGACGCGGCGATCCGCGCGATGGACGCCGCCGTGATGGCCGGCGCCAAGCGCTTCGTCATGGTCTCCTACTTCGGGGCCGGCCAGGACCACGGCGTCCCCGAGGACGACCCCTTCCACGCCTACGCCCAGGCCAAGGCCGACGCCGACGACCACCTGCGCGCCTCCTCGCTGGACTGGACCATCGTGGGCCCCGGCGCCCTCACGGAGGGCGACGCCACCGGCATGATCGACGTGTCCACGGGCGAGCGGGACGGCGATCACCAGACCTCCCGGGCGAACGTGGCGCTCGTGGTCTCCGCCGTGCTGGACGACCCCTCGACCATCGGGAAGACCATCGAGTTCTCCGACGGCGGCACGCTCATCTCGGCCGCGCTCGAGGTGCAGCCGTGACCGGCTGAGCGCGCCGCGCGCACGGGGCGGCCGCCGCGGACCCGGATCCCGGGTGCGGCGGCCGCCCCGTGTGCGCGGGGGCGGGAGGGGGCGACGGCCTCGACGGCGCGCCGGTCGCACCCCGGCGCACCCCGGCGCACGGTTCCGCCCACGATGAATTCCTCGACCGGACCCTGCCACGGGGCCCGGTCGTTCCCTAGTCTGACCACATGAACACGCACCAGGATGACATCCAGCACATCGTCGAGTTCGTGAACCGCACCCGGGTCGGCATGCTCAGCACCACGGAGCCGACCGGTAAGCTCGTCAGCCGTCCGATGACCGTGGTCGACGTCGCCCCGGGGGAGGACCTCGCCTTCGTCACCAGCAGCGACACCTCCGCGGTCCGGGACGTGGCGGCCCACGACGCCGTCAACGTCGCCTTCGTGGGCGACCACGAGTGGGTCTCCGTCTCCGGGGCCGCCGAGGTGGTCGAGGACCGGGCGGTGCTCGACGGGCTGTGGTCCGACGCGCTGACGGCCTACTACCCGGACGGTCCCGCGACCCCCGGTCTGGTGGTGCTGCGCGTGCGCACGGAGACCGCCGAGCACTGGCGCAGCCCGGGGACGGTGGCCACCGCGCTGCGCTGGGCGAAGGCCCGGGCCACGGGCGAGCAGGTCGACGCCGGCGAGTCCACGGTGGTGGACCTGTGAGCCTGCCGCCGATCCACTCGGGCGCCTCCGCCGGCCGCGACCCCGAGCCCCTGGACCCCGAGGAGGACCTGCGCCTGACCGCCGTGGTGCACGGCTCCGTGCAGGGCGTCGGCTTCCGCTTCTGGACCGCCCGCCGCGCCGGGGAGCTGGGCCTGAGCGGTTCGGCCGTCAACAACTCGGACGGCACCGTGGGGGTGATCGCCGAGGGCCCCCGGCACGCCGTGCGGGACCTGCTCAAGTCCCTCAACGGCGGCGGCACGCCCGGGGCCGTCATGAAGGTGGACTCCCACTACGGTCCCGCCACCGGGGAGTTCCGCGGGTTCGACACCGCCTGACCCGCGCGGCACCGCGCCGCCGTCCTACGATGGAGCCATGGCGCACGAGCACACCCGGGACCGCGGTCGCGCGGGGGACGGGCACGACCACGGGGCCGGCCACGCCCACGCCGGTCCCGGCACCGACCGGTGGCGGATCGCCACCGCCTTCGGGATCACCGTGGGGCTGTTCGTCGTCCAGCTCGTCGGCGCCCTGTGGACGGGCTCCCTGGCGCTGCTCATCGACACCGCCCACGTGCTCACCGACGCCGGCGGGCTGCTGCTCGCGCTGGTCGCCGCGCAGCTGACCCTGCGCCCGCCGAGCGCCCGGCGCACGTGGGGCTGGCGGCGCGCGGAGATCGTGGCCGCGGCCCTCCAAGCCGGGGTGCTGCTGGCCGTGGGACTGTTCGTGCTGGTGGAGGGCGTGCGCCGGTTCCTGGAGCCGCACCCGGTGGCCTCGGCCGAGCTGCTGGTCTTCGGCGTCCTGGGGCTGGTCGGCAACCTCGTGGCGATGCTCGTGCTCTTCGGGGGCCGGCGCAGCAACCTCAACCTCCGCGCGGCGATGCTCGAGGTGCGCAACGACGCCCTGGGCTCGGTCGCCGTGATCGTCGCGGCCGTCGTCATCACCCTCACGGGCTGGATGCAGGCGGACGCCGTGGTCGCGCTGCTCATCGGCGCGCTCATCGTGCCCCGCACCATCCGGCTGCTCGTGGAGTCCCTGTCCGTGCTGATGGAGAGCGTGCCCCCCGGGCTCGACGTCGACGACGTCCGCGGGCACATCCTCGAGCTGCCGCACGTGGTGGAGGTCCACGACCTGCACGCGTCCCGGATCTCCTCCGACCTGCCCGTGCTCACCGCCCACGTGGTGCTCGAGGAGGAGTACTTCTACTCGGGCGGCTCCGCGGAGGCGCTGGGCCGGATCCAGCGGTGCGTGGCCGAGCACTTCCCCGTGTCCGTCCAGCACTCCACGATCCAGCTGGAGCCCGCCGACCACCAGGAGCGGGAGGTGTGCGCGCCCCATGACCCCTGAGCCCGCGGAGCCCGAGCAGCACTGCCTGGTCGTGTTCGTCCCCGCCACCCACGCCGAGCAGGTCCTGCAGGCCCTCGGCGACGCCGGCGCCGGCCGCTCCGGCCACTACTCCCACACCGCGTTCGTGAGCCGCGGCACCGGGCGGTTCACGCCGCTGCCCGGCGCGCACCCGGCCGTGGGAACCGTCGGGACGCCCCAGGAGGTCGAGGAGGTCCGCATCGAGACGCTGTACCCGGCGGCCGAGCGCGAGCGCGTGCTGCGGGCCATGGCCGGGGCCCACCCCTACGAGGTCCCGGCCTTCACGACCTTCCCGGTCCACGCCCGGGGCCCGTCCTTCGACGAGCAGGGCCGGCTCAGGAGCCGGCCGGATCCTGCCTGAGCGCCGAGCGGATCAGGAACCGCTTGCCCTCCGGCGCCTCCACCGAGAACCCGGAACCACGCCCCTCCACCACGTCCACCGTGAGCTGGGTGTGCTTCCAGTACTCGAACTGCTCGCGCGAGATCCAGAACTCGAGCTCGGCCGTGTCCGGGTCACCGGGCAGCGTGAACACGCCCAGCAGCACGTCCGCGGGACCCGTCAGGAAGTCCCCGGCCGGATAGCACATCGGCGCCGAGCCGTCGCAGCACCCGCCGGACTGGTGGAACATCAGCCGGCCGTGGACCTCCCGCAGCCTGCCGAGCAGCTCCACCGCGGCCGGCGTCAGGGCCACGCGGGAGGTCGTCTCGCCCGCGATCGCGGGAACGGACTCCAGGACGGTGCTGCTGCCGGGGACGGTCCCGGTGGTGTGCTCGGCGGTGCTCACGGCGTGCTCCTCGGCTCGGCGGTGTGACCCACGCTACAGCCGCCCGAGCAGTTCCTCCAGGCCGAGCCCGTCCAGCACGCCCGCCGGGTGCGGCCCGGCTGCGGCGAAGGCGTCCGCCCACTCCCGGGGGAGGGCCCGGCGACCGCCCACGAGGACGAGGTTGCCCGGGTAGCGTCCTGTGAGCAGCCGCTCCTCGGCGAGGCACCACACGTCGGCGAGGGCCTCCCGCATCGCCCGCGCCTGGCCGGCGAAGAACGCCAGCCCGGGGTCGTCGCCCACGTTGACGACCAGCACCCCGCCGGGCGCCAGCAGCCCGGCGGCCTCGGCGTAGAAGGAGGCCTCCGTGAGATGGGCCGGGGCGTCCCGGCCCGAGAAGACGTCGAGGACCACGAGGTCCGCGGTCCCGGGGGCGACGACGTCCGGTAGGGCCGCCCGGGCGTCGTCGACGACGATCCGCACGTCCGCTCCCGCGGGCAGGGGCAGCGCCTCGAGCACGAACGCGGGCAGCTCCCGCTCGAGCTCCACGGCGACCTGGGCGGACCCGGGCCGGGTCACGGCCACGTACCGGGCGAGCGTCAGGGCCCCGGCCCCGAGATGGACCGCGGTGACCGGTGCGCCCGGTGCCGCCACGACGTCGACGACGTTGCCGATCCGCCGCAGGTACTCGTAGAAGAGCTCCCGGGGGCGGACGAGGTCCACGTGGGACTGCTCGGCACCGCCGATGGACAGCACGAACCCGCCCTCGGTGAGGCCGTCCGGGCCGATCTCGGCGTGCACGCCGGCGTCCTTGAGGTATCTGCGCATGCCCACCATTCTCCCCGGGGCTAGGATCTGTCGGTGTCGTCCTCCCCGCCGTGCGGGCGGCACCCTCCCCTCGCCCGAAGGAACCTGCCCATGGCCCACGACGTCCCCCTGCCCGCCCCGACGGGTGCGCCCGCGCCCCCGGGTGCGCCCGCTCCCGTGCCCCGCCGGCCGGCCCCGCCCGCCGCGCCGGGGCCCCAGGGGTTTGCGGCGGCCCCCGGGACGGAGACGGCGGCCCGCGACCGCCTGGTCATCGGCCTGCTGCTCGCCTCCACCTTCGTCGTGATCCTCAACGAGACGATCATGGGCGTCGCGCTGCCGAGCCTGATGCAGAGCCTGTCGATCACCGCGGTCGCCGGCCAGTGGCTGACCACGGCCTTCATGCTCACGATGGCCGTGGTCATCCCGGTCACCGGGTACCTCCTCCAGCGCCTGCGCACCCGGACGGTGTTCCTCGCGGCGATGGGCCTGTTCAGCTCCGGCACGCTGATCTGCGCCGCGGCGCCGGGCTTCGGCGTCCTGCTCGCGGGGAGGGTCGTCCAGGCCGGCGGCACGGCCATCATGCTGCCGCTGCTGATGACCACGGTGCTGACGCTCGTGGCGCCCACCCGGCAGGGCCGCGTCATGGGCAACATCTCGATCGTCATCTCCGTGGCCCCGGCCGTGGGCCCGTCGATCTCCGGGGTCATCCTCAGCGTGCTGGACTGGCGCTGGATGTTCCTCGCCGTGCTGCCGGTGGCCCTGGCGGCGCTGGCGCTCGGGGCGCTGCGGATGCCGGACGTGACGGAGCCCCGGGCGGCCTCCCTCGACGTCGCGTCCGTGGTGCTCTCCGCCCTCGGCTTCGGCGGGCTCGTCCACGGCCTGAGCACCCTCGGGGAGGGGGCGGCGGCGGCCGTCCCGGCGTGGGCACCGCTGGGCGTGGGCGCCGCCGCGCTCACCCTCTTCGTGCGCCGTCAGCTCCGGCTCCAGCGCACGGACCGGGCCCTGCTGGACCTGCGGACCTTCGGCTCGCGGACCTTCACCGTGGCGACCGTGGTGCTCGGCCTCAGCGTCACCGCCCTGTTCGGCACGCTCCTGGTGCTGCCCCTGTACCTGCAGAACGTGCAGGGCCTCGACCCGCTGGCCACCGGGCTCCTGCTGCTGCCGGGCGGATTGGTCATGGGCCTGCTCGCGCCGGGAGTGGGGCGGGTGTACGACCGCTCCGGCCCGGCCGTGCTGCTCGTGCCCGGCACGGTGGTGGTCAGCGGCGCCCTGTGGGGCCTCACCCTCGTCTCGGGGACCACCCCGGTCCCGGCCGTGCTGCTCGCCCACGTGGTGCTGAGCGCAGGCCTCGCCCTCGTCTTCACCCCCCTGTTCACCGCCGGCCTCGGTGCGCTGCCGCAGTCCCTGCACGCCCACGGCTCCGCCGTGGTCGGCACCGTCCAGCAGGTCGCCGGCGCCGCCGGCGCCGCGCTGTTCATCACCGTCATGACCCTCGGCACGGCGGCCTCGGACGCGGCCGGGGCCGAGGCCGCCGCCGCCGGGGTCCGGACGGCCTTCCGGTGCGGCGCGGCCATCTCGCTGCTCGCCGTCGTCGGCTCGTTCTGGGTGCGCCGCCCCGCCGCGCCCCCGTCCGCCACGCCCCGGACCGCCGGGGATCCCTGAGCGGAGGCCCGCCCGTCGGCCCCGCCCGTCAGCCCCGGACGCGCTCGCGGATCCGCCGCGTGAGCTCCGCGGCGTCCTCGACGGCCTGCTCGCCCTCGGCGAGGCCCGCGCGCAGCTCCTCCCGGGTCGCGGCGTCCTTCAGCGACCGGACGTTGATCTCGAGGGTGACCAGGGCCGTCGCCACGGCGGCCCGGGCCGCCTCGGAGGCCGCCGCCACGTCGCTGAGGACGTTGGGGTTGCACCAGCCGGTCAGCTCGCGCGCGAGCCCGACGACCTCGGCGCCCACCCCGATCAGCTCCCGCGGCGGCCGCGCGGCACCGGCCGTGGCCTCCTGCACCGCCCGCGAGCGCTCCGCCTTCTCCTCGTCGCTGTCGTGGGGCAGGGCGTAGGCCTCCGAGAGCGCGCCGAAGGCCTCGGCGTCGGCGTCCGCCAGGCCCAGCGCGCGCGGGATCAGCGCCTCGGCGCGGGCCGCCGCATCGGCGGCGTGCTCGGAGCCGGTGGAGTAGCGGGCGGACATCGCGAGCAGGGCCGCGCCCAGGGCCGCCTGCAGCGCCCCCGCAGCCCCGCCGCCGGGGGCGGGCTCTCCCGAGGCCATGCGCTCCACGTAGGCCCTGACGTTCTCCGAGCTGATCACGGTGGTTCCTTCCGGTGGCGGGGCCGCCCGCCCGCCGTGGGGCGGACGGGTCGGTGGCGTCCGCACGAGCCTAGCCCGCCGAGGGGACGGCCGCCGAGGAGTCCTGTCCTCTCCGTCCGGGGCCCGGTCTCCTCGCGTTCAGCCGCCGTTCGCCCGGACCCGCTACGGTCGGCGCTGACAGCGGCGCTGACAGCGGCGCGGACGAGGAGGATCATGGGGAGTCAGCGGATCGACGGCGGCCGGGCGGGCTCCGCCCGCGGCCGCGGGGAGGAGCAGGCCGTGGCGACCACCACCGACCGGCAGCAGCGGGCCTCGGAGCTGCTCGACCGCGTCCTCGCCCTGGTCGACGTGGTGGTGCGGGCCCGCGGCGCGGCCGTGCCGCAGCTGGAGCGCGTGAACTCCCGCCACCGCCGCTCCGCGCTGAACCTCGTGGACTACGTGGCCGTGCGCAGCCAGGACGTGCGGGACCTGCAGCGGGACCTGAGCGCTCTGGGCCTGTCCTCCCTCGGGCGGATGGAGGCGGGCGTGCTGAGCCACCTGGGCGCGGTGCTGGAGACCCTGCGGGTGCTCGCCGGCCGGTCCGAGGAGGACGTGGAGCTGCCCGAGGCCGCCACGGCGCCCGGGGAGACCGGCCCGCCCGGCGCCGAGATCCTGCGCCGCAACACCGCCGCGCTGCTCGGCCCCGGCCGGGACGGGCGCAGCACCCGGATCATGGTCACCCTCCCGTCGGAGGCCGCCGCCGACCCCCGGCTGGTCGAGGACATGGTCCGCGCCGGCATGGACGTGGCCCGGATCAACTGCGCGCACGACGGCCCCGAGCAGTGGGCGGCCATGGTGGGGCACGTCCGCGCCGCCGAGCGCACCGCGGACCGGGAGGTCCGCGTGGCCATGGACCTCGCCGGGCCCAAGCTGCGCACCGGGCCGATCGAGCCCGGACCGCAGGTCGAGAAGATCAAGCCCGTCCGGGACAGCAGCGGCCGGGTCACCACCCCCGCCCGCCTGTGGCTGGGCGAGGCGGATCCCGCGGTGGACGACGACGCCCCGGCCGTTCCCGTGGCCGACGCCGCCTGGACCGCGGCCCGCATCCCGGGGGAGCGGCTGCGGCTCAAGGACGCGCGCGGCTCCGGGCGGACGCTGCGGGTGGTCGAGGCCACCGGACCCGGCGTGCTGGTCGAGTGCTCCAAGACCGTGTACTTCGCCACGGGCCTGGCCGTCGCCGCCGAGGACGGCACGGAGGGCGTGCTCGGCGAGCTGCCCGCCGTCGAGCAGTCCCTGCGCGTGCGCGCGGGGGACACCGTGGTCCTGACCCGGGACCTCACGCCCGTCCCCGTCCGCGGCGAGGGACCGTACCGGATCGGCTGCTCCCTGCCCGAGGTCTTCACGGACGCCCGGGAGGGCCAGCCCGCCTGGATCGACGACGGGAGGATCCGCTGCCGGATCACCGCCGTGGACCCGCACGAGATCACGCTGGAGGTGCTGCAGGCCGGCCCCGGCGGCACCAAGCTCAAGGCCGGGAAGGGCATCAACCTCCCCGAGACGGACCTGCGCATCCGCGCGCTCACCGACGAGGACCGGTCCCACCTGCCCTTCGTCGCCGAGCACGCCGACATCGTCAACATGTCCTTCGTGCGCTCGCGGGAGGACGTGACGGACCTGCTGCAGGAGCTCGAGGGGATCGGCACCACCGCCCTGGACATCACCCTGAAGATCGAGACCGTGGGCGGTTTCGAGTCGCTGCCGCCCATGCTGCTGGAGGCCATGCGGTGGCAGGACGTGGGCGTGATGATCGCCCGCGGGGACCTGGCCGTGGAGGCCGGCTTCGAACGGCTCGCCGAGGTGCAGGAGGAGATCCTGTGGCTGTGCGAGGCGGGGCACGTGCCCGTCGTCTGGGCCACCCAGGTCCTGGAGTCCCTCGCCAAGAAGGGCCTGCCCTCCCGGGCCGAGGTCACGGACGCCGCGATGGGCCAGCGTGCCGAGTGCGTCATGCTCAACAAGGGCCCGTTCGTGGTGGACGCGATCGAGGCCCTCGACGACATCCTGGTCCGGATGGAGGGCCACGCCCGGAAGAAGTCGGACATGCTCCGCCGGCTCAACGCGTGGGCGCCGCTGGTGGGGTGAGCCCCGCGGTGGCCGGCGCCGGCGGGCGCCGCTGGATCCGGCGTCGCACGGCCCGGCGCCGCACGGTCCGCCGCCGCACGGTCCGGCGCCGCACGGCCCGTCACCGGGGTCCGGCGCCGTGGGCCGTGCCACACTGGGGGCATGGCCGCACGCGACACCGCCGTTCTCCGCTTCCTCGCCGCCCCCACCGACGCCGGGCGCACCGGCACCGTGGACGGCGGGCGGTCCTCGAATGGATCGACAAGGCCGCGTACGCGTGCGCCGTGGGCTGGTCCCGGGCCTACTGCGTCACGGCGTACGTCGGCAACATCCACTTCGACCGCCCGGTGTGCGTGGGCGACATGGTCGAGGTCTCCGCCAAGATCGTGCACACCGGCCGGAGCTCGATGCACATCCGGGTGGAGGTGGCCTCCGCGGACCCCCGCGAGCACGGGGTGACGCTCAAGGACACGTGCCTGATCATCATGGTCGCCGTGGACGGGGACGGCCGGCCCACCCCCGTCCCGCAGTGGGCGCCCGAGACCGAGTACGAGCGCCGGCAGTCGGCGGTCACGCAGCGGCGGATCGCGCTGCGCAACAGCATCGAGGAGCTGATGTCCGAGCAGCGGTACACGGACGAGGGCACGGCCGAGGAGACCGTGCTGCGCTTCCTCGCCGCCCCGACCGACATCAACTGGGGCGGGAAGGTGCACGGCGGCACGGCCATGCGCTGGATCGACGAGGCCGCCTACGTGTGCGGGGCCCGGTGGGCGGGGCGCCCGGTCATCGCCGTGTACGCCGGAGGCGTGCGGTTCTACCGGCCCATGCACATCGGCCACCTCGTGGAGGTCCGGGCACGGCTCATCCACACGGCGGCCCGCGGCCTGCACATCTCCGTGAACTGCTGGTCCGGGGACCCCGCCACCGGCGAGCTGGAGCTGACCACCAACTGCCTGATGGTGATGGTCGCCCTCGACGACCAGGGGCACGCGCTGCCGGCCCGGCAGTGGCAGCCGGTCAGCCAGGAGGACCGGGACCTGGACGCCTTCGCCCGCGAGCTGGTGCGGCTGCGCGCCGAGTTCCCGGACTCCTTCCAGCAGGTCGACCCCTCCGTCTCCCGGCTCCCCGGCAGCTGACGGGTGGCCGCCCTCCGCCGTCGGCGAATCCCCGGGACCCGATCAGCCTGCTGTGCATATAGTGGGCCGAGAGCCGCCGTCCCGGCACCCCACAAGGAGAGCACGCCATGGACCTGAACCCCCTGAACAACGCGTTCGACGACGAGGGCAAGCCCAAGCCCGCCGTGAACAAGCTCCTCGACACCGTGCTGCGCGTGCAGCGGCCGGTGGTCCTGAACTTCGTCCGGAAGGAGCGCGCCGACCACCCGGACGAGACGCCCGAGCAGATCGCCAAGCGGCTCGAGAAGTTCTACGTCCGCTCCGTGACCTTGGGCGGCGGCGCGGTCGGCGCCACCGCGGTGGTCCCCGGCATCGGCACCGTCGCCTCCCTGGGCCTGTCCTCCGTCGCGGTGGCCGGCTACCTCGAGGCCACCGCCCTGTACGCGCAGGCGATCGCCGAGCTGCACGGGGTGCACACCGAGGACCCCGAGCGGACCCGCACCATGGTCATGGCCCTCATGCTCGGCGAGGACGGCCGCCAGGTCATGAACCAGATCCTGGCCAGCGGCACCCGGGGCAAGGGCATGATGTCCTCGTGGGGGCTCATGATGGGCAAGGACGACTCCAAGACCTTCGACGTCGGCCGGATCATCCGCAACATGTTCGTCAAGCGCTTCCTGCTCAAGCAGACCGGGGCCGTGTTCGGCCGGGCCCTGCCCTTCGGCGTGGGCGCGGTCGTCGGCGGAGGAGCGAACCTGGCGATGTCGAAGCAGGTCATCGCGGCGACACACGAGGCGTTCGGCCCGCTGCCCACCACCTTCCCCGCGGAGCTCGGGCTCGAGGAGCGCGCCCCGCGCTTCGGCGAGCGGCGGACCCGGCGGGGCAGCCGCGGCGAGCAGGCGGCCCCGGTCGCCACGGCCCACGGCGAGATCACCGGCGAGGGCTAGACCCGCTCCGTCCCGCCCTGTCCGCACCCCACCAGCACGACGCCCCGCGGTCCCGCGGGGCGTCGTCGTCGTTCACGACAGCTCCGCCGGGCCGTGGCCCCGCGTTCACCGCGTCGGCCTAGCGTGGTGCGCGAGCGGGGCGCACCGCGCCCCGACCGACAGCCGAGGGAGCGCCGTGCGGCCGATCGTCTTCGCCCACCGGGGGGCCAGTGCGGCCTTCCCCGAGCACACCCGGGCCGCGTACGTGCAGGCGCTGCTGGACGGCGCCGACGGCGTGGAGTGCGACGTCCACCTCAGCCGCGACGGCCACCTGGTCCTGCACCACGACGCCCAGCTGGGCCGCACGAGCGACGGCCGGGGCCCCGTGTCCTCGCGCACCCTGGCCGAGCTCCGGCGGCTCGACTGGACCTCCTGGAAGGGCGCGCCCATCCCGCCCGGCCACGGGGCCCCGGACCGCCAGCTGCTGACGCTGCCCGAGCTCCTGGACCTGCTGCGCGGGGCGGGCCGGCCCGTGCGCCTCGCCGTGGAGACCAAGCACCCCAGCCCCTACGGGCACCGGCTCGAGGAGGAGGTCCTGAACCTGCTGATGCGGGAGGGCTGGGACCCCGAGACCGGGCGGCTGGAGAACGTCACCGTCTCGCTCATGAGCTTCCACCCCGACGCGGTCCGGCACTTCCTGGAGACGGTGCCCGCCCGGCACGTGTGCCAGCTGGTGGAGACGACCACCCGCCGCACGGTCCGGGACAGCCTGCGCGTGGGCCGCACGACCGCCGCGGTCCTCCACGCCGGCATGCGCCTCGTGGTGCCACCGGCCCTGCCCGTGATCTCGGCGGGCCTCGTGGACCTGGTGGGCCCGGGCCTGGACTTCGTCCGGGCCCGCCCCGACCTGGTGCGGCAGTGGCGCGCCGAGGGCCGCGTGCTGCGGGTCTGGACGGTCGACACGGCGCGGGACGTGGACCTGTGCCGTGCCCTGGGCGTCCAGCAGCTGACCACGAACCGGCCCGCCGACGTGCTGCGCTGGGCCGCGGCGTCGGCCGGGGCCGCCGGCGGCGCCACGGCCGACGGCCCGGCGGCCCCAGCCGCAGCGCACGGGGGCCGCCCCGCGCCGATGACGGTCGGATAACGGCCGGGCACGTCACCGTCCGCCGTGACCCGGCCCACGTATGCTCGTCAGCACCTGCCCGCACGCTCCCCGGACCCCGCCGCGCGTCCCGCTCCCCCCCCCACCGCCAGGAGACGGTCATGTCCACCCCGACCCCGCACCGCGCCCCGGACGCCGGCGCCGTGCGCGCCCCCGCCCCGGACCTCCAGGCGGAGGCGCTGCGGATCGCCGCGCGCGTGCGGCGCCAGGTCGCCCGCGCCGCCGACCCCGGGCGCATCGACTCGGAGCTGTCCCTGCTGAACCGGTTCGCCGAGCACGAGGACGTCGACGTGGTCGTGGGACCCGTCCTGGCCGAGCTCGTCGCCGCGGCCCTGCTCTCCGCCCGGCTCACCAGCGGACTCGTCGACCCGACCACGGGGGTCTCGGCCTGGCGGGCCCTGGACGGGCTCGACCCGGACCCCGCGCCGGGCATCGGGCGCGTGGAGCTGGACCCGTCCACCCGGCGGCTGCGCATGGGCCGCGGCACGGTCCTGGACCTCGCGCCGGTGGCCGGGGCGTGGGCGGCGGACCGCACGGTCCGGCTCTTCGCCCACGAGCACCCCGGTCACGCGCTGGTCGCCGAGGTCGGCGGGGCGTGCGCGGTGGGCGGGCCGCCCGCCGCGGCCGCGGCCCTCGTCGCCGCGGGTCCCGCGGCACGCACGGCACCGGGCGCGGGGCCGTGCGCCGAGGTGGTTCCCACGGTCCGCGCGGCCCTCGTGGGCCGCGGCCTGCGGGGCCTCGCCGTGCTGGAGCACCCCGGGGACGCCGTGGTGGACCCGGTGAGCGGCGCCCCGGTGGCGAGCCCGTGGGACCGGGTCGTGGTCGCGGCGGCCGGAGCGGTGGAGGCGCAGGCCTACGCCCGCGCCGCGCACGTGCTGGGGCGGGACGCCCCCGGCTGGCTCGCGGCGTGCGGCGCCGAGGCGGAGCTCACCGGATCCCGCCCCGGCAGCAACCTCCGGCGCCGGCTCCGGACCCCGGGCTGGCCGGGGCGCCCGGGCGCCGGGGCCGCCTGAGCGGAGCCGTCGGCGGGCGTCCGCGCCCGCGACCGCACCACCGGACGGGGCCTCCGGACGAGGCCTCCGGACAAGGCCTCCGGGCCCCGGGCCGCCCCGACCGTCGTTCACGAAAAGTAACACGGCGGATCCTCCTGTCCCCGCATCCGTGGCCGGGGCGAGCCCGGAGCGCCCCGTCGCCCTCGTCCGCGGCGCCCGGCGGCACCGCCGCCTGCGGCCCCCGCCGGCCCGGGAACCCCGCCGTTGCAGTCGAAAACGTCTCGTTGAGCGAGATGGGGAGCTGTGATCTTCACCACCGAGAACGCCGGGGCGAACGGCATCGCCCCTGGCAACTCGGGTGGCGAACGCATCGATAACGCAGGAATAACGCCCCGGTGACGGATCTGTGAGGGGGGCATAACACTCCGCTCCGTAGAACGGACGTGCCGGTGACACCGGTGTTCGTGCATCGAAAGGAGTAGGACATGACCTCAGTGCCACATCGCTCTTCCCGCCGCGACAAGGCCGCGGCGGCGGAGCGCGTGCTGTGGGACGAGGCCGCGGCGACGGGGAACCCCGCCGCAGCGCTCCCCAGGTCGGAGCCCGCGACCCGAGGTCTCCGGAGCACGGAGACGAAGCCCACCCGGCTGCACCACTTCTTCGAGCGCAGCTGCGACCTCACCCCGGACGCCCAGGCCCTGCACGCCGACGGCCGGGCCTACACCTACGCGGAGCTCGACGAGCTCGCCAACCGGCTGGCCCACCTGATCACCGGCTACGGCCTCAGCGCGGGGGACCGCGTGGGGATCCTGCTGCAGCGCTCCACGATGCTCTACGCGTCCCTCCTCGCGATCCTCAAGACGGGCGCCACCTTCGTCCCGATCGACCCGAACCTGCCCGCGGACCGCGTGCAGTTCATCGCCGAGGACTCCGACCTGGCCCTCCTGCTGACCTCCGCCGAGTTCGTGGCCGTGGTCGAGGACGCCCCCGCGGACGTCGTGGACGTCGGCCGGATCGGCGAGCGGCTCGACGAGGCCCCCGCGCACCGCCCGGCGGTCCGCCACGAGGGCGACCCCACGTGCTACATCATCTACACCTCGGGCTCGACCGGCCGCCCCAAGGGCGTCGAGGTCGCCCACTCGAGCATCTGCAACTTCATCGAGATCGTCCCCGAGGTCTACGACGTGCGTCCCGAGGACCGCGTCTACCAGGGGATGACCATCGCCTTCGACTTCTCCATCGAGGAGATCTGGCCGACCTGGGCCGTGGGCGCCTCCCTCGTGGCGGGCCCCACCGACGACGCCCGCCTCGGACAGGGCCTCGCCGAGTTCCTGCAGCGTATGGAGATCTCCGTGCTGTACTGCGTGCCGACCGTGCTGGCCACCCTGGAGCACGACCTGCCCCGCGTGCGCAGCATCCTGGTGGGCGGCGAGGCGTGCCCCGCCGAGCTCGTGGAGCGGTGGTCCACCCCCGAGCGCCGGATGCTCAACACCTACGGCCCCACCGAGGGCACCGTGACGGCCACGTGGGGCGAACTGGCCCCCGGCCGGCCCGTGACCATCGGCAAGCCCCTGCCCACCTACGAGGTGCGGATCCTCGACGAGGAGATGAACGAGGTCCCCGACGGCGAGCCGGGCGAGATCTGCATCGCCGGCCCGGGCGTGGCCCGCGGCTACGTCAACCTCCCGCACGTCACCGAGGAGCGCTTCCGCCCGCACCCCGACGGCCCCCGGGCCGGACGGATCTACCGCACCGGCGACCTGGGCCGGATCATGGCCGACGGCGAGATCGAGTACCTCGGCCGCGCCGACAGCGAGGTGAAGATCCGCGGCCACCGCGCGGACCTGCAGGAGATCGAGAACGTGCTCCGCCGGGAGGACGCGGTGTCGGACGCCGCCGTGAAGCTCGTGGCCGGCGGCGACGACGTCGCGGCGTTCCTCACCCTGCGCGCCCCGGTGCGCGACGAGCGCGCCCTCTTCGAGCTGCTCCACGACTCCGTGGTGGCGGCCCTGCCGCCGTACATGGTGCCGTCCTTCTACGAGATCCTGCCCGCCATGCCGATGATGGTCAGCGGCAAGGTGGACCGGAAGAACCTGCCGGAGCCCAGCACCCCCCGCTTCGTGACCACGATGGGCCTCGTCCCGCCGGAGACGGACACCGAGTGGGGGATCACGGAGGTGTGGTCCACGGTCTTCCGCATCCCCGAGGACCAGCTCTCCGTGGAGGCGGACTTCTTCATGGAGCTCGGCGGGCACTCGCTGCTCGCCGCGACCGCCACGTCCGAGCTGCGCCGGGCGCATCCCGAGCAGGACCTGTCCATCGCGGACATCTACACCTACCCGACCGTCCGGGACCTGGCACGCCACCTGGACTCCGCCCCGGCGGCCGTCCCCGCCGTGGCCGCCCCGGACGACCGGCCCGCGCCGCTGCACCACACCAGCGGCCGCGTGGCGCTGTGCGGACTCGCCCAGGTGACGACCCTGGTCCTCGCGGCCATGCTCGTGGGCTCCCCGCTCGCCGCGGTCCTGTACTCCTACGGCGGGCAGTTCAGCTACGCCCTGATGTGGGACCTGCTCCTCGTGGGCGTGCTGGTCTCCGTGCTCGCCCGCGTCCTGCTCCCGTTCGTGGGCTCCCGCGTGCTGGGCCGGTTCGTCAGACCCGGCCACCACGCCCTCTGGGGCCGGCAGTACTACCTGCTGTGGTGCATCGACGGCCTGACCCGGCTCTCGCCGCTCAGCCTCCTGACGGGCACCCCGCTGGCCGCCGTCTACCTGCGCCTGCTGGGCGCCAGGATCGGCCCGGACGCCCACGTGGGCACCGCCGCGATCGGCCTCCCCTCGCTCGTCAGCGTCGGCTCCCGCGCCAGCATCGGCTACAACGCCTCCGTGCAGACCGCCCAGGTCGAGGAGGGGTGGGTCACCATCGCTCCCGTGCACGTCGGCGACGACGCGTTCGTGGGCGCCAACGCCCTCCTGCAGCCGGGCGCCCGGCTCGAGGACGGCGCCCGCCTGGGCGAGCAGTCCCTGGTCTCCCGGAACCAGTCGATCCCGGCGGGCGAGCACTGGCTGGGCTCCCCGGCCCGGCCCGGTGACGGCGACGACGAGCTGCTCGAGCGGATGGAGCGGCGCCCGCTGCCCAGCGGCCGCTGGCCGGCCCCGCTCGCCGCCGGACTGCTGCTGGGCTGGATGGTCCTGGAGCTCATGCCCTTCGTGCTGGTGCTCCCGTCCTTCCTCCTGATCTGGGTCGCGGCCCTGGAGTTCGGCCTGCCGGTGGGGCTCGCCCTCACCCCCGCGGTCGGCATCGTCTACGTGCTCACGGTCTGCACCGTGGTGGCGCTCGGCCGGAAGATCGTCCTGCGCCGCACGCCCACCGGCATCCACCCCGTGCGCAGCGGTCTGGGCGTGCGCAAGTGGATGGCCGACCAGCTGCTCTCCACGAGCCTGGAGAGCACCAACGCCCTGTACGCCACGCTGTACACCGTGCCCTGGCTGCGCGCCCTGGGCGCCAAGGTCGGCCCCCGCTCCGAGGTCTCCACGGTCGGGCACATCGACCCGGACCTGCTCACCCTCGGCGAGGGCAGCTTCGTGGCGGACATGGCCAGCGTGGGCAGCGCCGTCTACCACCACGGCCACCTGTACATGGAGCGCACCGTGGTGGGCGACCGCTCGTTCGTGGGCAACGCCGCGTTCGTGCCCTCGGGCACGCGGATGGGCGAGGGCTCCCTCGTGGGCGTCGCCTCCGTGCCGCCGGCCGAGGTGCCGGACGGGACCTCCTGGCTGGGCTCGCCCGCCATGTTCCTGCCGCGACGGCAGGACAGCGGCAACTTCGACGAGAGCCTCACCTTCCGGCCCTCGCGCAGCAAGGTGGCGGCCCGCCTCGTCATCGAGGCGCTGCGGATCACGGTCCCGCCGGCGCTGATCGGGCTCATCGGCTACCTGGGCCTGCTCGCCTCGGTGGCCCTGGTCCCCGAGCTCACGCTGCTCGGCTTCGTCGCCGTGATGCCGTTCATCGCGCTGGCCACCGGGCTGGCCGTGGTCCTCGCCGTCGTCGTCCTGAAGTGGGCGATCGTGGGACGGTACCGTCAGCGCATCGAGCCGCTGTGGGACAACTTCGTCCGGCGCAGCGAGTTCGTGACCGGCGTGTACGAGTCCGCGGCGGTCCCCGCCCTCATCGGCGGTCTCGTGGGCACACCCCTCATCGGGCCGGTCCTGCGCCTGTTCGGCGCGCAGATCGGGAAGCGGACCTACATCGGCACCACGTACCTGACCGAGTTCGACCTCGTGCACATCGGCGACGACGCCGCCGTCTCCACGGACGTGTCCCTGCAGACGCACCTCTTCGAGGACCGCGTGATGAAGATGTCCCACGTGGAGATCCTCCCCGGGGCCAGCGTGGGCGCGCGCTCGATCGTGCTCTACGACACGACCGTCGGCGCGGGTGCCTCCGTGGACGCGCTGTCGCTGGTGATGAAGGGCGAGCAGCTGCTGCCCCACACCGCCTGGCGCGGGATCCCGGTGCGCTCGGCGGCGCCCGCGGTGACCTCGGGACGATGACCCGGCCATGACGCGCACGAGGGTGTCCCCGCGATCCGGTGCCGGATCGCGGGGACACCGTCCCTCCGCCGACCCGGCCGTCCGCGACCGGGGCTCCGACGGCCGCGCCCCCGGGAGCGCCCCGGCCGGCCGCGGGTCAGGCGCTGCGCATGTGGCCCATCAGCTGGGTGATCTGGGGGGAGGGCGGCGCGCCGAGCTCGTCGGCCATCGTGGTGCAGAAGCTGCGGAAGGTCTGCAGGGCCGGCGCGTTGTTGCCCAGGCCCAGGTCCGCCTCGATCGACACGCGGACCGCGCTCTCCCGCAGGGGGTCGAGGGCCCGCACGTTGTCGGCGAGCACGTGCGCCCGGTAGAAGTCCCCGTGCTCCAGGGACAGCCGGGCCAGGTGCTCCACGGCGTTGACGTAGAGCGTCCGCAGCCGGTCCTGCTCGGCCATGATCCACGCGTCGTACCAGCCGGGCAGCAGCTGGGCGCCGTCCGGGGAGAGGAACCAGGGGTCCTCCGTCACGGGCGCCGTGGCGGCGGCCGCCCGGTGCAGGGACGCGCGCAGCTCGTGCAGGTCCACGGTGACCGGATCCGTCAGGGCGATGTTGTTGCCGCGGGTGCCGACGGCACCGGGCACCTGGCGCGAGATGTTGAAGACGGTGGTGCGCAGGCTGCCCATGGCGCGCTCGGCGGTCCGGTCGGGCCACAGCAGCTCGCCGAGGAAGCGGCGCGGCTTGGGGCCGAGGACGGCGAGCGCGGCCAGCAGCCGCTGCTGCCGGTGGCCCAGGGCCAGCACGGTGCCGTCGAGCTCCACCTCGACGTTGCCGAGCAGCCGCAGCCTGATCGAGTGTTCCCCATCCATTGTCATGATCCCCCGATGTCATGATCTCGTGTCCCGGTGCGGCCGGAGCCCGCCTTCCCCCGAAGGCCGTGGTCCGCGCACCGTCCTCTCCGGTCCCGCGGACCCGGATCCGGGACCGCCACGAGAGAGGGTTCAGGAACCGATGATCCCGGGCCGAGCCCCGTGAGTCAAAAGCGAACGTCCCGTGGACGTCAAAAGCAAACAGAATTCGTACCGGCCGGCGCAGGACCCGGGGCACGGGTGGCGCGCCGGACCGGCCCGTGGTACAAGCCAGATCCCGGCCGCCGTCGCCGCCGGCCGGGGGCACGAGCTCAGGAGTTCTTCCGATGACCGACCAGCGACCCGTCACGGGTGTCCGCACGGACCCCCTCGGGAACATCGTCGCCCTGTGCAATCCCGCCGAGGTGTGGTCCCCGCGGTCGACCACCCGGATCATCCGGGACATCGAGAGCGGGGTCCACCACTACTACGTCCCGGGGTCGTCCGGGCAGCTGCGGGTCCGCGTGATCTCCGCCGGGTGCGAGAAGCGGCTGTGGGCCGCCCCGGAGGACACCGTCTGCAACAACCTGCACGACCTCCCGTCCGTCTGAGCCGGCCCCGCCCCGGAGCGCCGTCCGGGTCGGGGCTCGGCCCCTCGGGCCGGGCCCGGTGCGGGACCGGCCCGGGCGCCCCTGCCCGGTGGGCCGGACCCGTGCCTCCGTCCGGTGGGCCGGACCCGTGCCCCGTCCGCGGACGGGGCACGGGCTCACAGGAAGCGGACCAGCTCGGCCGCGATGCCCGTGTAGGTGGCCGGGGTCAGCCCCGACAGCCGCTGCTCCGCGGCCGGGGACAGGCCCAGTCCCGCCACGAACTCCTGGAGCCGCTCGGCGTCCACCCGCCGGCCGCGGGTCAGGTCCTTGAGCCGCTCGTAGGGGTTGTCCATGCCCTCGACGCCGGCGATCGCCTCGGCCCGCATGACCATCTGGATCGCCTCCGCGAGCACCTCCCAGTTCGCGTCCAGGTCGGCCGCGAGCACCGGCTCCGCCACGTCCAGGCGGGCGAGGCCCTTGCTCACGTTGGAGACCGCGAGCAGGGAGTGCCCGAAGGCCACGCCGATGTTGCGCTGGGACGAGGAGTCCGTGAGGTCGCGCTGCCACCGGGACGTCACGAGCGTGGCGCCGAGGGAGTCGAGCAGGGCGTTCGAGAGCTCGAGGTTCGCCTCGGCGTTCTCGAACCGGATGGGGTTGACCTTGTGGGGCATGGTGGACGAGCCCGTGGCGCCCTCCACCGGGATCTGCTGGAAGTAGCCGATCGAGATGTAGGACCAGACGTCGGTGCAGAAGTTGTGCAGGATCCGGTTGAACCGCGCCAGGTCCGCGTAGAGCTCGGCCTGCCAGTCGTGGGACTCGATCTGGGTGGTCAGCGGGTTCCAGGACAGGCCCAGGCCCTCCACGAAGCTGCGCGAGACCTCCGTCCAGTCCGCGTCCGGCACGGACGCGTAGTGGGCGGCGTAGGTGCCCGTGGCGCCGTTGATCTTCCCCAGGTACTCCGTGCGCTCGATCCGGGACAGCTGGCGGCCCAGCCGGTGGGCGACCACCGCCATCTCCTTGCCCAGGGTGGTCGGCGTGGCGGGCTGGCCGTGGGTCCGGGAGAGCATGGGGGTCCCGGCCGCGGACTCCGCCAGCGCCGCGACGTCGGCCACGAGCGCCCGGGCCGCCGGCAGCCACACGTCGGTGGTGGCGTCCTTGACGCCCAGGGCCCAGGCGAGGTTGTTGATGTCCTCGGAGGTGCAGCCGAAGTGCACGAGGGGCACGAGGTGCTCCAGCCCCAGGGCGGGCAGCCGGCGGCCGATGTAGTACTCCACGGCCTTGACGTCGTGGACCGTCACGGCCTCGATCTCCGCGAGCTCCGTGACCGCGGCGGTGTCGAAGTCCGTGACGATCCGGCGCAGCCCCGCGGTCTGCTCGCCGCTCAGGGGCGCCAGACCCGGCAGCACCGACCGCTCGGCGAGGTGGATGAACCACTCCACCTCCACGTGCACGCGGTTGCGGTTGAGGGCGGCCTCGGAGAGGTGGTCCACCAGCGGGGCGACCACCGGCTGGTAGCGGCCGTCGAGGGGCCCCAGCGCGACGGGCGGGACGGCGGCGGCGAGCGCCGCGCGCCCTGAGGACAGGATGCGATCGGTGTTGGGCATGGGCACATTCTCCCACGGCGCGCCGGCCCGGCCGGGCGGACGATTTGTCGTCCGACGCCAACTTTCCCGGGACCCCGTTGTAGCTTTCGCGCCGAAAACCGCCGGGTCGTCCGGAGGGGCGTCATCCGCCGGGAGCCCCCCGGGAGCGGGGGATAGCATGACCTCCATGAGTACCAGCGACGCTACCCGCACCCTGGCCGGCACCGCACCGGCCGCGGGCCCGGACACCGCCACCACCCCGGCGGTCCGTCCGCGCCCCGCGCTGTCCCGACTTCCCCGCTACGCGGCCGGCAAGCCGCCGGTCGTCGTGGACGGGCTCGTCTCCTACAAGCTGTCCTCCAACGAGAACCCGTTCGGTCCCGTGCCGGCGGTCCGGAAGGTCCTCGCCGACTGGGAGGCGGTGCACCGCTATCCCGAGACGACCTCCGCGGAGCTTCGGGAGGTGCTCGGCGAGTTCCTCGGCGTGCCCGCCGAGGACATCGTCACCGGCGCCGGGAGCCTCGGCGCGCTCAACCAGCTGCTCGGCGCCTTCGTGGGCGCCGGCGAGGACGGCACCCCGGACGAGGTGGTGCACGCCTGGCGCTCCTTCGAGGCGTACCCGATCAGCATCGGGCTCTCCGGCGGGCTGGGTGTGCCGGTCCCGAACCGCCGGGACGGCTCCCACGACCTCGCGGCCATGGCCGCCGCCGTCACCGACCGGACGAAGGTCGTGCTGCTGTGCACGCCGAACAACCCGACCGGCCCCAGCCTCACCACCGCGCAGGTCGAGGAGTTCCTCGCCGCCGTGCCGCGCGACGTCGTCGTGGTGATCGACGAGGCCTACCAGGAGTTCCAGCGCCGTGACGACCTCGTGAACGGCATCGAGCTCTACCGGCGGCACCCCAACGTCGTCGTGCTCCGGACCTTCTCCAAGGCCCACGGTCTCGCCGGCCTCCGGATCGGCTACTCCGTGGCGGGCCAGGGGATCACCCCGTACCTGCGTCAGGCGTCCCCCGCCTTCTCCGTCACCGACCTGGCCCAGCGCGCGGCGATCGCGTCCGTGCGCCACTACGACCAGGTGGCCGAGCGCGTCCAGCGCGTCGTCGACGAGCGGCAGCGGGTCCTGGCCGGGCTCGACGCGCTCGGCTGGCCCTACCCGGAGACGCAGGCCAACTTCGTGTGGCTCAACCTGGGGGAGCACAGCGGCGGCTTCGCCGAACTGTGCGAGACCCACGCGCTGTCGGTGCGGCCCTTCGGCGCCGAGGGCGTGCGCGTGACCATCGGCGAGCCGGAGGCCAACACCCGGTTCCTGGAGCTGTGCGCGCAGTTCCCCCACCCGCCCGTGCTCTGACCCGCGGTCCCGCCTGCCCGGCGCCCTCCCGAGCAACCCGAAAGGACGTCCTGCCCATGGATGCCGCTCCATCGTCCCCGGCCGCCCGCGTGCCGGCCCGCACTGCGCCGACACCGGAGGTGCGCACGCGCCTCGTGTGGCTCCTCGACCGGGACGGCCGCCGGAGCGAGGACCCCGTGCTGTCCCCGTACGTGCAGGACGTCGGCGCCGAGCAGCTGCGCGAGCTGTACCGCTCGATGGCGCTGGCCCGCCGCTTCGACGAGGAGGCGACCCACCTCCAGCGGCAGGGCGAGCTGGTGCTGTGGGCCCCCATGCGCGGGCAGGAGGCCGCCCAGGTGGGCTCCGCCCGGGCGCTGCGCCCGGCCGACCACGTGTTCCCGACCTACCGCGAGCACGCCGTGGCCATCGAGCGGGGCGTCGAGCCCGCCGAGCTGCTCGCCGTGTTCCGCGGGCACAGCGCCGGCGGCTGGAAGCCGAGCGAGCACCACATGAACGTCTTCTCGATCGTACTCGGCTGCCAGGTGCCGCACGCCGTGGGCTACGCCATGGGCATCGACCTGGACCGGCGGGCCGCCGAGGCCGAGGGGCGGGAGGCCGAGCCGGCGGCCGCGGTCGTCTACTTCGGGGACGGGACCTCGACCCAGGGGGAGGTGCACGAGGGCATGGTCTTCGCCGCGTCCTACGACGCCCCCGTGGTCTTCTTCGTGCAGAACAACCAGTGGGCCATCTCCGTGCCGTTCAGCACCCAGTCCCGCGTGCCCCTGGCCGAGCGCGCCGCCGGGTACGGCTTCGAGGGGATCCGCGTGGACGGCAACGACGTGCTCGCGGTCCTGGCCGCCTCCCGGTACGCGCTCGAGAAGGCCCGGACCGGTCAGGGACCCGTGCTCGTCGAGGCCGAGACCTACCGGCTCGGGGCCCACACCACCGCCGACGACCCCACCAAGTACCGACTGCGGGAGGACGAGAGCCGCTGGAGCGAGCTCGATCCGCTGCTCCGGCTGGAGGCGCACCTGCGCGAGGCCCACGGCACCGGCGACGAGTTCTTCGCCGACGTCGCGGCCGACGCCCAGGCGTTCGCCGAGCAGGCCCGCACCCTCGTCCTGGCCATGGAACCCCCCGTCCTCGAGGACTTCTTCGACCGGCCCTACGCCGAGCGCCACCCCCTCGTGGAGGAGGAGCGGGCCTGGTACGCGGCCTACCAGGCCGGCTTCGCCGACACGGACGACACCGGCACCGGCAACGACGGCACCGCCCGCAGCACCCCCGACAGCACCGACGGCGCCGGAGCGGACCGGGGCACGCAGGCCTCGGGGCTGACCGTGGCCGCCGACCCCGTGACCGGCGTCCCCGACCCCCGGACCGCCGGCACCCAGGAGGACCTCGCATGAGCACCGCCCCCGACCTGACGATCGCGAAGGCGGTCAACGCGGGCCTGCGCCGCTGCATGGAGGAAGACCCCCGGGTGCTGCTCATGGGCGAGGACATCGGCTCCCTGGGCGGCGTCTACCGCGTCACGGAGGGCCTCAAGGCGGACTTCGGCGCGCACCGGGTGATGGACACCCCGCTGGGGGAGGCCGGGATCGTGGGCACCGCCATCGGGCTCGCCCTGCGCGGCTACCGGCCCGTGTGCGAGATCCAGTTCGACGGCTTCTCCTTCCCGGCGTTCAACCAGATCACCACCCAGCTGGCGAAGATGCGCAACCGCACCAACGGGGACGTCACCGTCCCCGTGACGATCCGGATCCCGTACGGCGGGGTGATCGGCTCGGTCGAGCACCACTCGGAGTCCCCCGAGGCCCTGTTCGCGCACACGGCGGGGCTGCGGATCATCACGCCGTCCAACGCCCAGGACGCCTACTGGATGACCCAGCAGGCCATCGCGTGCGAGGACCCCGTCATCGTCTTCGAGCCGAAGCGGCGGTACTGGCTCAAGGGCGCCGTGGACGTCGAGCGCCCGACGGCCGACCCGTTCTCCGCCCAGGTCGTCCGGCCGGGCGAGGACGCCACCGTGGTCGCCTGGGGCCCCCTCGTGCCCGTCGCGCTCGCCGCGGCGCAGGCCGCGGAGGAGGACGGTCGCAGCGTCGAGGTCATCGACCTGCGCTCGCTCTCGCCGATCGACTTCGACACCCTCGAGGACTCCGTGCGCCGGACCGGCCGCCTCGTCGTCGCGCACGAGGCCCCGACGTTCGGCGGCCTCGGCGGGGAGATCGCCGCCCGCCTCACCGAGCGGGCGTTCTACGCCCTCGAGGCGCCGGTGCTGCGGGTGGGCGCCTTCCACCTGCCGTACCCGGTGGCCGCGGTCGAGGACCGGTACGTGCCGGACCTCGACCGGATCCTCGAGGCCCTGGACCGGTCCTTCGCCTACTGAGCCCGCCGACCCGGCCGCCGGACCGCGGGCCGGCGGCACCGCTGCCGGCCCGGGAGCCGCGCGAGAGAGGAAGTACTGACATGCCCCAGATCTTCAACCTGCCCGACGTCGGCGAGGGCCTGACCGAGGCCGAGATCCTCGCGTGGAAGGTGGCGCCGGGAGAGACCGTGACGGTCAACCAGGTGCTCGTCGAGATCGAGACCGCGAAGTCCGTGGTCGAGCTGCCGTCCCCGTACGCCGGGACCGTCCTGGACCTGCTGGTCGGGGAGGGCAGCACGGTGGCGGTGGGCACCCCGATCATCGCCGTGGGCTCCCCGGGCGAGTCGGCCGGGCCCGCGCCGGCCTCCGGCGTCCCGGGCGTGCCGGGCGAGGGCGGGGAGCCCGCCGCCGACCGCCCGCTCGTGGGCTCCGGCCCCAAGGCCGACCCCGTGCGCCGGCGCCGCCGGGTGGCCCCGCCGCAGGCGCCCGAGCCCGAGCCCGCCCGTCCCGCGGGCTGGTCGGAGAAGCTGTCCCGGGTCCCGCTGGGCTCCGGGATCGGCGGCGGGATCGGCACCGCGGCCCAGGGCATCGCCGGGCGCGCCGCCCGGCTCGCGGGGGACAGCGGGGTCTGGCGCCGGCCCGGCCGCGGGGACGGGGCGCCGGCGCCCGAGAGCGTCCCGCGCCGTCCGGCCCTCGCGAAGCCCCCCGTCCGGAAGGCCGCGCGGGACCTGGGCGTGGACCTCGCCGACGTCCCCGCCACGGGAGCGGCCGGGCAGATCACCAAGCAGGACCTGCTGGCCCACGTGGCGCGGCTGGGCGAGCCCGGGGACCGGCGCCGCCCCGCGGTCCCCGAGGAGCGGATCGAGCGGATCCCGGTCAAGGGCGTGCGCAAGGCCACGGCGCAGAACATGGTGCGCAGCGCGTTCAGCGCCCCGCACGCCTCGGTCTTCGTGGAGGTCGACGCCACGCGGACCATGGAGTTCGTCCAGCGGCTCAAGGCCGCCCCGGACTACGAGGGCGTCAAGGTCACGCCCCTGCTGGTGCTCGCGAAGGCCGTCCTGTGGGCCGCAGCCCGCAACCCGATGGTCAACGCGACGTGGACGGACGAGGAGATCCTCGTCAAGCGCTTCGTGAACCTCGGCATCGCGGCCGCCACGCCGCGCGGGCTCATGGTGCCGAACGTCAAGGACGCCCAGGACCTGTCGCTGCGCGAGCTGGCGGTGGCCCTCGACGACCTCTCGCGCACCGCCCGCGCGGGCCGGACCCAGCCGGCGGACATGCAGGGCGGGACCCTGACCGTGACCAACATCGGGGCCCTCGGCCTCGACACCGGCACGCCCATCATCAACCCCGGCGAGGTGGCGATCGTCGCGTTCGGCAGCATCAAGCAGAAGCCGTGGGTCGTGGACGGCGCCGTGGTGCCCCGATGGGTGACCACGCTGGGCGGGTCCTTCGACCACCGCGTGGTCGACGGGGACCTCGCCGCCCGGTTCACCGCGGACGTCGCCCGGATCCTCGAGGAGCCGGCGCTGCTGCTGGAGTGAGCCCGCCCCGCCCGCGCGGCGAGGGCACGGCAACGGCCCCGCACCGATCGGTGCGGGGCCGTGTGCTGCGTCGTCGACGCGCGTGCCGCCACGTCCCGCGGTGCTCTCCCCGCCGGGCCGAGGCCCGGCGCCGCACCGACGTGGAGCTGGGCGGTGGCTTCCCGCGCCCGGCGTCCCATCTCCGTGGACCCGTGATTGAAATCCCCCCAGACACAATCACACATCTCATTCACGATGGATCACTCGTGCGACGCCGGCCGCGGTGGCAACCTGCCCGCCGGCCCCCGGCACTGCTGCCGGCGGCCTGTCCCCCCACGCCCGGGGCCGCCTCAGCGCGACCTCCTGACGTCCAGGACTGGGACCAGTATTGCGGAGGCCTGGACAAAAGTCTGTCCCCCGAAGTGCACATGACCGGCCGGGACCGTGTCCCCGGGCCGGGCGACGGCCGTAGGCTGGGCCCATGCCTGCGACCCCACCGCCCCGGCCCTCCGCACGCTCGGCGGTGCCGCCCTTCCGCGTCATGGAGATCCTCGCCGACGTCGAGCGCCTGCGGGCGGCCGGCCGCGACGTGGTCTCCCTCTGCGCGGGGGAGCCCTCCGGCGGCGCACCCGGGCCCGTGGCGCGGGCGGCCGCCCGCGTGCACGCCCGCAACGAGGGGCTGGGGTACACGCCCGCCCTCGGCATCGAGCCGCTGCGCCGGGCGGTGGCCGGCCACTACGCCCGCTGGTACGGCCTGGACGTGCGGCCGGAGGAGGTCGCGATCACCACGGGGGCCTCCGGGGCGCTCGTGCTCTGCTTCCTGGCGGCGTTCGACGCGGGGGACCGGGTGGCGGTGTGCCGACCGGGCTATCCGGCCTACCGCAACACCCTGGCCGCCCTGGGCGCGGAGGTGGTGGAGCTCGACTGCGGGGCCGCGACCCGCTTCCAGCCCACTCCCGGGATGCTCGACGCCGAGGTCGCCGCGCACGGGCCGCTGCAGGGCCTGGTCGTGGCGGGGCCCGCGAACCCGACCGGGACCGTCCTGGAGCCCGCGGAGCTGGCTGGGCTGGCCCGGTGGTGCGCCGAGCACGGGACGCGCCTGATCAGCGACGAGATCTACCACGGGATCGTGCACACCGCCCCGCAGGACGGGGGCGCCCGGAGCGGCGAGCCCTACCGGGGCACGAGCGCGTGGGAGCACGACCGCGGCGCCATGGTGATCTCCTCGTTCTCGAAGTACTGGGGGATGACCGGGTGGCGGCTGGGCTGGGCCCTGCTGCCCCGGGACCTGGCGGCCGCCGTGGACGCGCTGGCCGGCAACCTGAGCCTCTGCCCGCCGGCCGCCGCGCAGCACGCGGCCGTGGAGGCCTTCACCCCGGAGTCCTACGCCGAGGCGGACCGGGAGGTCGAGCAGTTCGCGCGCTCCCGGAGCCTGCTCCTGGACGCGCTGCCCGCGCTGCGGTGGGGGGAGGTCGCACCGGCGGACGGGGCGTTCTACCTCTACGCCGACCTCGGGGAGCAGCTCGAGCGGCACGGCAGCTCCCTGCAGTGGTGCCGGCGGCTGCTGGAGGCCGAGGCCGTCGCGGTCGTGCCGGGGCTGGACTTCGACCCCGCGCGCGGCCACCGCACGGTCCGGCTGTCCTTCGCCGCGGGACCCGAGCGGGTGGCGGAGGCCGTCAGCCGGATCCTCCGGTTCCAGTCCCGCTCCTGAAGCATTCCGCGAGGTGCCCGGGGAGCACCCCGGTGCGCAGCAGGAACCGGTGGGCGGTGGTCCGCCCCACGAACACGAGTCCCTGCTCCTTCAGCCGGGCGGCCAGGCGGTCCCCCTCCGGCGAGCGGCGGGACTCCTCCAGCACGGTCACAGGCGGCCGGGCCGCGGCGGGCCGCAGGTCCGCGACCTGGGCCGCCCAGTCGTCGGGCCCGAGTCCCCGGCAGGCGCGCGCGTTGCGCACCACGGCCTCGATCTTGACGCGGTTGCGGATGACCGCCGGGTCCAGCAGAAGCTCGTCGACGTCGTCCTCCGTGAGGCGGGCGACCTCCTCGGGCACGAAGTCCCGCAGCCCGCGGCGCAGCCCCTCCCGGCGCTGGGCGATGCTCCACCGGGCCAGGCCCGCCTGGAAGATCTCCAGGATCAGCGCCTCGAACCAGCCGGGGGAGTCCCCGGGCCGTGAGCCCCACCGCCGGTCGTGCTCCTCGAGGGCGGCCGGGCCCGTGGGCGCCCACGGGCAGCGGCGCAGGCCGTCGCCGCACAGCACGGCGCGGAAGGCGTCGTGGCCGGCAGAGGGCAGGTCGTTCGGGGCGGAGGCGGTGTCCATGCGCTCACGGTAGGAGGACCGCGGCGGCGCGCCGGGGCCCGGGCGGCCTCCTGGGGACGGCGGCGTCCGGGTACGGGTCCGGGGCGCCGCGGTGCAGTGCGGGCCCCGCACTCCGGCCGACGGGCACCGGCACCGGCACCCGGGCGCGGACGCACTGGCCCGTGTCCGCAGGCACCCGCGCGCCAGCCTGTGTACGCCGACACCCGGCACCACGGCACCGGACGGAGCCACCGTTCCGGCGGGCGGGCCGCCGGGACGGCGCGGTCAGAAGCGTGAGACCTCGCCGGTGCCGTCGGCGATCTCGATGGCCACGGGCTCCTCGTCCCCGGCGTTGCCGTCGTGGACGATGAACACCGCGGCCGGCTCCCCCTCCGGAAAGGCCCGGATCGTGACGGACCCCGAGGTCGCGCAGTTGAGCACCTCCATGGCCTGGCGGGTGGCCGAGCGCAGCACCGCCGTGGGCAGGGGCTTGCCGCGCTCGTCCAGGATGTCCACCCGCACGCCCCGGGCCCGGGCCGCCCGCGTGACCTCGAGCAGGTAGGGGGTGGCGATCGAGCGGCCGCGGATCGAGTCCCTCAGCTGGGCCTCGGTGAGCCGGAACTGCTCGATCTCGTACTCGGAGACCGGGGAGGGGTCGTTCGCGATCCGCTCGAGCAGCCCGCCCGCGAGCCGGCGCACCTCGTGCACGCGCTGCACCGAGGCGTTGACCGTGTCCTTCTCGGCCTCGTCGTGGGAGCGTGCCGAGATCACCATGTCCCGGGCCTCGGCGAACGCCGCGGAGGCCCGGTCGTACTCGCGGGCGATGAGCTGGCTGGCGAGCAGCAGGGCCGCGGCCGCGGCGTTCGTCAGGGCCGCGTCCCAGAGGCCGAGGGCGGAGCGGGCGCCCCAGGTCATCGACACGGCGATCGCGATGACGAGGGTGGCCCAGCCCCATCCGGCGCGGCGCCGGATGCCCAGGGCCACGAGGAAGCCGTCGAAGCCCAGGGTGAACCACTGCCCGCCGAACAGCTCGGCCTGCGGGTTCAGGGCGTCGTAGGAGCGTTGGATCGAGACCAGCATCAGCAGCACGCCCAGGGCCGCGGGCAGGTCGGGCAGCCGGCGCTGCCCGTAGGGGTACACGACCAGCGCCACCGCCACCACGTAGGTCACCAGCGCGGCCTGCATGAGGTCCGGCTTGTCCATGCTGGGCGTCTGCAGCACCCCGAGCACCACGGGGATCAGGAAGAACACCGCGGCGGCCACGAGGCTGAAGGGATGGAAGAGCGTGCGGGAGATCACGGCTGCGCGTCCCGGGGCCAGAGGACGGTGACGCGGGTGCCGCGTCCCGGGGCGCTGTCCACGTCCACGGCGCCGCCCACGTGGCGCACGTTGCCCAGGATGGACACGCGCACCCCGAGCCGCCGGGAGTCGATGCTGCGGACCTGGAAGCCCCGGCCGCGGTCCACCACCTGGAAGCGCAGGAAGAAGCCCTCGGGGTTGATCGGGGTGGGCGGGCAGACGCCGCCGTCCATGGTCACGAAGGTGATCTCCGTGCCGGCGTGGCGGGCGCTGTTGGACACCGCCTCGGTCACCGCCTGGACGAGCGCCTGGGCCGTCTCCACGGGGATGAGGGGACGCGGCTCGCCGGGCGGCCTGATGTAGGGGGTGATGCTGTTGAAGCGCACCCGGTTGCGCCACGGGGAGAGGGACTCGAGCAGGTCGTCCAGCAGGGTGTGCACCATGGTGGTGCCCTTGCCCTCGGCCCGGTGCTCCTCGAAGGCGAGCACCCCGAGGGCGCGCTGCGCCAGTTCCCGGGTGCGCCGCTGGACGGGGCCCGGGGTACGGCCGGCGTCCAGCAGAGCGGCCATGACGTTGTCGTGGATCAGCCGGTCCAGCCGCTCCTGCTCCTCGGCCTGGGAGCGCGAGCGGGTGAGCTGCAGCTCCTGCGCGATGGCGGCCGCGTAGACCTGGTCCGCGTTCTGCCCGCCCTTGTGGACCAGGCTGATGAGCACCACGAGGACCACGCCGAACGCGATCCGGCTCGTGGCGTCGAACAGCACGCCCATCACGTCCGCCGACTCCGTGGTGCGCACCATGACCAGGACGTAGAAGACCGTGACGGACGCCAGGTACGCCACCGCCAGTTCGACGCTCCAGGCGACCACGGTGGCCGCGGCCGCGAGCAGGATGAACGGCTCCACCCACGGGTCCTGCTCCGGGGCGGTGCCCGTCCAGGCGAGCGGGAGGGTCAGGACGGCGAGCGCCACGAGCACCGGGGCCGCGAGCACCGGCCACATCCGCACCTGCCGCCGGGCGCCCTGCAGGAGCATGGCGCAGCCGTTGAGCAGGAGCGCCACGAGGAACAGCTGGTGCCAGGGGGCGAAGGCGGGCGCCTGGTCCCCCAGGACGGTGAGAGCCTCCAGGAAGAGGGCGACGACGACCAGCCCGTGGCAGATGTTCGCGAGCAGGTGGATGCGGTAGGAGTTCATCCCCAGCTCCTGCGGCGAGGTCGGCACCAGGAGGCTGCTGCGGCGCCGCCGCGCGGGGACCTTGCGGTAGGCGAGCGGGGGCCGGGACGCGGCGTGGCTCACGGAGCGGGCGTCCTCACCGGGGCAGGGGGCGGCTCACAGGTGCTTCTCCGCCGTGGTGATGTCCGCCGTGGGCTCCACGAGGCCGTCCTCGATCGCCCGGATGCGCAGGTCGATCTTGGTGGGCGCCGGGCGTCCGACGCGGGCGTACTTCTCGCGGATGCGGTCGATGTTGGTCTTCACCGCGCTCTGCTTGATCCCCATCCGCCGGGCCACCTGGACCTGCGCGAAGCCGGAGGCGTAGAGCCGCAGGGTCTCCTGCTCCCGGGGGGAGAGGCTGGCCCGCGAGAACTCGACGTCCCCGTCGATCGCGGCGGCGAGCTCCTTGGTGATCACGGGCTTGCCCTCGGCGATGTTGCGGGCCTCCTCGATCGCGTGCTCGAGCGGGTCCGACTTGCGCACGAGGCCCAGCGCGCCGGCCCGCAGCGCCTCGCGGATCAGGGCGGCGTTCTCGCCGATGCTGAAGATCAGCACCTTCATCCCGGCGGCGCGCAGCAGCTCCACGTTGGTCGCGGGCCGGGAGCGGTCGTCGAGGGACAGGTCCAGGAGCACGACCTCGCACTCGATCCGCTTGGCGCCCTGGGCGGTGAGGGCGGGGTTCTCGGGGTCCCGGCCCAGCTGGTCGAGGAGGGCGGGCACGCTGGAGGCCGATCCGACGAGCTTCACGTCCGCCTGCGAGGTCATGGAGACGAGGCGGACGCCCTCCCGGACGACCTCGTGGTCATCGACGACGGCGACAAGGGTGGACGGCATGGGTGTTTCCTCCGGGTGCTGCTCGGTGGGCCGGTCCGCAGATTTCCGCGTGGGGGTGACGGATCTCACCGAGGTGCTCCGATTGTCCCCCTTCCGGTGGTGGGATGGGAAACCGACACGGTGCCGGGACACAAAGTTACCGAGCGGGATCCCCCCAGCCCTCGCCCCACCGGTCGACCCTGCGGTGGTAGCGCACGCCCCACAGTCCGCCGAGCACGGCCGCGAGGAGGTCGAGGACGAGCACCGACACGACCGCGAGCAGCCCGGGGAGGAGCAGGTCGCCGATCAGCGCCTGGGCCGAGACGCCCACGGGGGCCAGGCCCACGGTGTCGGCCCACACCAGGCCGGCGACGGTGGCCACGGAACGGCCGAAGAGGGACCACAGCCACACGGACACGCCCTGCCGGGCACCGGAGAAGCGCGCCATCCGGCCCGCGGCGTACCCGCCGCCCAGGAAGGCCAGGAACTCGACGAGGCCCAGGGCCGCCGCTCCCGTCCACGCCGTCACGGACCCGGCGGCGAGGTCGTCGACCACGCCGCCCACCCCGTCCACGAGCCGCAGCCCGAGCGCGGCGGCGGCGAGGCCGGCGAGCGCCAGCAGCAGCCAGGTCAGGGCCATCGCGCTCAGCCAGCCGAAGAAGCCGGGGACCAGCTGCAGGCCCCCGAACTCCTCGCGCTGCCGGGCGTGCCGGGTCGCGGCGTCGACGGGGAGCCCGGCCGCCGCTCCCGCGGGGCCGGCGGGCCCCGCGCCGTGGGCCCAGGCGGCCGGTCCGGCGCCGTCGCCGCGTCCGGGGGCGGCGGCGGGCGGCCCGGCCACCGGGGCCGGGCGCGGGCCGGGATCCTCCTGCACCGGGCGCTGGGCGGTCACCGCCGGCAGCGGCCGGGTGTGCTGGTCGTCCTCGTCGTCGTACCAGGACCAGTCCTCGGCCCCGCCACCGCCCGCCGTGTCGCGGCCGCCGTCCCCGTCGGGGGCGTCGTGCGGCGGGCCGGCCGCGGCGAACCGGCTGACGGGGGGCAGGGGACGGGTGGCCTCCGAGGCGTCCTGCGGGCCGGTGTCCGACCAGGGCATCGGGTCGTCGGGGGAGGGCGAGCCGGGTGTCGAGGAGGGGGTCATGGCATCGGAGTCTACGGACAGTCCCCGGGTCCTCGCCCGCCGGCCGGGCCCGGCCCGCGGGCGGCGCCACCGAGTAGGGTCGGAGCCATGCCTGTCGACACCGTGCGCGAGTTCCTGCGCGCCCGTCCCTGGACCGCCAGCTACGACCCGGGCGTGCCCGCCGACCTGGAGCTGCCGGAGACCTCCCTCGTGCACATGCTGGAGCGCTCCGTCGCCCGGCACGGTCCGCGCACCGCCCTGGAGTTCTTCGGGGCCAGGACCTCCTACGCCGCCCTGGGCGGGCAGGTCGAGCGCGCGGCCGAGGGCCTGCGCCGGCTGGGGGTGCGCCGCGGCGACCGCGTCGCGCTCGTCCTGCCCAACTGCCCGCAGCACGTCGTGGCGTTCTACGCGGTGCTGCGCCTGGGGGCCGTCGTCGTCGAGCACAACCCGCTCTACACCGCCCAGGAGCTGCGCCACCAGTTCGAGGACCACGGGGCGCGCGTGGCGGTGGTCTGGGACCGGGCCGCGGAGCGGGTGCCGGCCGACCTGGGGATCGACGCGGTCGTGTCCGTGGACGTCACGGCCGCGATGCGGCCCGCGCAGCGGCTGGGCCTGCGGCTGCCGCTGCCCGCCGCCCGGGCCTCCCGGACCCAGCTCACCGGTCCCGCCCCGGGGACGATCCCGTGGCGGCGGCTGCTGGCCGCCGGCCCGATCGCCGTGGAGCACCCCCGGCCCACCGCCCACGACCTCGCGCTGCTGCAGTACACCTCCGGCACCACCGGACGGCCGAAGGGCGCGATGCTCACGCACCGCAACCTGGAGTCCAACGCGCTCATGGGACGCCACTGGCTGGGCTCCGGCGAGCACGAGGTGGTGCACGGCGTGCTGCCCCTGTTCCACGCCTTCGGCCTGACCCTCGGCGTGACGTTCGCCCTGTCCCTCGGGGCGCGGCTCGTGCTCTTCCCGACCGTGCGCGCGGACCTGGTCCTCGGCGCGCTGGGGCGCTCCCGCCCCACGGTGCTGCCCGCCGTGCCCCCGGTGTACGAGAAGCTCCTCGACACCGCGCAGGAGCAGGGCGCCGACCTGGGCGGCATCCCCGTGGCGGTCTCCGGGGCCATGGGCCTGCCGGTCCCGCTCGTGGAGCGCTGGGAGCGGGCCACCGGGGGGATCCTGATCGAGGGCTACGGCCTCACGGAGTGCTCCCCGCTCGTCGCCTGCAACCCGCTCAACGACTCCCGGCGAGCGGGCTCGATCGGGATCCCCTTCCCCTCCACCGAGATCCGCCTCGTGGACCCGGAGACCCTCGAGGACGTCCTCCGGGACCGTCCGGGGGAGCTGTGGGTGCGGGGTCCGCAGGTCTTCCAGGGGTACTGGCGGCGCCCCGACGAGACCGCCCGCACGCTGACGGAGGACGGGTGGCTGCGCACCGGGGACGTCGTCACGGTCGACGACGCCGGGTTCCTGCACGTGGTCGACCGGCTCAAGGAGCTCGTGATCACGGGCGGGTTCAACGTGGCCCCGACCGAGGTCGAGGACGTGCTGCGGCGGCACGGCTCCGTCGAGGACGCCGCGGTCGTGGGCCTGCCGCACCCCCGCAGCGGCGAGGCGGTCGTCGCCGCCGTGACACTGGCGCCCGGCGCCGAGCTCGACGAGGCGGCGCTGCGCGAGCACTGCTCCGCGGGTCTCGCCCGCTACAAGGTGCCCCGGCGGATCGTGGCCGTCGAGGAGCTGCCGCGCACGGCGCTCGGCAAGATCCAGCGCCGGGAGGTCCGCGAGCAGCTGCGGAGCGTGGGCGTGCAGCCCTGAGACCGGCGCCTCAGGGCAGGTCCGCCTCCGGGGCGAGGTCCCGGTAGGGGGTCCTGCGGATCGAGCGGATCCGCCCCAGCTCGCCCCACTCGTCGCGCCCGAGCCGGGCGATCGGCCCCAGCGCCGAGACCACCGGACCCCGTTCGTCCAGGGCCCGCTCGTCCACCACCACGTGGGTCACCGCGCCGAGGACCAGGAAGCTGTCGCCCACGGGGACGGGCTCGGCGTGCAGCCGGCACTCGATGGCGGCGGGGGACTCGGCCACCCGGGGGACGTCCACGGTGCGGGAGGGCTCCCGGGTCAGACCCACGGCGTCGAACTCGCTGAGCTCGGGCGGGTAGTCGGTGCCGGTCGCGTTGATCTGTTCGAACAGCCCGGCGGGCGCGAAGTTGACCACGAACTGCCCGTTGTGCCGGATGTTGCGAAGGCTGTCCTTCTCCCCGACCGAGACGAACTGGACGATCGTGGGGTTCTCGGAGGCCACCGTGAAGAACGAGTGCGGGGCGAGGTTGTCGATCCCGGCGGCCGAGCGCGTGCTGACCCACGCGATGGGGCGGGGGACCACGAGGGACTTGACCGCCCGGGCGAAGGAGCCGTGCCGGTCGGCGGTGATGTCGGTGCGCATGGCCCCATTGCACCACCTCGGCGCGTCCCGGTCACGGACCGCGGTTGCCGGGCGCAGCGGCGCACCACGTCGGGATTGAAATGTCTGGGTGTCCTAATCCGCTTGTTTCGGTGTACTCTGGCAATCAATACAGGGGTGGCGGTCGAGTACGGTCCCCCGGACCGAGCGGAAGGACGGCAGCCCACGATGGAGATCCGGCAGCTCACCTACTTCATCGCCGTGGCCGAGGAGCGCCACTTCGGCCGCGCCGCCAAGCGCCTGCACATGGCCCAGCCGCCGCTGTCCCAGCAGATCCGCCAGTTCGAGGAGCAGCTGGGGGTGCGACTGCTGGACCGGACCACCCGCCGGGTGGACCTCACCGCCGCCGGCCAGGTGCTCCTGGACCGCGGACGGCGGATCATCAACGAGATCGAGGCCCTCAAGGCCGACGTCTACCAGGTGGGCCAGGGCGCCACGGGGGTGCTGCGCGTCGGCTTCTCCGGCTCCGCCACCTACGGCGTGATGCCGGGCGTGGTCCGGCGGGCGAAGGAGGCCATGCCGGGGCTGTCGCTGTCGCTGCACGGCGAGATGCTGACCCCGGCCATGGAGGAGGGGCTGCGGGACCACACCCTGGACGCCGCCCTGCTGCGCCCGCCCGTGGCCTCCCCGGACGTCGAGTACCGGGTGGTCGCCCGGGAGCCGCTCGTCGTGGCGCTGCCCTCCTTCAGCGCCCTCGCCGTGGACCTGCCCGTGGCCGTGCACGAGCTGCAGGACCAGGAGTTCATCACCTACCCGCCCGACTCCGTGCTCTACCGCACGGCCGCGGACCTCTGCCGCCAGGCCGGGTTCCAGCCCCGGATCGCCCAGGTGGCGGGGGAGACGTCCACGCTGCTGTCCTTCGTGGCCGCCGGCGGCGGGGTGGCCGTGGTGCCCGCCGGGGTGCGCGCCTTCCAGCTCGAGGGCGTGGTCTACCGCGACATCGAGCACTCGCCGCAGATCGAGCTCGCCGTCGCGTGGCGGCGCGAGGACCGCGCCGCCCTGCTGCACAACTTCATCGACCTCGTCGTCGACGTCCAGGGCGCCGCCGGCGTCCCCGGCGCCCCCGGCGGCGATCCCGACCCAGCCGCTCACGAAAGGCCCGCCCGCCCATGAAGATCGCGACCATCGAGGCGATCCCCTACTCGATCCCCTACGTCCACCCGCTGCACTTCGCCTCGGGCGCCGTCCACGAGGCGGACCACGTGCTGGTGCGGATCCGCACCGAGGACGGGATCGTGGGCACCGCCGACACCCCGCCGCGGCCCTACACCTACGGCGAGACCCAGAAGTCCATCGTGGCCGTGGTCGAGGACGTCTTCGCCCCGCAGCTGATCGGCCTCGACGTGCTGGACCGCGAGAAGGTCCAGGCCGTGCTGTCCCGCACCATCCACAACCAGACCGCCAAGGGCGCGGTGGACATCGCCCTGTGGGACGTCATCGGCCAGGCCCTCGGCCGGCCGGTGAGCAAGCTGCTGGGCGGGTTCACCGACTCCATGCGGGTCTCCCACATGCTCGGCTTCAAGCCGGCCCAGGAGCTGCTGGACCTGGCCCTGGAGTTCCGCGAGACCTACGGCATCACCACCTTCAAGCTCAAGACCGGCCGCCACCCGATCGGCCTCGACGTCGAGGCCGCGGCCGTGCTGCGCGAAGGCCTGGGCGACGACGCCGAGCTCTACATGGACGCCAACCGCGGCTGGTCCGCCAACGAGGCCATGGAGGTGCTGCGCCGCACCGCCGACCTGGGCCTGCAGTTCCTCGAGGAGCCCGACGACGCCCGCGAGGTGCTCGGCCGCCGCCGGCTGGTGGAGCGCTCGCCGATCCCGATCGCCGCGGACGAGTCCGCCCCGAACCTGGGGGAGGCCGCCAAGGAGATCCTCACCGGCGGGGCGAACCTGCTGGCGGTGAAGACGGCGCGCTCCGGGTTCACCGAGGCCGCCAAGATCGTGGGCATGGCCGAGGGCATGGGCGTGGACGTCTACGTGGGCAACCAGATCGACACCCAGGTCGGCACGATCGCCTCCGTGGTCTTCGGCGCGGCCTTCGCCCACACCTCGAAGCGGGCCGGGGAGCTGTCCAACTTCCTGGACATGTCCGACGACCTCCTCGCCGAGCCCGTGGTCATCGCCGACGGCCGGATCCGCGTCCCGGAGGTGCCCGGGACGGGCACCGCCGTGGACGAGGACAAGCTCACGCGGTACCGCACGGACCGGTAGCACCGGTCCCCGGCTCCGGGACCACCGGAGCCCCTGTTCCAGCACCCCAACCCCTCCGACGGAAGGACGCACCGTGAAGTACCTGGTCCACATGGACGTCAACCTCCCCACCGACATGCCCGCCGAGGAGGCCGCGGAGCTCAAGGCCACCGAGAAGGCCTACTCCCAGGAGCTCCAGCGCTCCGGGAAGTGGCCCGAGATCTGGCGCGTGGTCGGCGAGTACGCGAACTACTCGGTCTTAGACGTGGAGTCCCACGACGAGCTGCACGACGTCCTGCAGCACCTGCCGCTGTTCCCCTACATGGACATCACCGTGGTGCCGCTGGCCAAGCACCCCTCCGACGTGAAGTAGCGGCCTCCCGCAGCACGGCCCCGCCCCGCGAGGTGGCGGCCGACGGCGACCCGGGCACCGGGCGTGGCCGTCGGCTGCCACCTCGCGGTCATTCGGGAGAGCGGTAGCGGGCGGCGAGCTCGCTGCGGGAGCGGATCCCGAGCTTCCCGTAGATCCGGGTCAGGTGGTACTGCACGGTCTTCTCCGCGAGGAACAGGGCCCGGGCGGTCTCCTTGTTGGTCGCCCCGCCCGAGACGAGCTCGGCCACAGCCTGCTCCTGGGCGGTGAGCTGCACCGTGGTCCGCCCCACGGCGGCGAGCACCGGGTCGGAGGGGTCGGGCAGGTTCCCGACGTCGAGGCCGGTCGCCTTGAGCTCACGGTCGCAGCGGTCCACGTAGGTCGCCGCCCCGAGGGAGTCGTAGAGGTCCCGGGCGGTCCGCAGCACCGTGGAGGCCAGCCGCCGTTTGCCCGCCCGGCGCATGCTCTGCCCGAAGGCGAAGCTGATCCTGGCGCGCAGGTACGGGCGGTTCAGCCCGCGCAGCTGCCCGAGGGCCGCCTCGAAGTGCTCCCGGGCGGCGTCCGGGTCGCCCTGGGCGGCGAGGATCCGGCCCCGGGCCCACGCCGTGCGGGCCTCGTCGGAGGGGATCCGGCGCTCGCGGCGCACCCGCTCGAACGCGCCGAGGAAGGCGTCCGCGTCCTCGACCCGGTCGGTCATGACGAGGGCGTTGACGTAGGTGTCCTGCCACGGCCAGAAGGAGACCCGCTCGTCGGTCCACGGATCGAGCTCCGTGAGCGGCTCCAGCACCCCCAGGGCGCTCTCGTAGTCGGCGCGGGCCTCGTGGAAGCGCGCCCGCGCGAGGCTGGCCGGGACCTGCATGGCCGGGTAGGTGCCCGGCTGCACGGCCGCCTGGGAGACGTAGTGGCGGGCCCGGTCCCAGTCCCCGCGCATGGACCACAGCTCCGCGGCGGTCCAGTACAGCAGCGGGCGGATGAGCGGCATCTGGGAGGTCTCGAGGCGCACCGCGGCCCGGGAGACCGTGGCCGCCGCCGCGTCCCAGTCGCCCAGCACCAGCTGGGTGCGCGCCAGCCACGCCTCCGCCCAGAGGGAGATCCGCAGCGACCCGCCCCGGTACTCCGTGGGGGCGGCCGCCTGGAAGTTCACGAGCGCGATCTCGACGTCGTCGGCGCGCAGGGCGAGCCACCCGGCGCCCATCTGGACGCGCTGCTTCTGGGCGTTCTCCGCGGCGTGCTCGAACGCCCGCTCGTAGGAGGCCTCGGCGTCCTGCAGCCGTCCCTGGGCGAACAGGCCCAGGCCGTAGATGGCCTCGGACTCGATGTGGGCCGGGGCGCCGGGAGCGGTGAGGGACATCGCGGTCTCCGCCCACCGAGTGATGACGGGTCCGTCCCAGGAGGCCACGCCGTGCAGCACGAAGCGCTGGGCGATCTGCGCAGCGGCCGCGGGGTCCCGCTGCCGGTTGCTCGTGCGCCACGCCATCTCGAGCTGGGCCTGCGCGCTGCGGTTCTGCCCGGACACCGTGGAGAGGTAGCCGAGCACCGACGAGCGCAGGGGGGAGGACGGCATCGCGTCCACGGCGGCCGTCCAGATGTCGGCCTGGGCGATGTTGCCCGAGCCGACCAGGGCGTCCACGGCCCGGAGCAGGCGGTCGTTGCGGGCCCGCGGGTCCGCCGAGAGCCGGGACGCCGAGAACAGCGCCGTGGCGACGTCCTGCCAGGCGCCCACCATCGCCTGACGCGCCGCGAAGGCCTCGAGCTCGGCGGCCAGCTCCTCGTCCGGGCCCGGGGTGGCGGAGACGCGGTGACCGAGCCGGTCGCCCTCGTCCTGCACGACCGCCGAGGACCGCCGGTGCAGCTCGATCCGCCGGCTGGGCACGACCAGCCCGTAGACGGCCTCCGCCGCACCGGGTTCGAGGAACTGCACGACCGAGCGGGCCTGGTCCACGGCCAGGTCCAGCAGCCCGGCGCGGTGGCCCTCGTCGAGGGCCGCCATCAGGGCCTCCACCCCGCTCACGTGGCCCACCTCCGCCAGGCCCGCGCTGCGGCCCAGCACGGAGACCGCCTCGGCCGTGCTGACCAGGTCGGGGGAGGCCGCGGAGAGGACGCTGCGCACGCGGGCGCGCACCCGGGAGCTCGCCGGCAGGTCCGCGAACCAGGTGTGCCAGGTCTCCTCGGGCAGCTCCCGCAGCAGCTCGAGCACCTGCTGCGGGAGCCCTCCGGTGTGCCGCACGAGCCGGTGCGCGGCGGAGGCGCTGAGGTCGAGGTCGAAGTAGCGGCGGGCCGCGGTGCGCACCTCGTCCACCCCGAACGGCTCGAGGGGCAGGCGCTGCACCTGGTGGCCGGTGAGGAAGTCGAGCACCCCCGCCGGGACGCGCCGGGCCTGCGAGGAGTCCAGGGCCACGACGAACATGACCCGCTTGCCGTGCAGCCGGCGCATCACGAAGACCAGGATCCGCAGGCTCTGCTCGTCCAGCCGGTGGGCGTCGTCGACGGCGACCACCACGCTCCCGCGGGTCTGCAGGCTCTCCAGGTGGGTGCTCAGGGTCGCGGCGTGGTTCACCGCCTGCGCCGGGCTCAGCTCCGCGACCGGGGCCGAGGACGGGGCGGGGCGGCCGTCGAAGCCCCGGGACGAGCGCAGCGGCGTGGCGAGCATGAGCTGGCTGTAGCCGGCCAGGGCCAGCTGGGACTCCCACTCGTCGCCGGTGGCGCTCAGCACCCGGACGCCCCGGGCCGAGGAACGGCAGTGCTCCAGGAACAGCTCGAGCAGCGCGGTCTTGCCCGAGCCCGTGGGGCCGTCGAGCACCACCGTGCGGACGTGGCCCCTGCGCACGGTGCGCAGGACCTCGACGAGCTCCTCGAGCGCGCCGGCCCGCCCCACCAGGGGGAGCTCCTCCCCGGAGTCCCCGTGGCGCAGCCCCTCCGTCATGGCCGCGAGTCTACCCGCGGCCGGGCCGCGGCCACGCCGGCGGGCGTCGCGCCGGGGACCGCTCAGCCGAGGTCACCGCCGGCGACCGGGAGGACGCTGCCGGTGACGTAGGACGCCTCGTCGGAGGCGAGGAACACGATGGGCGCGGCCTGCTCGTCGAGGGTGCCGTAGCGCTTCAGGAACGAGGAGTCCACGGTCTGGTCCACGATCACCTGGTACCAGTCCTTCTCGGTGGCGCTCTCGGCCTCGGGTCCGCGCCTGACCTTCCGGGGCGGGGCCTCCGTGCCGCCGGGGGCGGTGGCGACCACGCGCACGCCCCGGCCGGCGACCTCCATGGCCAGGGACTGGGTCAGGGCGTTGACCCCGCCCTTGGCCGCGGCGTAGGGCACGCGGTGCAGCCCCCGGGTGGCCACCGAGGAGACGTTGACGATCGTGCCCGCGCCCTGCTCCAGCATGGCCGGGAGCACGGCGCGGCAGGTCCACAGGGTGGGGAAGAGCGAACGGCGGATCTCCTTCTCGATCTTCTCCTCGTCGTACTCCTCGTAGGGCCGGGCCCAGATGGTGCCGCCCACGTTGTTCACGAGCACGTCCACCCGGCCGTGGGCCGTGAGCGCGGCCTCGACGGCCTGCTGGGCCCCCGCGAAGGTCTCCAGGTCCGCGGTGACCGCGGTGGCGGCACCGCCCGAGCCGGACGCCTCCGCCGCCTCGGCGATGCCCTGCGCGACCTCGTGCACGAGCTCGGAGCGGTCCACGAGCACGACCGTGCCGCCCTCGGCGCCGATCCGTTCGGCGACCTTCTGCCCGATCCCCTGTGCGGCGCCGGTCACGACCGCGACCTTGCCGGCGAAGCGGCCCGGGGTGACGAACTGTCCCGCGTACGGCGCGCCCATCAGTTGCCGGCCTCCTTGACGTCGATCGCCGTGGACATGGTCTCCTTGGCGTCGCGGGCGTGGGCCATGATGACCTCGCGGGCCCGCTCCTTGTCGCCCGACTCGAAGGCCGCGACGACGTCGAGGTGGTCCTGGGCGACCCGGGCGAAGATCTCGGTGCCCTTCTGGAAGGTCGCGGCCATCTGCTCGCGCACGTCGAGCCGGCGGTAGGACTCCAGCAGCGCCGGGTTGTCGCTGACCACGAAGAGGTACTCGTGGAACTCCTCGTTGGTCCGCACGTACTCCTCGGGGTCCGAGACCGTGCCGGCGCCCACGGAGTGGGTGGTGGCCTCGGCGAGACGGCGGAACTGGTGCAGCTGCTCCTCGCTCAGCCGGCCCATCATGAGCTCGGTGACGGCGAGCTCGAGACCCATCCGGGCGTCGAGGTGGGCGAAGCTGTCCTCCTTGCGGAACTCCAGGCGGCCGGTCTCCATCGAGGAGACCGCCTCGGTGCGGGTCATGGTGTCGCCCTCGGCGGCCACCTTCTCCGGGGACGGAGGGGCGCCGGTCTCGGCGTCGCCTCCGGTGGTCTCCTTCGGCGCGAACCGCTCGAAGTAGAAGTTCGCGGGCTCGATCCCCTCGCGGTCCAGCCACGAGGAGACGGCGTTGACCATGGGCGGCGGCCCGCAGAGGTAGACGTCGACGTCCCCGTCGTTGAGGTGGGACGGCTCGATGATCTGGGTGACGTAGCCGGTGTGGGGGGCGGAGGTGCCCTCCTCGGAGGCGATGTAGTCCCAGGTGAACGCCGGCAGCCTGGACTCGTACGCACGGATCCGGTCGAGGCCCACGATGTCGGCCTCCCGGGTCACGCCGTAGATCAGGTGCACCGGGGTGGCGGGCGGGTTCTCGGCGAGCTTCTCCAGGATCGACAGCAGCGGCGCCAGGCCGGTGCCCCCGGCCAGCAGCAGCAGCGGGCGCTTCGGCTCGCGCAGGAAGAACGAACCGTAGGGGCCGGTGAACTCGATGCTGTCGCCGACCTGGGCGCGGTCGCGCAGGTACTCGGACATCGCCCCCTGCGGGGTGATGCGCACCATGAAGCCCGCGCCCTCGACGTCGGGGCCGCTGCTGAAGGAGTAGGAGCGCTCGGCGTCGGTGCCGGGGACCTTGATGTTGACGTACTGCCCCGGCAGGAACGCGAGCTCCTCCCGCTGCTCGACGTCGAGGGTGAAGGAGATCGTCGACTCGGAGTGCTTCTCGAGCTCCTGGAGCGTGGAGCTGAACGTGGCCGCGGAGGTCTTCGCGGACTCGGCGGTCGCCGGGATCTGGATGGCCATGTCGGACTCGGGGACCGCCTGGCAGGTGAGCAGGTAGCCCTTCTCGAGCTCGTCCTCGGTCATGGCGTCGTCGATGAAGTCCCCGGGGTCGAAGGTGCCGGAGTCGCAGAAGGCCTTGCAGGTGCCGCAGGCGCCGTCCCGGCAGTCCGCGGGGATGTTGATGCGCGCCTTGTAGGCGGCGTCCAGGACGGTCTCGTAGTCGCCGACCTTGACGACCTTCGTGACGCCGTCCTCGAAGCTGAGGGCTACCTGGTGGCCCATGATTTCCTCCTGGGTGGGGGGCCGCGTCCGCGCGGCCCGGAAAAGTCTGTGGGGGTGCTCGCCGAGCACGGGGGTGCTGACGGTCCGTGCGCGGCCGGCCCCGGGGCAGGGCCGGCCGCGGCCGGCGTCAGATCATGTAGACGTCCACGACGTGGTGGATGTAGTCGTTCTTCAGGACGACCTTCTTCTTCAGGATGACGGGCTTCTCGCCCGAGAGGTCGATCGTGTAGAAGCTGGTGCCGAAGTACGTGTCCGTCGTGTTGTAGCGGAAGTACAGCGTGAACCAGTTGAAGCGGACCTGCACTTGGTCGCCGTCCTGGGCGAGGACCTCCACATCGGTGATGTTGTGCCCGGTGCGGGGGTCCGGCAGGGACGTGGCGGAGGAGCGGTCCGTCTTGATGCGGAACACGCGGTCCTCGATGCCGCCGCGGTTGTCGTAGTAGATCAGGGAGATCTCGTTCTGGGGGTCCTCGGTCAGCTGGTCGTCGTCGCCCCAGGAGGGCATCCAGAACTCGGAGTCCGGGTGGTAGCACTCGAGCCACTCGTCGAACTGGCGGTCGTCCAGCAGGCGCGCCTCCTTGTAGAGGAAGGCGCGCACGGTCTCGAGGGTCGCGATCTCCTCGGCGGTCTTCAGCGCCGTCACGGGGTTCAGCAGGTTGGCCATGGTGTTCTGCACTCTTTCTGTGGTTCGGAGGAGTCGGGCTCAGGCGGTCACGGGGGCGGACTGCTCGGCGGCGCGCTCCTCCGCGGCCAGACCCTTGTCCATGACGTCCTTCCAGAAGCTGTGCTGGATCGGGTACAGGCCCTCGTCCTCGGTGCGCACCCCGGAGGCGATGACGCGGGTCATGCCGAGGGCCTGGGCCTGCTCGTCCGGGCCCTGGATCTCGTGCGCGGCCCCGCGGGACATGTCGTTCCACGGCGCGGAGGTGGCCCAGTAGGTCTTGTTGCAGGAGCGGAACTCCTCGAGGTCGTCCGGGGTCGCCATGCCGGTCGCGTTGAAGAAGTCCTCGTACTGGCGGATCCGCTTGGAGCGGTTCTCCTGCGACTCGCCCTTGGGGGCGATGCAGTAGATGGTGACCTCCGTCTGGTCCGCGGAGATCGGGCGGAAGTGCCGGATCTGCGAGGAGAACTGGTCCATGATGTACACGTTCGGGTACAGGCAGAGGTTGCGCGAGATGTTGATCATGAAGTTCGCCATCTCCTCGCCGTACTTGTCGACGAGCTCCTCGCGGCGGTCCCACAGCGGGCGGTCCTGCGGGTTGGTCCACTCCTGCCACAGCAGCAGGTGGCCGTGCTCGTAGGAGTAGAACCCGCCCTTGACCTTGCCCCACTTGCCGGCGTCCATGGCCTTGGTCTTGTTGGCGGAGTCCCCGGCGGTGCGGCGGGCGGTGGTGGCGGCGTAGTTCCAGTGCACGGAGGTCACGTGGTAGCCGTCGGCGCCGTTCTCCGCCTGGACCTTCCAGTTGCCGTCGTAGGTGTAGGTCGAGGCGCCGCGGAGGACCTCGAGGCCCTCGGGGGACTGGTCCACGATCGAGTCGATCACCGTGGTGGCGTCGCCCAGGTGCTCCTCGAGGGGCAGCACGTCGGGGTTCAGGGAGCCGAACAGGAAGCCGCGGTAGGACTCGAAGCGGGCCACCTTGGTGAGGTCGTGCGAGCCCTCCTTGTTGAAGTTCTCCGGGTAGCCGCCGTTGCGGCCGTCCTTGACCTTGAGCAGCTCGCCGGAGTTCTTGAACGTCCAGCCGTGGAAGGGGCAGGTGAAGGTGGTGCGGTTGTCCGTCTTGCGCCGGCACAGCATCGCGCCGCGGTGGGAGCACGCGTTGACGATGCAGTTGAGCTTCTCCTCCTTGTCGCGGGTGATCACGACCGGGGTGCGACCGATGTAGGTGGTGAAGTAGTCGCCCACGTTCGGGATCTGCGACTCGTGAGCGAGGTACACCCAGTTGCCCTCGAAGATGTACTTCATCTCCAGCTCGAAGATCTCCTCGTCGGTGAAGATCTCCCGCTTGGCACGGATGACGCCGTTCTCGCGGTCGTCCACCACGGCGTCGGAGAGGACCTCGCGGACGTGGGTCAGGTTCTCGGTCATGACGTGCTCCTTCTGATCGGGATGTCCGGGTGGGACGCCGGCGCGGGACGGCCGGGCAGGACGTCCGACCGGGACGCGGGGACCCGGGGCCCCGCCGCGACCGGCTCGTGCCGGAGGGTATGCAGACCAGTCTGGTGGTCCGTGACTCCGATCACATCAGGCAAAACCCTAGGAGTAACCCAGGGTGTCTTTATGCCACATTGGGTGCAAAGAAGTGGCCTAATCGATATTTGTAGCGTCCTGATCGTCCGCCTAGGCTGAGGGGGACGTCGACGTGTCCGGAGTCACAGCAGAACGCCCCGGGCCGGGGCGCCGGTCCCGGGCCGAAAGCCCTGGACGCGGCGTGTCCCCGACGACCCTTCAACGAGGAATGTGGAGAACACCATGACGGAGACCGGCGCGGCGACGCGCAAGGAGAACGAGGGCACCGCGGTCGAGGCCGGGTCCAAGGCGACCGAGCGGTTCGCCGCCTCGGGCAAGCTGGCGAAGCTGGACGTGCCGAAGGAGCGGGTGTCCCTGCTGGCCGGTGCGGCGATCAAGGCGATCAACGACATCGCGGTCGAGCACCAGGTCACCTACGAGGAGTACAACGCGCTGAAGGCGTGGCTGATCAAGGTCGGCACCGACGGGGAGTGGCCGCTGTTCCTGGACGTGTGGCTGGAGCACACCATCGAGGACGTCAACTCCCAGGAGCGCCCCGGTGCCGTCGGCACCATCGAGGGCCCCTACTACGTGCCCGACTCCCCGGTGCTGCCCACCCCGGCCACGCTGGAGATGCGCGAGGACGAGCCCGGCACTCCGCTGCTGTTCAAAGGCCGGTTCACCGACACCGACGGCAACCCGCTGCAGGGCGCCCAGGTGGAGATCTGGCACGCCGACGCCAACGGCTTCTACTCCCAGTACGCCCCTGAGCTGCCCGAGTGGCTGTTCCGCGGCACGGTGAAGGCCGACGAGAACGGGTACTTCGAGATCAACACCAAGCGCCCGGCCCCGTACCAGATCCCCACCGACGGGGCCTGCGGGCAGCTCATCAGTGCGGCCGGCTGGCACGCCTGGCGCCCGGCGCACATCCACATCAAGGTCTCCGCGCCGGGCTACCAGCTGGTCACCCAGCAGCTGTACTTCCCGGGGGACCCGCACAACGAGGACGACATCGCCTCGGCCGTCAAGCCCGAGCTGATGCTCGACCCCAAGCCGCGCACCGACGGCGGCGAGGGCGAGGAGGTCGTCTACGACTACGTCCTCGCCAAGGAGGGCCAGACCAAGTAGGTCCGGCCCCGCGCGCCACGCCCGTGGTGCGCGGGGAGCGCCCCCGCCGGCTCAGGCCGGCGGGGGCGCTCCCATGTCCGGGCGCTCCCATGTCCGGGCGCTCCCATGTCCGGGCGCTCCCATGTCCGGGCGCTCGCGTGTCCGGGTTCCCTCGTGTCAGGGGGTTCTCTCGTGCCCGGCGGGCCCGGTGACGGGTGTCCGCCCGTCGGCGCCTGTCCGCCCGTGCCCGTCCGTCGGTGCCCGTCCGTCGGTGCACGTCCGGCGGGAATCGCCGCGCGCGGCGGCGGCACGGCCACAAAACGCACAGTCGGCTTGCTCATGCAGATCACTGGGTCTAAGGTAAATCTGTCGTCGGCGATGGCCCGGAGGTGATCCCCCCATCTGCCTCCGGACGGTTCCTGCCGGCGACCGGCGTCCCATTCCCCCGATCGGGATGCCTGACAGGCCCTGCCGATCCCCCCATGCGGCAGGGCCTGTCCCCTGTCCGGGGGCAGGCCGGGAGTCCGTCGCGTCAGGAGAGGCCGGCGAGCAGGCCCCGGGTCAGCACAGTCCGAGCTCCTCGAGCCGGGGGAGCACCTTGTTCGAGACGGAGAGCAGCGCGTCCATCTCCTCCTGCGTCAGGTGGTCGATGAGCGCGGCCCGCACCAGTTCGAGATGACCGGGAGCCGAGGCCTGGATCGCCTGCAGCCCCTCCGGGGTGATCCGCACGTCGAGGCCGCGCGCGTCGCTGTCGCACGGCAGCCGCTCGAGCAGCCCGCGCCGGGCCATGCGGGAGAGCAGGTGGGACAGGCGGCTGCGCTCCCAGCCGAGCTCGTGCAGGAGGTCGCGGGAGCGGATCACGCCGGTGCTGCTCTCCGAGAGCAGGACGAGGACCTCGTACTCGGAGCCGGACAGGGCGCTGTCCCGCGACAGCTGGCGGTCCACCGCGGTCTGCATGCCGCGGCTCAGGGCCAGGAAGCCGCGCCAGACCCGCTGCTCCTCCTCCGTCAGCCAGTTGACCTCGTCGGGCTCCGGGTGGCTCATGCGGCGGTCCTCTCGTGGATCGGGAAAGAGCCCAGTTTAGATTGACATATCAACAAATGTCAATCGGCCGGCGGTTCGTTCCCCGGGTCGTCCCCGGCGCCGCGGCCGTACCGCGTCCGGCGGCCGCGGATCCACTCCGAGTCGTAGTGGTCCACGGGGCCGCGTGCCGGCCGCCGGAGGCGCTCGGCGTACCCCGTGGGGCGCAGCGGGGAGTCGTCGTCGTCGACCGGGGTGAACGAGGCCATGGCCACGAGGCCGAACCCCAGGCCGGCGGCGACCACCAGGGTCATCCCCGAGACGACCAGGACGCTGACGTACTCCTCCACCTGGTGGGCGCGGTCGGTGCCCGCCAGCAGCGGCTGGGCCCCGAGCGCCCCGGCCAGCAGCAGGGCGCCCAGCACCAGCAGGCCGGCGGGGACGAGCCACAGCCTCGAGCGGCTCCGCAGCGGTGGGACCGAGGCGTCCCGGAGGGCCGGGTGCAGCTGCGCCTGGACGACGGTGAAGCCCACGAGGCCGGGCAGGACGAGGAGTGCTCCGATGGCCCATCCCCAGGCGCTGCCCAGGGCGGCGAGCCCGCCGCCGATCAGCAGGCCCAGCATCACGAGGGTGAAGGAGAGTCCGCGCGCCATCCGCCGGGCCGCCCGCGGGGAGGTCGCCGGCCGGTGTGCCGCGCGGGGTGCCGTCCGGGGCGGGACGTGCTCCGGGGGGAGGCGCTGCCCGAACTCGGGCTCGTTGCCGTGGGTGCTCATGGGCGGACTGTTTCCGTGCTGGAAGGGTGCTGGACGCCTCCACTGTAGACCTCGCCCCCCGACGTCGTGCCGCGCCTGGCGCCGCCGCTGTGATGGACATATCATCAAAAAGCAGGGCGGGCGGTGCGGACGTCGCGCCGGACGCCCTCCCGGGCGGCGGCGCCCCGAGCGCCTGCCCCCGGAGCACCGCACCCCGACCTCCGCCCAGCGAGGAGCCACCATGTCACAGCGCAGCGCCCAGCGGTCCGAGCACAGCACCGCCGGTGCCTACGTGCACCCCGGCGAGGAGTTCACCCGGGACACCACCTACATCGAGGACCGGATCGTCCGCGACCCGGCCACCGCCGCCGTCCCGGAGGGGGCGCAGGCCTGGCCCGTCGAACCCGGGCGCTACCGCCTCGTGGCGGCGCGCGCGTGCCCGTGGGCCAACCGCACCCTGATCGTGCGGCGGCTCCTGGGGCTCGAGGACGTCCTGTCCGTGGGGCTGCCCGGCCCCGTCCACGACGTGCGCTCGTGGACCTTCGACCTCGACCCGGACGGGCGGGACCCGGTGCTGGGCATCGAGCGCCTCCAGGAGGCGTACTTCGCCCGCTACCCCGACTACCCGCGGGGGATCACCGTGCCCGCCGTCGTGGAGATCGCGAGCGGAAGGGTCGTGACCAACGACTTCCCCCGGATCACGGAGGACCTCGCCAAGGAGTGGGTCGACCACCACCGCGAGGGCGCCCCCGACCTGTGGCCGGCCGAGCTGGAGGACGAGATGCGCGAGGTCATGCAGCGGGTCTACACCGAGGTCAACAACGGGGTCTACCGGTGCGGCTTCGCCGGTTCCCAGCAGGCCCATGAGAAGGCTTACGAGCGGCTGTGGGCCGCCATGGACTGGCTCGAGGACCGTCTCGCCACCCGCCGCTACCTCATGGGCGAGCACATCACCGAGGCGGACGTGCGGCTGTTCACCACCCTGGTGCGCTTCGACCCCGTCTACCACTCGCACTTCAAGTGCTCGCGCAACAAGCTCACCGAGATGCCCCACCTCTGGGGCTACGCGCGGGACCTCTTCCAGACCCCCGGCTTCGGCGACACCGTGGACTTCGAGCAGATCAAGCAGCACTACTTCGTGGTCCACGAGGACATCAACCCGTCCCGGATCGTGCCGGTGGGGCCCGACCTGGGCAACTGGACGTCCGCGCACGGCCGGGAGGCCCTCGGCGGGTCTCCCTTCGGGGCCGGCACGGCCCCGGGCCCCGTCGTGGCCGGGGAACGGGTAGACCGACGTCACACGCCCCTGGACGTCTGAGCGTCCCGCCGGCCCGGCGGGACGCCTAGACTGGACAGCTCCTACGGCCCGGGCCGGACCGCGGGGGCGGGTGTCCCCGGGGCCGCCGTCCCCGCCGCTCCCCACCCGGAAAGGACCCCTCCGTGGCCCCCTACCGCAATCAGCGCGCCGCCGCGCTGCCCGCCCGCCTGTCCCGTTCGTGGCTGCTGACGTCGGCCGCCGACCCCTCCGTCTTCCCGGCGGCGCTCGCCTCGGAGGCGGACTCCGTCGTCTTCGACATCGAGGACGCCATCCCCGCCGAGGGCAAGGACGAGGCCCGCCGCAACGTGGTGGAGGCCTTCGAGGCCGGGGCGAGCGCCTGGGTGCGGATCAACGACATCACGACCCCCTACTGGGAGCAGGACCTGGCCGCCCTGAGCCGGGTCGGCCACCTGCGCGGGATCATGCTGGCCAAGACGGAGCACCCCGACCACATCACCAAGACGGCCATGATGGCTCCGGCCGGCACCCCGGTGGTCGCCCTCATCGAGTCGGCCGTGGGGATCATGAACGCCAACGACATCGCCCGGGCCCCCGGGGTGTTCCGGCTCGCGTTCGGGGTCGGTGACTTCCGCCGGGACACGGGGGTCAGCGCGGACCCCCTGGCGCTGGCGTTCGCGCGCTCGAGCCTCGTGGTGGCGTCCCGGGTGGGCGAGCTGCCCGGACCGATCGACGGCCCCACCCTGGGCGCCTCGGACCAGGAGCTCGCCGAGGCGTGCGCCGTGACGCAGTCCATGGGCATGACCGGCAAGCTGTGCCTCGACCCGCAGCAGACGGACGGGATCAACCGCAACCTCGCCCCGAGCGAGCAGGAGATCACGTGGGCGCGCGAGCTCATCACCCAGCACGACTCCGGGCACGTCGTGGGCGACGGCAGCTACCTGCCGCGCCTGGCCCGGGCCCGCAAGGTCTCCGAGCTCGCGCAGACCTACGGTCTCTGGAACCGCTGAGCGCCCCGGGCGCCCGCCGTCAGCCCAGCCAGCGGGACACGAGCTCCCGGAAGGCCGGGTCGGTCAGTGCGGTCGCCCGGTGGTGGGCGGGCACCGGATCGCCGCCGGGGACCGACGGCACGGCGACGACCACCAGTCCCGCCGCCACGGCCGAGGTCGCGCCGACCACGGAGTCCTCCACCGCCAGGGCCTCGCCCGGGGCGAAGCCCAGCCGCCGGACGGCCTCGGCGTAGATGTCCGGGGCCGGCTTGCCGCGGGGCACGTCCTCGGAGGAGACCCACGTGCGCAGGTGGGGGGCGAAACCGGCCTCCTCCAGTTTCACGCCGAGGATCTTGCTCGTGGAGTTGCTGGCCACGGCCACGGGCAGCCGTTCGGCGAACGCGCGCACCGTCTCGAGCGCACCCGGCAGCGGGACGATGTGACCGCTCAGCGTGCGCTCCTCCGTGCGCAGCACCTCGGCGTGGACCGCGGCGCGGTCGGCCTGCGCGGCGTCGGCGATCGCCGTGGCGACGTCCGCCGCGGACCAGCCCATCATCCGGCGCTCCAGGTCCTCGGTGAACTCCAGCCCGTGGCTCTCGCAGACGCTCCGCTGGACCCGCGCCCAGTTCGCCTCCGTGTCCATGAGGATGCCGTCGCAGTCGAACACGACGCACGACGGGACCCACCCGGGGGCGGGGGCCGGCAGCTCGGAGGAGGGCGTGGGCAGCGACGGCGTGGGGGCGGGGAAGGACGTCATGCTCCCATGGTGCCCCACCCGCGCCCGCCCGCGGCGGGCGTGTGAGCAGGACAACTCCCGGAATAACCGGTCCGCCCCGGGGTGTTGCCGCCACCGGACCCCTTCGTGCCATCCCCGACGGAAGAAGCACCGCCCTTGCCCACCACGTCCCACGTCCCGCTGTCCGCCCTCGACCTCGTGCCCCTGTCCGAGGGCCGTTCCACCGCGGACGCCCTCCGTGAGGCGGTCGACCTCGCCCGCCGCCTCGACACCGCCGGATACCGGCGCCTGTGGTACGCCGAGCACCACAACACGGAGGCGTTCGCGTCCTCCGCCACGGCGGTGCTCATCGGCCAGGCCCTCGCCGCCACGGAGCACCTGCGCGTGGGCTCCGGCGGGATCATGCTGCCCAACCACGTGCCGCTGACCGTGGCCGAGGCCTTCGGCACGCTCGCCAACTTCCACCCGGGCCGGGTGGAGCTCGGCCTGGGCCGGGCCCCCGGCACCGACATGCGCACCGCCCTCGAGCTGCGGCGCGGCCAGGCCGGGCACGACACCTTCGAGACCGACGTGCGCCGGCTGCTGCGCCTGTTCGGCGGCCAGGAGCAGGAGGCCGTCCGGGCGCCCGTGGCCCGGGGGACGGACGTTCCCCTGTGGATCCTCGGCTCCTCGACGGGCGGCGCGGAGGTCGCCGCCCGCCTCGGCCTGCCCTACGCGTTCGCCTCCCACTTCGCCCCGGCCAGGATCATGGACGCCATCGCCCTGTACCGGCAGCGCTTCGACGCGCACGCCCCGACCGCCACGGTCGAGCGCCCGCACGTGATGGTGGCCGCCAACGTCCTCGCGGCCGACACCGACGAGGAGGCGCGGCACCAGTTCACCACCCACCAGCTGCTGGTGCGCGGGATCGCCCGCAACGACCGGCGCCCGCTCCAGCCCCCGGTCGAGCGGGTCGAGCTCACCGCCGCGGAGGCCGGCATGGTGCAGGAGCACCTCGCCGTCTCGGCGGTGGGCACGCCCGAGCGGGTGGTCGAGGACCTCGAGCAGGTCGTCGAGCTCACCCGGGCCGACGAACTGATCCTCAACAGCTACGCACACGACCCCGAGGTGCGCGCCAGGTCCTACGAGCTCGTCGCCGGCGCCTGGTGAGCGCACCCGGCCGGCCCGCCCCGTAGGGCGTCGCCGATCCCCGGGGGCGCGCCCCCGGCGTCCCTCCCGCGCACGGGCACCGCCCGGCGGTCGCCGGTCCACGGCGCCGGCACCACGAGCACCGCGCCCCGGCACCCCTCCACGACGTCCGCAGCACGACATCCGCACCACGACAGGAGCACTCCATGACCACCGTCCCCGCCCTCGAGGCCGTCTCCGCCGACTCCGGCTTCCACCGCACCACGATCGAGCGCCGCCCGGTGGGACCGAGCGACGTCGCGATCGAGATCCTCTTCGCCGGCATCTGCCACTCCGACATCCACGTGGCCCGCGACGAGTGGGGCGGCACGCACTACCCCGTCACCCCCGGGCACGAGATCGTCGGCCGCGTCAGCGCCGTCGGGGAGGCCGTGACCGGCTTCGTCCCCGGTGACACCGTGGGCGTCGGCTGCTTCGTCGACTCCTGCGGCCGGTGCGAGTACTGCACCGACGGGCAGGAGCAGTTCTGCACCGAGGGCGTGACGGCCACCTACAACACGCCCCAGCCCGACGGCGCCGTCACCCGGGGCGGCTACAGCGGCGCGGTCGTGGTCGACGAGCGCTTCGTGCTGCGCGTGCCCGAGGCCCTGGACCCCGCCCGGGCCGCCCCGCTGCTGTGCGCCGGGATCACCACCTACGCCCCGCTCCGGCGCTGGGGCGCCGGCCCCGGCCGGCGGGTCGCCGTCCTCGGCATGGGCGGTCTGGGCCACGTCGCCGTGAAGATCGCCGCCGCCATGGGCGCGGAGGTCACCGTGCTCAGCCAGAGCCTGTCCAAGCAGGAGGACGGGCTGGCGTTCGGGGCCGGCGACTACTGGGCCACGAAGGACCCGGAGACCTTCGAGCGCAACAAGGGCCGCTTCGACCTGATCCTCAACACCGTCTCCGCGGACCTGCCCATCGAGCAGTACCTCTCCCTGCTGCGGGTCGACGGCGTGCTGTGCTCCGTGGGACTGCCCACCGAGCCGTACAGCGTGCGGGCCATGGCGCTCGCGGCGCGCCAGCGCGTGCTCACCGGGTCGATGGTCGGAGGGATCCCGCAGACCCAGGAGATGCTGGACTTCTGCGCCGAGCACGGCGTGGAGTCCGAGATCGAGCTGATCGGCGCCGACGACGTCGACGCCGCCTACGACCGGGTGGTCGCCTCGGACGTGCGCTACCGCTTCGTCATCGACGTCGCCCGCACCCTGGCGTAGCCGCCCGGACCGTCAGCAGTCTGCGGCTCGTCCCGTGCCCATGGATAGAGTGGGGGCCATGGCCGACACCACCACCACCGACGGCGCGCTGCGCCGGCTCGCCGAGTCCTACCGGGTCTCCACGACCTACTCCGGGTTCGACGGACAGGAGCGCGAGGTCCCGGAGCCGACCCTGCGCGCCGTGCTCGCCGCGCTGGGCGCGGACGCCGCCGACGACGCCGCGGTCGAGGCGTGCCTCGCCGACCGGGAGCTGGTTCCCTGGCGGCGGGTGCTGCCGCCCGTGGTCGTCGCCGTCGCGGGCGAGCGCACCCGCTTCGCGGCGCACGTCCCGCACGGTGCCATGGTGCGGGTGAGCCTCGTGGCGGAGGACGGCGCGCGGACGACGGCGCCCCAGGTCGACAACTGGCGCTCCCCGAGGGACGTGGACGGCGTGCTCACCGGCCAGGCCACCTTCGAGGTGCCCGAGGGCCTCCCCGTGGGCTGGTACGAGGTGCGCGCGGAGTGCCCCGAGGTCGACGGCGGACGCCCGGTCACGACGCCGCTGGCCGTCACCCCGCGGCACCTGTCCAGCACCGACCGGCTGCACGGGCGGCACCGCTGGGGCTACATGGCCCAGATCTACTCGGTCACCTCCGGGCGGTCGTGGGGCGTCGGCGACATCTCGGACCTCGCGAGCCTCGCCGCGATCTCGGGGGAGCAGGGGGCCGACTACCTGCTGGTCAACCCCCTGCACGCCGCCGAGCCCGTCCCGCCGGTGGAGCCCTCGCCGTACCTGCCGACCAGCCGCCGGTTCTTCAACCCCCTCTACCTGCGCATCGCCGAGGTCCCCGAGTACGCCTACCTGCGCCCGGCCGACCTCGAGGTGGTCAACACGCTGGCCGCGATCCAGCGCAAGGACAACCTCGACACCAGCACCATCGACCGGGACAAGGCCTACGCGGCCAAGCTGAAGAGCCTCGAGCTGCTGTTCACCGTCCGCCGCTCCCCGCAGCGTCAGCAGCAGCTGCGCCGCTTCGTGGCCGAGGGCGGGCAGGGCCTGCAGGACTTCGGCCTGTGGTGCGCGCTGCGGGAGGAGCTCGGCGACGACGCCCCCGAGTGGGACGACGTGGCGGCGGGCCCGGAGGCCCCCTACGCGGTGGAGGCGCGGACCCGCCTGTCCCACCGGATCGACTTCCACGTGTGGATGCAGTGGCTGCTGGACGAGCAGCTCGAGGCCGCCCAGCGGGCCGCGCACCTGGCCGGGATGGACATCGGAGTGATCCACGACCTCGCCGTGGGGGTGCACAAGCAGGGCGCCGACGCCTGGACGCTCCAGGGCGTGCTGGCCCCCGGTGTCAGCGTGGGCGCGCCGGCGGACATGTACAACCAGAAGGGGCAGAACTGGTCCCAGCCCCCGTGGCACCCCGAGCGCCTGGCCGAGGCGGGCTACCTGCCCTGGCGGGACATGCTGCGCACGATCTTCCGGCACGCCGGGGGCATCCGCGTGGACCACGTCCTGGGCCTGTTCCGGCTGTGGTGGATCCCGGACGGCCAGGAGGCCTCCGAGGGCGCCTACGTCTACTACGACCACGAGGCGATGGTGGGCATCCTCGCGCTCGAGGCCGAGCTGGCCGGGGCGGTGGTGGTCGGGGAGGACCTCGGCACCCTCGAGCCGTGGGTGCGCGAGTACCTGGCGGAGCGCGGCGTGCTGGGCACGTCGATCCTGTGGTTCGAGGTGGACGGCGACGAGCCCCTGCCGCCGGCGCGGTACCGGGAGCTGAGCATGGCCTCCGTGAACACCCACGACTTCCCGCCCACCGCGGGCTTCCTGGAGGGCGTCCAGGTGGATGTGCGCCAGGAGCTCGGCCTGCTGGCCCGCCCCGTGGAGGAGGAGCGGGCCGAGGCGCGCCGGCAGCTCGAGACGTTCCTCGCGGCCGTCGCCGCGGACGGGCTGCTCCCCGACGGGGACGCCACGGACGAGCAGGGCCTGGTCGAGGCGCTGCACCGCTACCTGGCGCAGTCCCCGGCCCTGCTGTTCAACGTCTCCCTCGTGGACGCGGTCGGCGAGCGCCGGATGCAGAACCAGCCGGGCACGGGGGACGAGTACCCCAACTGGCGCGTCCCCCTGGCCGACCAGGCGGGCAACCCGGTGCTCATCGAACAGCTGCCGGACAACGCCCGGGCGAACTCCCTGGTGCGCGCGGTCAACGAGGCGCTCGGCAACCGCTCCCGCCTCCGGCCGGTCGGGGAGCCCGAGCAGCCGCAGCACACCGACCGCACCGCCCCCTGATCCGGCGCGGGACCCGCCCGGTCCCCGCCCGGTCGCCTGTCCCCGAACGGAGAGCACCCCGCATGACGGAGCCCACCGTGCCCCGCCCGGCCGCCGCGCCCCTGGCCCCGCCCGTGCGCTACGCGGCGCTCGGCGACTCCATGACCGAGGGCGTGGGGGACCCCGACCCCGCGCGCCCCAACGGGGTGCGCGGCTGGGCAGACCTCGTGGCCGAGCAGCTGACCGCGGCCCACCCGGACACCCGCTACGCGAACCTGGCGGTCCGGGGGCGGCTGCTCCGCGGGATCGTCGCGGAGCAGCTGGACGCGTGCCTGGCCCTGGAGCCGACCCTGGTGAGCCTCTACGCCGGCGGCAACGACCTGCTGCGCCCCCGGGCGGACGTGGACGCACTCATGGAGGTCTACGAGCCGGCGGTCGCCCGGCTCCGAGACTCGGGCGCCCAGGTGGTGCTGCTCACGGCCTTCGACCCCGGCCGGGACGCCCCCACGTCCTGGACCCGCCCCCGTCAGGCCCTCTACAACGAGCACGTCCGGGAGATCGCCGACCGGCACGGGTGCATGCTCCTCGACTACTGGCGGATGCGCACCCTGCAGGACTGGCGCTACTGGGCGGTGGACCGCCTGCACATGTCCCCGGCGGGTCACACCCACGTGGCCGCCCGGATGCTCGAGCTGCTGGGCGTGCAGCACGCCCTGGAGCTGCCGTCCACGGAGGAGCTGCCGGTCACGGCGACCCCGGGAGTGCCGGCCGAGGACCTCCGCTGGGCCCGCGAGTACCTGCTGCCCTGGCTCGGACGGCGGCTGCGGGGGACCTCCTCCGGGGACACGGTCACCGCCCGGCACCCCGAGTGGACGACCCTGCGCCCGCGTCCCGTGCTGCCCGCCGGGCCCGCGCCCCAGGACGGGAGCACGGCCCCCGCCGAGCAGGCCCGCCCCTGAGCCGCCGGGGCCGTCCCCAGGTTTGCGGGGTTCCGGGGAGCCGGTAGACTGACCCGAAGCTGGTCACACCTGACGTCAGGTTGCGGGGAAGTCCGTCCGGGCCTAGACTTCAAGGCTGTCGTGTGGTGGAGTCCACCTTCCGGCACCTTGATCTTCACCGTCTTCATCGTGGCGAGGCCTTCGCCGGTTCCGGCCGCGGGCCTTACGAGAGGGCCCGGTTGGCGAACGGTGGCAATTCTGAAGGTGGCGGGACGCCCGTTGCCGCAGCTGAGTGATCATCTGCGGCACCCACTGCGTGCCGTCATTTCGTCAACATTGGAGGAGAACACTATGGCAGCGCACTGCCAGGTGACCGGAGCTCAGCCGGGCTTTGGGCACAGCATTTCGCACTCGCACCGCCGTACCAAGCGCCGGTTCGACCCGAACATCCAGAAGAAGCGGTACTGGGTGCCGTCGCTGCGCCGCAGCGTGACGCTCAACGTCAGCGCCAAGGGCATCAAGGTCATCGACGCGCGCGGTATCGACGCCGTCGTGACCGACATGATCGCACGTGGGGAGAAGATCTAGCATGGCCAAGGACAAGGACGTTCGTCCCATCATCAAGCTCAAGTCCACCGCCGGCACCGGTTTCACCTACGTGACCCGCAAGAACCGCCGCAACGACCCGGACCGCATGGTGCTCAAGAAGTACGACCCGGTCGTCCGCAAGCACGTCGATTTCCGCGAGGAGCGCTGAATCCATGGCCAAGAAGTCCAAGATCGCCAAGAACGAGCAGCGCAAGGTCGTCGTCGAGCGCTACGCCGCGAAGCGTGCCGAGCTCAAGAAGACCCTCGTCGACGAGAACGCCACCGACGAGGCCCGCGAGGAGGCTCGCCTGGGCCTGCAGAAGCTGCCCCGCGACGCCTCCCCGGTCCGGCTGCGCAACCGGGACCAGATCGACGGCCGTCCCCGCGGCACCCTCCAGAAGTTCGGCATCTCCCGCGTCCGCTTCCGCGACATGGCACACCGCGGCGAACTGCCCGGCATCTCCAAGTCCAGCTGGTAATTTCTGACGCAGGAGCGCGAGCGGTCCCCGCGCCGCGCTTCCCCACGACCCCAAGTCCAGGAGGACATGAACATGGCTAAGAACCGCAGCGAACTCGTCGCAGAGGTCGCCGAGAAGGCCGGCACCACCAACGCGGCCGTCAACGGCGTCCTGGACGCGATGTTCCAGGTCTTCGAGGAGTCCGTCTCCGCCGGTGAGAAGATCACCATCCCGGGCTGGCTGGCCGTCGAGCGCACCGACCGTGCCGCCCGCACGGGTCGCAACCCGCAGACCGGCGAGACCATCGAGATCCCCGCCGGCCACGGCGTCAAGCTGACCGCTGGTTCCAAGCTCAAGGCGGCCGTGTCCAAGAAGTAAGGACACCGGCGGTCCGCTCCGGACCCCTCCTCCCGCTTCGTCCGAAGGGGCGGCCCCGCACGGGGCCGCCCCTTCGGCGTTCCCGGTCCCGCGCCCTGACGGCACGGGCGCCGCGATTGGCAGCGCGCCGAGGGCGGCACGCATAATGGGGGCACCGGGCCGAGCGGCCCGCGAGAGGATGGGAGGTGGCGGCGTGGGACCACGTGCACGGCGCCTCGTCCGCGGCTGGGCCGGTGCGGTCGTCGCGACCTCCGCGGCCGCCCTCTCCCACGCGGTCGCCGGCGGGCAGGCCCCGCCCCTGCTGCTCGTGCTCCTGTCCCTGGCCCTGTCCGGACCGTTGTGCATGGCCCTGGCCGAGCGGGTGCTCTCCCGGTCCTGCCTGCTGCTCGGCGTGCTGCTCAGCCAGTCCGTGCTGCACGCCCTCTTCGCCGGCTCCGGCGGGGTGAGCACGGTGTCCCACACCGCCCACGGGCCCGCGCTCCACGGCGCCGCCGCAGGACCCGCCCTCGTGCTGGAGGTCCAGACCCACGCCGAGCACGGCGGGGCCGCCATGGTCGTCTCCCACGTGCTGGCGGCGCTGGCGGCCTACGTGCTCATGCGCCACGGCGAGGTCGCGGCCGTCGTCCTGCTGGAGGCGGTCCGGCTGCGCGTGCGCCGGCGGCGGGACGTCCCGGCGGCACCCGTCGTGGTCGTCCGCCCGCCGGCAGTGCGCGCGGGGCGCCCGCACGCGCTCACCGACCAGGCGCTGCTGCGCCCGGTGCGCTCCCACCGGGGGCCGCCGCGTCCCCGCCGTCGCCCCCTGCTGCCGGTCCTCCTCCCGGGACCCGCCGCGCTGCCCACCGGCTGAGCCGGCCGGCCGCGGCGCCGCCCGGGCCGGGTCCCCGGCGGGGTGACCGACGGTCCGTGCCCGCCGTCCGGCCGTGCCGGTCCGGCGGCCCCGCCCACGCCCCACCCCGGCCCCGAGGAGTTCCCATGCCCACGCCCACCACCCGACGCACCGCAGCCCTGCTGGCCGCGGGCGCCCTCACCGTCCTGACCGCCCTGCCCGCCTCCGCGCACGACGAGCTCACCGCCGTCTCGCCGGAGCCCGGCGCCGTCCTGACCACCGCGCCCGAGGAGCTCGAGCTCACCTTCTCCGGGGAGGTCATGGACATCGGCCACCAGGTCCAGGTGACCGACTCCGAGGGACGCTCCGTGACGGACGGCCCGCTCGAGCCGGAGGGCAACCGCGTGGTCCAGCCCCTGACCGCGGCGGGGACCGAGGACGAGACCTACCGCGTCGTCTGGCGGGTCGTCTCCAGCGACGGGCACCCCATCGAGGGGACCTTCACGTACGACGTCGGGTCCGGGGAGGAGCCCACGGCGGGCCCGAGCGCCCCGGCGGAGGACTCCGCCGAGCGCGCCCAGGCGGCCGCGGACGACGCGACGTCCGGGGACGTGCCGCTCTGGGCTGTCGCCGTCGGCGGGGCGGTCGTCGCCCTGGGCGTGCTCGGCCTGGTGGCCCTCCTCTCCCGCAGGCGCCGCACGCGCTGAACCGGCCGGGTCCCGGCCCGCCCGGGCCGACGGCGTCCGACAGGCCCCGTTGCGGGCCCCGGCCCGCCCGGTCGACCCGGTCTCCGCTGCGCTCTCCCGTTGGGCTCTGCCGTTGCGCCCTGCCGCGGGGTCCCGGCCCGCGGGGTGTCCACTGTGCCCCGCGCCAGGGGGTGAGAGGCACCCTGCCGGAGCCCTGGCACCCTGCCGCGGGGCCCCAGGACGCCCTGCCGCGGGCTCCCGGCCCGCGGGGTGTCCGCTGTGCCCCGCGCCAGGGGGTGAGTGGCACCCCTGCCGCGGGCCCCGGCACCCCTGCCGGGGCGGGCCCTCCGCATCCTGTCGCGTGACCGCCCGGGACGCACTGCCCCACAACGTCCCCTGCGCCCTGCCGCGGTGTCTCCGGCCCGCCCGGTCCTCCGGGCGTCCCCGGCGCCCTGCCGCAGCGCCTCCTCCCCGCCCGGTCCGCCGGGCGGCCCACGCCGGCTGCCGTGCTGCGGCCGCCGCGCGCACCCCACCGATCTCCGCACCGTCCAGGAGCACCCATGTCCACGTCCGTACCCGCCCGCCGACCCTCCTGCGCCTCCGGCCCCGTGCCTGCGGCCCTCCTGCGCACCACCGCCGTCCTGGCCCTCGGGGCCGTCGCGCTCACGGGATGCGCCCCCTCCGCCCCGGGGACGGCGCCGGCTGCCGCCGTCCCCTCCGCCGCGTCCACCTCCGCCGCGTCCACCTCCGACACCCCCGCCTCCGTCGGCTCGTCCCCGCACGACGCCGGGCACGCCGCCGCGGCCGAACCGCTCACCGTGGAGCAGGCCTGGGCGAAGGCGGGCCCTGCCGGGGGCATGACCGGGGTCTTCGGCACCCTCGTCAACGAGGGCGACAGCCCGGTCGTGCTCACCGGCGCGACGGCCGAGGGCGTCGCCGGGAGGGTCGAGCTGCACGGGACGGTGCTCGACCCCGCGACCGGCAGCACGGTCATGCAGCCGCGGCAGGAGCCGGTCGTCGTCGCCCCGGGGGACTCCTACGCCCTCGAGCCCGGGGCGGACCACCTCATGCTCCTGGACCTGCGCTGCGACCTCCGCGCCGGGGACGAGATCGAGCTCGTCCTGGGCTTCGAGGACGGGGCCGGTCAGACGGTCACGGCGGCCGTCCGCGACTACGCCGGCGCGCAGGAGGAGTACGCGCCCGGGGGTGAGAACGGCGGCCCGAGCGGTGGCGCGGAGCACGGCGGGGGTCACCCCGCGGGCAGCTCGGGCGGGAGCGCGGCGGGCCCGTCCAACGGCGCCACGCCTGCGGCGGCCGGACCGGTCTGCCGTGGGTGAGCCCCGCGGCGTGGGGCGGCGGCGCCTGCTCGCGGCCGGCGGCGCCGCCGGCGTCGGGGCCGCCACGGCCCTGGGCCTGGAGTCGGCACGCCGGGCCGGGGTCCCGGCCCCGGCACCGCAGCCGGTCGCCGGGCAGGAGGCGCAGGGGCACGGGCGGGCCACGGAACCCTTCCACGGCCCCCGGCAGGCCGGGGTGGCCACCGACCCCCAGGCGTTCGCCGCGTTCGTGGCGCTGGAGCTGCACCCGGGCGGCACCCGGGACGCGGTGCGGCGTCTGCTGCGGGTGCTCTCCGCGGACGCCGCGGCCCTGGCCGCCGGCCGGGCGCCGCTCACCGACCAGGAGCCCTGGCTCGCCGCGCACCCGGCTCGGCTCACGGTCACCTTCGGCTTCGGGCCGCGGCTGCTCGGACTGGTCGCCCCGGACCGTGCGCCGGCCTGGCTGCGGCCCCTGCCGGCGTTCTCGGTCGACCGGCTGGAGGAACGGTGGAACGACGGCGACCTGCTGCTGCAGATCTGCGCCGACGACCGGCTGACCGTCTCGCACGCCCAGCGGGTGCTGCTCAAGGCCGCACGCTCCTTCGCCGCCGTGTGCTGGGTGCAGGACGGGTTCCGGCACACCGTGGGCTCGGTCCCGGGCGGGCCGAGCATGCGCAACCTCTTCGGCCAGGTGGACGGCACGGTCAACCCCCGAGGCGGCACCGAGGAGCACGAGCGCGTGGTCCACGGCCGGGACGGCTTCGCGCCGTGGATCCCGGACGGCACGGGCCTGGTGCTGCGCCGGATCGCCATGAACCTGGACACCTGGGACGAGGCGGACACCCCCGCCCGCGAGGACGCGGTGGGGCGGCGCCTGCGCGACGGCGCCCCGCTGACCGGGGACACCGAGCACGACGAGCCCGATCTCGAGGCGCGGGGGCCGCTGGGCTTCCCGGTCATCGCGGAGCACGCCCACGTGCGCCGCTCCCGCTCGGCGGACCCCCTCGAGCGGATCCACCGGCGGGTCTACAACTACGACGTGCCCGTCGCGGACGCCTCGGGCACACGGGGCCGGGGCGCGACCGCCGGAGGGGTCAGCGACGCGGGCATGCTCTTCGCGGCCTACTGCTCGGACGTGGACCGTCAGTTCGTCCCGATCCAGCGCCGGCTCGACGAGCTCGACATGCTCAACGCCTGGACCACGCCGGTCGGGTCCGCGGTCTTCGCCGTACCGCCGGGCTGCGCCGAGGGCGGGTTCGTGGGGGACGTGCTGTTCGAGGACTGAGGCCCGCCCGTGTGGGGTCCGGCACAGGCGCACGGGTCCGTGCGCCCCGAGGGGGGACAATGGAGACGGGCCGCCCCGTCGTCGTGGGGCGGATGAAGGAGACTGACCATGAGTTCGAGGACGGCCGAGCGCGCCGACCACGGCACCGCCGCCCGGCCCGGCGGCCGGGGGATCGACCCCTGGTGGCTCGCGGCCGCGCCCGTCGTGGCCCTCACGGCGCTCGTCCTGGCCATGCTGTGGACCGGGTCGGGCGCGGCCCGGCTCGCCGCCGACCCGGGCGCGCTGGTGCGCTGGGGTCTGCCCGCGGCGGAGCTCGTGCACAACGGCGCGCTCGTGGTGGTCATGGGCGCCCTGCTGTTCGCCGTGGGGATCGTTCCGGCCACCCGCGACGAGCACCGCCGGGGCGAGCGGGACCGGTCCCCGGCGGCCGAGCACCCGCTCTTCGGGGCCACGCTGCGCCTCGCCGAGGCCGCGGCGGTGGTGTGGACGGTGGCGGCCGTGGCCGTGCTCGTGCTGTCCTACTCCGACGTCGCGGGCGTGCCCGTGGGCGGGGACGGGACCTACACCCAGCAGCTGCTGCACTACACCACGGACATCCCCACGGGCCAGGCCCAGGCGGCCATCGTGGTGGTGGCGGCCGTCGTGACCACCCTGGTCTTCGGGGTCCGGGCGCTGCTCGGCCTGCTGCTGACCCTGGCCCTGTCCTGCGCGGCCCTCGTCGCGATGGCCCTCAACGGGCACTCCGCGGGCGGCAACGACCACATGGGCGCCGTGAACTCCCTGGGCCTGCACCTGCTGGGCGTGGTGCTGTGGACCGGGGGGCTCGTGGTGCTCGCCTGGCTGTCCCCGCAGCTGAGCGCCCCGGACGCGGGCACGGGGACGCTGCCCGAGGGCGCCGCCCGGGGCCGCGCGGCGGCCGGGGCTCGGCCCCGCGTGCCGATCGCGGCCGTGGTGCTGCGCCGGTTCTCCGCGGTGGCCTTCGGCGCCTTCTTCCTCGTGCTCCTCTCCGGAGCGGTCAACGCGGCCGTGCGCATCGGCTCCTGGGACCAGCTCATGAGCGGCTACGGGGGGCTCGTGCTCGTCAAGCTCGTCCTCACGCTGGGGCTGGGCCTGGCGGGCCTGGCCCACCGCCGGTGGCTGGTCCCCGCGCTCGAGGCCGGCCGGCTCACGGCCCGCCGTGCCGTGTGGCAGCTGGTGCTGGGGGAGGTGCTGGTCATGGGCGCCGTGATGGGCGTCGCCGTGGCCCTGTCCCGGACGGCCCCGCCGGTGCCCGAGGAACTGGCCCCGGACGCGTCCCCGGCACTGATCCTCACCTGGTACGAGCTGCCGCCGGAGCCCACCGCGGCCTCGTGGTTCACCACGTGGCGGGTCGACTGGCTGTGGCTCGCGGTCTGCGTGTTCCTCGCGGCCGTCTACCTGTGGGCGTTCGTGCGCGTGCGCCGGCGCCGGGACTCCTGGTCCGTGCTGCGCACCCTCTCGTGGCTCACCGGGCTCGGCGTGCTGTTCTTCATCACCTCGGGCGGGGTCGCGGTCTACGCCCGGGTCCTGTTCTCGGCGCACATGGTCGAGCACATGGCGCTGACCATGGTGGTGCCGATCTTCCTGGTCCTCGGCGCGCCGGTCACCCTGCTGCTCAAGGCCCTGGAGTCCCGCCCGGACGGCACCCGCGGCCCCCGCGAGTGGATCCTCCGGCTCGTGCACTCCGGCTTCGGCAGGGTCGTGACCCACCCGATCTTCGCGGCCGTGAACTTCGCGGCGTCCATCGTGGTGTTCTACTTCACCCCGCTGTTCCACTTCACGCTGCACTACCACGTGGGCCACGTGTTCATGGTGGTGCACTTCCTGATCACCGGGTACCTGTTCATGCTCGTGCTGATCGGGGTGGACCCCATCCCGTACCGCCCCGGCCACATGATGCGGCTCGTCCTGCTGCTGGCCACCATGGTCTACCACGCCTTCGTGGGGGTGGCGCTCATGGGCTCCGACACCCTGCTGCAGGCCTCCTGGTTCGGCAACACCGGCCGGGACTGGGGGCGCACGGCGATCCAGGACCAGCAGCTCGGCGGGGCCCTCATGTGGGGGATCGGCGAGTTCCCCACCGTCGTCGTCGCCGTCGTCGTCGCCGTCATGTGGGCGATCGAGGGCAACAGGGAGAACCGCCGTGCGGACCGCAGGGCCGACCGCACGGACGACGCCGAGCTCAAGGCCTACAACGAGATGATGGCGGGGCTCGCGGAGCGCGACGACCGCGCCGCCCGGCACTGACCCCCTCCCGCACGTCCCGAAAGGATCCCCACCCATGCGCCTCACCTCCCGCGTCCGCGCCTCCGAGCTGCAGGGCCGCGCCTGGCTCAACACCGGCGGCCAGGACCTGGACCTGGCCGCCCTGCGCGGCAAGGTCGTGGTCCTGGACTTCTGGTCCTTCTGCTGCATCAACTGCCTGCACGTGCTCGACGAGCTGCGGCCCCTCGAGGAGCGCTTCTCGGACGTCCTGGTCACGGTCGGCGTGCACTCCCCGAAGTTCGAGCACGAGGCCGACCCGGAGGCCCTCGCGGCCGCGGTGGACCGCTACGAGGTCCAACACCCCGTGCTCGACGACCCCGAGCTGACCACCTGGGACGCCTACACGGCCCGGGCCTGGCCCACGCTCGTGGTCGTGGACCCGGAGGGCTACATCGTGGCGCACCTCTCCGGGGAGGGGCACGTGCAGGGCCTGGTGTCACTGGTGGAGGAGCTCGTGGCGGAGCACGAGGCCCGGGGCACGCTGCACCGCGGCGACGGGCCGTACGTGCCGCGGCCCGCCCCCGAGGGGGACCTGCGGTTCCCGGGCAAGGTGCTGCCCCTGCCCGACGGCTCGTTCCTCGTCTCCGACACGGGCCACCACCGCCTCGTCCAGCTCGACAACGACCTCGAGACCGTCCGGCGGGTGATCGGCGCGGGCAAGGGCCACGCGGACGGGGACGCGGCGACCGCGCGCTTCACCGAGCCGCAGGGGCTCACGCTGCTGCCCGAGGCGGTGCGCGCGGCGGCCGGCTACGACGTGGTCGTGGCCGACTCCGTCAACCACCGGCTCCGCGGCCTGGACCTGGCCACCGGGCAGGTGCGCACCGTGGCCGGCAGCGGCGTGCAGCGGCTGCTCGACGAGGAGCGCGCCCGCGGGGCGCAGCCCGACCACATCGACCCCGGCGCCGACCCGCTCGAGGTGGCCCTGTCCTCACCGTGGGACGTGGTGTGGTCCTCCCGCGCCGACCTGCTCGTGGTCGCCATGGCGGGGACCCACCAGCTCTTCTCGTTCGACCCGCGGACCGGCCGGCTCGCCGTGCTCGCCGGCACCGGCGACGAGGGGCTCAAGGACGGGCCCTCCGCCGAGGCGTGGTTCGCCCAGTCCTCGGGGCTCGCCGAGGACCACGAGGGCAACGTGTGGGTCGCCGACTCGGAGACCTCGGCCCTGCGCGTGCTCCGGTTCGACGAGGACGGGGCCGTGGCCGTGGAGACCGCCGTGGGGGAGGGGCTGTTCGACTTCGGATTCCGCGACGGCGACGCCGGCGAGGCGCGCCTGCAGCACTGCCTCGGCGTGGCCCAGCTGCCCGACGGGTCGGTGGCCGTGGCGGACACCTACAACGGCGCCGTGCGCCACTACGACCCGCGGACCCGTCAGGTGGCCACCCTGGCCCGCGGCCTGGCCGAGCCCTCCGACGTGCTGCTGGACGTCTCGGGGGAGGAGCCGCTGCTCGTCGTCGTCGAGGCCAACGCCCACCGCCTGGTGCGGGTGCCCGTCCCCGCCGCCGCCCAGCGGGTCGACGAGGGGGCCTCGAGCACCCAGCGGGCGCGCACGCGGCTCGCGCCGGGCGCGCTCGGGATCGAGGTGCGCTTCGCGGCCCCGACCGGCCAGAAGCTCGACGACCGGTGGGGCGACCCCACCCAGCTGAAGATCTCGTCCTCGCCCGAGGAGGCGCTCGCCGAGGGCGCGGGCACGGCCCAGGGCCTGCGCCGCCGGCTCGTGCTGGCGGAGGGCGTCACGGAGGGCGTCCTGCACATCACCGCGCGCGCCGCGGCGTGCGACGGCGAACCCGGCGGGGAGATCCCGGACCACGCGGCGTGCCACCTCTACCAGCAGGACTGGGGGATCCCCTTCGTGCTCGACGACCAGGGGGAGACCGAACTGGTACTGGACCTGCGCGGCGTCAACTGAGCCGGCCCCCGGCCGGTTCCCGGCGCCGGCCACCTCCGGGCGGGCGGGCCTCGGACCGGCCGGGGTCCCGGCCCGGAGCCTCAGCCGCGCGGGTCGACCCGGACCGTGGAGCCGTCGATGGTGAGGTCGGCGGCCACCTCGAACGGCACGGTCCGCTCGAGCCGCTCGACGTCCCCGGTGAAGAGGTCGAGGGAGTCGAAGGCGATCCGGGCGGTGCCCCGCGCCGGTTCCAGGGCCCAGCCCCCGCCGCCCTTCGAGCCCACCACGATCTCCGGGTCCGGGTAGGACTCGATCGTCCACTCCACGTCCCCGGAGACCCGGCCGTCGAACTCGAACGAGAACGGGCAGCCGGACGGGAAGAGGCCCGTCTGGTCGGCGCAGGCGTCGAGGTGCTCCCTCAGCTGCCGGTCCACCTCCTGCTCGAGGGCCTCGGTGGGACGGGCCTCGAGGACGATCTCCGCGTGCTGGCCCGGGTCGGTCAGCACGGCACTCTCCGGCTCGGCCGCCACCAGCTCGGACGTGTAGGAGGCCGTGTAGACGCCCGGGAAGAACGCGGAGAACTCCCCGGAGGACTCCGGCAGGGCCACGGACATCCCGTTCACGTCCACCGAGGTCGCCCCCGGCAGCCGGACCGTCACGGTGGGCAGCGGGGTCTCGTCGAAGGCCCACACGGTGAAGAAGCCCCACTGCGTGTCCACGGGGTGCAGGGAGAACTCGGAGCTGTGCCGCTCGCCGGCCAGGGTGTAGTCCGCGCGCACCACGGCCCGCTCCCCGTCGTCCGAGACGGTGGAGACCTCGACGTCCTCCAGGTCCTCGGCCGAGGCCTCCAGCGGGTCGCCGTCGAGCATCGCCGCGTTGGCGTCGGGGACCTGGGCGTTGAGCAGCCCCAGGGCCTGGCCCCCGTCCCCGTCCCGCAGGTCCTCGAAGTACGCCCGCACGTCCGTCTCGGGGCCGTACAGGTACTTGTTCACCAGGGCGATGGTGACGGCGGCTGCGGCCACCCCGAGCAGGACGAGGAACAGCCAGGCCCCGAGGGCCTTGAGCACGCGGACGTTGGACTCCATCCGATCACGCTAACCGATCGGCCCCCGGCCCGCGCGTCCACCGGGCCGGACGGGCTCCCCGGGACGCCACGGACCGTCCCGGACGGGTACGCTACGTGCCGCACCCCCTTCCCCGTTCCCGTCCCCTCTGGAGCTGACTCCCCATGGCCGACTCCGTCCGGCAGGTCCCCGAGAAGTACGGCCCCGTCCGCGCCGTGCTGCGTCCCCGGCTGGGCTCCTACGGCCGCCGCCTGCTCTCCTGCCTGGGGCCGCTGCTGACGGTCGCGGTGCTCGTGCTGTTCCTCTGGGCGCGCCGGCCGGCCCCGGGGGTCACGGTGGTGGTGCTGGCGCTCGTGCTCCTGGCCGGCGCCGCGTGCTGGGTGCGCCTGCGTCCCGTGCTGGTCGTCCGCACGGACAGCCACGTCCTGCGCTCCCGGACGGTGGGCTTCGCCGCGACACCGCTCGCGGAGATCGAGCACGTCGTCACGGTCGGGGCGCTGCACCGGGAGGCCGCGGCCCCGCGCCGCGCGGCCCGGCCCCACCTGTGGGCGGCGGGCCGGACGGGGCGGCGGGTCCTGGGCCTCGACGGCGCGGTGTGGGACGCCCGCTCCCTCGAGGACGTGGCCGGGGCGCTCGGCGCGCCGCGCACCCATCTCGAGCAGGCGACGGCCCGGGAGGCGGCCTCCCGCTGGCCGCGGCTCGTGCCGTGGGGGCTCCGGCACCCGCGGCTGCGCTCGGCCGCCGCCTCCGCGGGGCTGCTCGCCGTCCTCGGCCTCGTGGCCTGGTTCTCGCTCGGAATGCCGGGCACGGGCTGAGCCACCCCTGCCGCCGCGCCCCGGAGGCGGTGGCCCCGTCCTGGAGGCGAGACCTCGTCCCGGAGGCGAGGCCCCGCCCCCCGGTCCGGAGGCGGAGGAGCGGTCCGGCCGTGCAGGAGCCCGCCTCCGGTCCGGCCGGCGGACCCCGGCCCGCACGCACGGAACCCGCGGCCCCCGGGAGGGGGTCGCGGGCTCCGCGAGCTCCGGGCGGGAGGGCCGTGCTCAGCCGGCCGAGGCCAGCTCCTGCCGGGCCCGCTCGATCTCGGCCTTGCGCTCCTCGACGGCCTCGCGGGTCAGCTCGGCACCGGCCTCGGCGTCCCGGGTCAGGTTCTCCCCGGTCTCGGGGTCGAAGACGTGCATCCGGCGGGTGTCGATCCAGATCCGGCCCTGGGTCCCCCCGCGGATGCGCGAGGTGGCGTCCAGGGAGACGACGATCTGCGCGTGCATCTCGTCCCCGTCCAGGTCCTGGGCGAGCTCGTCGAGCTTCGCCTTGACCTCGGGGTCCGACTCGTAGTTGATGTAGCCGTACTGCTCGTTGCCCATCCACTCGGTGTGCGTCAGCTCGGCGTCGAAGACGGTTCCGCGGGAGACCTTGGCCTCGTCCACGAACTTGGCGTCCTCGAAGTGCTCCGGGCGCAGCCCCAGCAGCACGATCGACCCGTCCGCGGGCAGCTTGCCCCGGGCCTGGTCCGGCACGGGGAAGTCGCCCAGCGGGGTCTGGAAGACATCGCCCTTGACGTGCGCGGGGAGGAAGTTCATGGACGGCGAGCCGATGAACCCGGCCACGAACAGGTTGGCGGGCTGCTCGTAGAGCTCCCGGGGCGAGGCGATCTGCTGCAGGATGCCCTTCTTGAGCACCGCCACGCGGTCGCCGAGGGTCATGGCCTCGGTCTGGTCGTGGGTGACGTAGACCGAGGTGATGCCCATCCGCCGCTGCAGCTGGGCGATCTCGGTGCGCATCTGCCCGCGCAGCTTCGCGTCCAGGTTGGACAGGGGCTCGTCGAACAGGAACGCGTCCGCGTCCCGCACGATGGCCCGGCCCATCGCCACGCGCTGGCGCTGGCCGCCCGAGAGGTTGGCCGGCTTGCGCTCGAGGTGCTCGTCCAGGTCCAGGGTGGACGCGGCGTGGCGCACCTTCCGGTCGATCTCCTCGTCGGAGAACTTCCCCTTGGACAGCCGGAGCGGGAACGCGATGTTCTCGTACACGGTCAGGTGCGGGTACAGCGCGTAGTTCTGGAACACCATCGAGAGGTTGCGCTCGCGCGGCTCCTTCTCGTTGACGCGCTGCCCGTTGATGAGCAGGTCCCCGGAGGTGATGTCCTCCAGGCCCACGATCATCCGGAGCAGCGTGGACTTGCCGCAGCCGGAGGGCCCCACGAGGATGAGGAACTCGCCGTCGGCGATGTCGATCGACACGTCGTTGACGGCCGGGAAGCCGTCGCCGTACTTCTTGACGAGATGGTTGAGGGTGATGGATGCCATCTGGGACTCAGTCCTTCGGTCGGTTCGGAAGATGCGAGGCGGTGGGCGGGCTCAGCCCTTGACCGCGCCCTGGGTCAGGCCGGAGACGATCTGGCGCTGGAACAGCAGCACCAGCAGCACCACCGGGATCGTGACGATGATCGCGGCAGCGGAGATCGCGCCCGCCGGATCCTGGAACTGGGACGCCCCGGTGAAGAACGCCAGGGCCGCCGGGACGGGCCGGGCCGCCTCGGTGGACGTGAGGCCGATGCCGTAGACGAAGTCGTTCCACGCGATGAAGAACGCGATGATCGCGGTGGTGAAGACTCCGGGCAGGGCCAGCGGCACGATGACCTTGCGGAACGCCTGGAACGTCGTGGCACCGTCCACCTGCGCCGCCCGCTCGAGGTCCCACGGGATCTGCTGGAAGAAGGCCGTCAGCGTCCAGATCGAGATCGGCAGGGTGAGCGAGAGGTAGGGGATGATCAGGCCGGGCCAGGTGTCGTACAGCCCGATCTGGCGCCACAGGTTGAACAGCGGGGTCACGATCGAGACCACGGGGAACATGGACACGGCCAGGGCGACCGTGAGGATGACCTTCTTGCCCGGGAAGTCGAGCCGGGCGATCGCGTAGGCGCACAGCGTGGCCAGGACCACGGCGATGAAGGTGGCGATCAGGCAGATGCCGATCGAGTTCCTCAGAGCGGGGAGGAACAGCTCCCGGGCGTCGCCGACGAACAGGGCCGCATAGTTCTCTCCGACCCAGTCCGTGGGCAGGAACTTCCCCGACGTCAGGTCCGCGGGCGTCTTGAAGGACGTCATCAGGATGGACGTGACGGGGAACAGGGCGTAGATCAGGACCAGGACCGAGACGACGGCCCAGCCGACTTTCTGCTTCGTGGACATGGGCTGTTACCTTCCCTTCCCGGATCCGGCGAGATCGACCTTGAACACCTTGATCGCCACGAGGGCGATCAGGAGGACGCAGACGAACAGGATCACGGAGATGGCCGAGCCGAGACCGATCTCGAGGCGGCCGATGGACGTTCGATAGGCCAGCAGGGACAGCGTCTCGGTGCCGTACTGGCCCTGCGTCATGATGAAGACGTTGTCGAAGATGCGGAACGCGTCCAGCGCCCGGAACAGGACCGCGACCATGATCGCGGCCTTCATGTTGGGCAGGATGACCCGGGACATCCGCTGCCACCAGGAGGCGCCGTCGACCTTGGCCGCCTCCGTGAACTCGCTGGGCACCTGCGCCAGTCCCGCCAGGAGGAGCAGGGAGATGAACGGGGTGGTCTTCCAGATCTCCGAGGCCATGATCACGAACAGGGCCGGCCACTGGGACGCGAACCAGTTGAAGTCGGGGCCGATGACCGGCAGCCAGGAGAACCAGTTGTTGACGTACCCCGTGGTGATGTTGAAGGCGTAGAACCACGCGAAGGCCGAGACCACGGTGATGATGCCGTAGGGCACCAGGATCGCCGTGCGCAGCAGCCCGCGGGTGCTGCGGATCGCGTTGTTCATCACCAGCGCGAGGGCGAAGCCCAGCACGAGCTCCACGATGACGGTCACCACGGTGATGAGCACCGTGACCAGCAGATCCCGCCAGAACACCCAGTCGGTGAGGACCGTGACGTAGTTGCCGAAGAACACGAACTCCCGGTTCTCGGGGTCGGTGAGCCGGAAGGAGAACAGGGAGTCCCACAGGGCCTGCAGGATCGGGTACATGGTGACCAGCAGCATGATGACGAATGCCGGCCCGGCGAGCAGCCAGCCGAGCTTGCGCTCGGACCGGGCGCGGTCCGACATCGCCGGCTTGGCGCTGCGGCGGCCGGTGACCGGGGCCGGCGCGGCCTCACGTCCTCCGGTGCCGGGCGCGTTGGGGTTGACGACGGTGCTCATAGCAGCTGGTCTCCCTTCAGGACGGCTTCGATGAACTCGGCGGTTTCACGGGGCGTGTCCTCGGTGACGGACGCCGGGGGCGTCCACTCCTGCTGGATGGCGGCGGAGACCTCGTTGTAGTACGGGGTCTGCGGACGGGGTGCCGCCTGGTCGAGGGACTCGCGGATGGTCTCGTACATCGGATAGGTCTCCCGGACCTCCGCGTCCTCGTAGGCGGTCTCCGAGGCGGGCGGGTTGCCGTTCGTGAGGAAGTACCAGGACTGGTTCTCGGGCTTGACGATGCACTCGACGGCGTCGTACGCCAGGTCCGGGTACTGCGAGGACGCTCCCACTCCCAGGTTGATCCCGCCCAGCGGGGGAGCGGACGGATCGTTCTCGTTCACCCGTGGCCACAGTGCCCAGCCGATGTCCTCGAACATGGACTGCTCGACCGACCCCTCCTCCACGGCGGCCTGCGTGGCGGTGTAGATGAACGGCCAGTTGACCATGAAGGAGCCGTCGTCGGACTGGAACTGGATCATCGAGGCGTTCTCGTTGGCCGTCGGCAGCCCCGGGCCGCCGAGCCCCTGACGGCCGATCGTCCCGACGATCTCCGCGGCCTTTCGGCCTGCCTCGGAGTCCAGTCCGATCCGGATCTCGTCGGCGTCGGCGCCGGGGTTCTCGATGATCTCGCCCCCGGCCGACTTGACGAGGCCGTTGACCCACACCGTCATCGACTCGGCCTGCGTTCCCTGCACCCCCAGGTACTTTCCCTGCTCCTCGGCCGCGGCCATGATCTGATCCCATGTCACAGGTTCGTCCATGTTGAGGCCCGCGGCCTCCGCGACGGACTCGCGGTACCAGAGCAGTTGCGTGTTGGCCCAGAACGGGACGGTCACGAGCTCGCCGTCCCACTTGGCGCCCTCCAGCGGGCCCTCCAGGACGTCGTCCGTGGTGAGCTCCGCGGTCTCCGCGGGGACCGGGGCCAGGAAGCCTGCCTGCGCCAGTTCGGGAATGAACGGCGGGTCGATGCTCATGATGTCCATCGAGGAGTCCCCGGCCGCCAGGCGGCGGGCGAGCTGCTCGCGCTGCGACGCCGCGTCGCGCGGCAGCAGCGAGGTCTCGATCCGATACCGCCCGTCGGCCGCCTCGGTGCACTCCTGCGCGAGCGCCTCCTGTCCGCCGGCGTCGGGGTTGATGTACCAGGTCAGGGTCGGGGTGCCGCCGGCGTCGGCGTCACCGCATCCCGTCAAGACGAGGGCGCCCACGGTGCCCAGGGCGGCGGCAGCGCTGAGCCGTCGCCTCCCGGGGGTCCTGTGGGGGTGTGAGATGGTGGTCAACGGTCTGTTCCTCCCCTTCGGCGATGTGGCGGTCCGCGAGGGACGTCGAAGGGGTCCTGTGGGACCCGGTCGGCGGGACGGTCGGCGGCGGGTGCTGCCGGTCGACCACCCCTGCGCGGAGCCTTCAGTCTATGAGTGCGCTACCTCACAGACCAGTAACCTGACGGTTTGCATCGGTGTGCCCCGGCGTGTCCGGGCGTGTCCGCGGGGCGCGGCCGCTCCGCGCCCCGCGGGCGCGTCCGGGCGCGCCGCGGCGCGGATCGCGGTCAGGAGAGCAGCAGCGCCACGACGGCCATGGTGAGCATCGCGACCACGGTGGTGACGAGCACGGTGTCGCGGCACAGCTGCTCGGCGCGTCCGTAGCGCACGGCCGCCACGTAGATGTTCTGGGCGGTGGGCAGGGCGGCCATCACCACCACGGCGTAGAGCAGGTGCCCGTCCAGGCCCAGGGCGAAGCGGGCCACGAGGTACGCCAGGACAGGGTGCAGCACCAGCTTCAGCGCGCTGGCCAGCAGCACGTCGCGGCGGGGCGTGCCGCCGCGGCGCAGCGGCGCGGCGCCGACCAGGGAGATCCCGAAGGCCATCAGCATGGCCGGGATCGAGGCCCCGGCCACCAGCTCCACGGGTTCGTGCAGCACCTCGGGCAGCCGCCAGCCGGTGACGGCGAAGAGGATCCCCAGCCCGGAGCCCACGATCATGGGATTGGTGACCACGTTGCCCAGGACGGTGGCCGGGCTCGGCCGGCGTCCGTCCGTGAGGGTGTCCATGATCGTCAGGTAGACGGGGGTGTTCAGGGCCAGCTGGAAGAGGATGACGGGCACCACCATGGTCGCGTCCCCCAGCACGAACACGGCGATGGGGATGCCGAGGTTGGCGGAGTTCACCTGGGAGGCGGCCTGGGCGCCCATCACCGTGGTGGCCGCGTCCCGGTGCAGCACCCAGCGGGCGAGACCGGCGTGCACGAGGGCGGTGGCGACCGCCGAGACGGCCGCGACCACCAGCGGGGCGGAGAGGATCCGGGCGATGTCGGCCTCGGCGATGGTCAGGAACAGCAGCGGCGGGCTGGCCACGTAGAACGCGAACCTGCTCAGCACCAGCTGGCCCTGCGGACCCAGCAGGCCGCGCCGGCCCACCAGGTACCCGGTGCCGATGATCGCCCACACGATGAAGAAGCCCGAGAACACTCCGGCCACGGGACCCTCCCTCGCACTGCTGCGGGTCCGCGTGCGCGGGCCCCTACCGTTCTACCCCATCGCGGACCCGGGCGTGCTCAGGCGTGCTCGAGCGGGGCCGGCCGGAGCGGCGGGGCTCAGGCGGCGGGCAGGTCGGCGCGGGCCTCGGCCAGGGGCCGGGAGTGCGGGGGGCGGGCGACGCCGTCGAGCATCGCCTCGGCCGGGTCCGACCCGAGGTCGACGATCCGGTTCCCCGCGTCCACGTGGACCACGGACGGCACGTGCGCGCGGGCCTCGGCGTCGTCCATCTGCGCGTAGCTGATGAGGATGACGAGGTCCCCGGGGTGCACGAGGTGCGCGGCGGCGCCGTTGATCCCGACGACGCCCGAGCCGCGCTCGCCGGCGATCGTGTAGGTCTCCAGGCGGGCGCCGTTGGTGACGTCCACGATCGAGACGAGCTCGCCGGGGAGGATGTCGGCGGCGTCGAGCAGGTCCTGGTCGACCGTGACCGAGCCGACGTAGTGGAGATCGGCCTGGGTCACGACGGCACGGTGGATCTTGGCCTTGAACATGGTGCGCAGCATGACGGGAGAGGAGCTCCTCGTGAGCGGGGTGCGGGCGGTCGCGCGGGACGACGGAGGCCGTCCGGGTGCTCGCCGCCCGGGTGCGGGCCGGGGGGCGGGGCGCGGGACCATCCTACCGCGCGGTCCCCGGGCACGACGAACGCCCCGGCCACAGGGGCTCGGGGCGTTCGGTGCGAGAGCGGCTGACGGGAATCGAACCCGCGTATCAGGCTTGGGAAGCGTGCGCTCTACCATTGAGCTACAGCCGCGCATCCGTGCTCCGTCCGGCGCGTGCACCGGACGAGGACATCCCACACTCTACACCACCGACCCGGACCGGGCAGTCCAGGGGGAGGGTCGCGCCGCCGGGCGTGCGATACCTTGGGGACCGTGCTGATCTCTGACCGCGACATCCGCCGGGAGCTCGACGGCGGCCGGGTCGTCCTCGAGCCCTACGATCCCGCCCTGATCCAGCCCGCCAGCATCGACGTGCGGCTGGACCGCTGGTTCCGGCTCTTCGACAACCACAAGTACGCGCACATCGACCCGTCCGTGGAGCAGCCCGAGCTCACGCGGCTCGTGGAGGTCGACCCGGACGAGGCCTTCGTGCTCCACCCGGGGGAGTTCGTGCTGGGGTCCACCTACGAGAGGGTGACCCTCCCGGACGACATCGCCGCCCGCCTCGAGGGGAAGTCCTCGCTGGGACGCCTGGGGCTGCTGACCCACTCGACGGCGGGATTCATCGACCCCGGGTTCTCGGGGCACGTCACCCTCGAGCTGTCCAACATGGCCACGCTGCCCATCAAGCTGTGGCCGGGCTCCAAGGTGGGGCAGCTGTGCTTCTTCCGGCTCTCCTCGCCGGCCGAGCACCCGTACGGGGACGGCGCCTACGCCAACCGGTACCAGGGGCAGCGCGGTCCCACGGCGTCCCGCAGCCACCTGGGCTTCTCCCGCACCCGGATCTGAGGGGCACGGCCCCGGTCGGCTCCCCGGTCGGCTACCGCGCCCGGTCGGCGGGCGGCGGCGCGGCCGCCGGCTCGCTCCTCGGCTCGCTCCTCGGGTCGCGTGCGCGCAGCAGCAGGAGCAGGCCGGCGCCGACGACGAGGAGGATGCCCAGGATGCCCCAGCGCTGCGCGCCCAGCACGGAGACGAACACCGCGAACAGCGTGGGCGCCAGGAAGCTCACGGCCCGGCCGGTGGTGGCGTAGAGGCCGAACAGGGCCCCCTCCTCCCCGGTCCGCGTGAGCCGGCCGAGGAACGTGCGGGAGGCCGACTGCGCCGGGCCCACGAACAGGCACAGCAGCAGGCCGCACACCCAGAACGCGGCCGTGCCCTCGAGGACCAGCAGCGGGGCCCCGGCGAGCAGGATGCCGACGAGGGACGCCGCGATGACGCGCTTGGGCCCCACGCGGTCGTCGAGCCGGCCGCCCACGAGGGCCCCCACTCCCGCGGCCACGTTGCCGACGATCGCGAAGACGATGACCTCGCTCAGGGTGAAGCCGAAGGTGCCGGCCGCGATGACCCCGCCGAAGGTGAACACCGCGTTGAGCCCGTCCCGGAACACGGCGGAGGAGAGCAGGAACCACAGCGTCTGCGGGGCGTCCCGGTACAGCTCCCGCAGGGTCTGCCAGAGCTGGCGGTAGGACCGGACCACGGACGGTCGCGGCCCGCGCCGGGTCGGGCGGATCTCGGGCACCACCAGCAGCACGGGGATCGAGAACAGGGCGATCCACAGTCCCGAGAACAGGGCCACCGCCCGCACGTTGAGGGCGTCCTCCTCCGGGAGGCCGAGCAGCCCCGGGGTGATGAACCCGAAGAGCACGATGGCCAGGGCCACGATCCCGCCGAAGTAGCCCATCGCCCAGCCCTGGCCGCTGACCCGCCCGATGTGCTCGCGGCCCGCGATCCCCGGCAGCATCGCGTTGTAGTTGACGACCGCGAACTCGTCGAAGACGTTGGCCAGGGCCAGCAGGCCCACGCCGAGGTAGAGGTAGGGCTGGTCGGGCAGGACCAGGAAGCACAGGGCCGTGAGCAGCGCGGTGAGCATCGTGTTGACCCCGAGCCAGAGCTTGCGCCGGCCCGCGCCGTCGCTGCGCTGCCCCACCACCGGGGCCAGCAGGGCGACCACCACGCCGGCGGCGCCGATCCCGTAGCCCAGCACCTGCGAGGCGTGGTCCTCCCCGCCGAACGGGGCGCTCGTGAGGTAGACCGTGAAGACGAACGTGGTCATCACGGCGTTGAAGGCCGCGGACCCGGCGTCCCACAGGCTCCACGCCCACACGTGGGAGCGGCGCGGCGCGAACGGTGCCGCGAGAGGGGCCGGGGAGGGGGCCGGGGGGCCGGGGGGTGTCGCGTCCATGGCAGTCATGCTAGGCCCGCGGCGTCGCGCGGGGCCGGTGGCCCGGCCGTGGGCGCCGCGGGTGTTCCGGTTCCGTCCAGGGAGTCTGCCGGGAACCGCCAGGTTCCGCCCGCGCAGCGGGCCGGGGCCGCCGCATCCCCTTTGATAAGCTGGTTTCCCCGGGTGCGCCCCGGTCACCCCGTGCTCGCACAGCACCTCCGTGCCCCGCGTCCGGGCTCCTCGACGCCCGACCGCCGATCCCTTCCCCGACCCCCCGGAGGCGCCTGATGACCGCTGTGCTCCTGCTCCACGCAGTGGTGGCGGCGGTCGCGCCCCTGCTGTTCGCGCGGATGGGACGCAGTGCCTTCTACCTCCTCGCGGCGGTTCCCCTCGCCGGTTTCCTGTGGCTGCTGGTCTCCGCCCCCCGGGTGTACGGGGCCGAGAGCGGCTGGACCGAGGGCGGGCAGTGGATCCCGTCGCTGCGCCTGGACCTCGTCCTGCGCATGGACGCCCTCTCGTGGACGATGTCGCTGCTCGTGCTCGGGGTGGGCTCCCTGGTGCTCTTCTACTGCGCCCGCTACTTCAAGTCCGACGCGAGCGGCATCGGCGGCTTCGGCGCCCAGCTGCTGGCCTTCGCGGGGGCCATGTTCGGCCTGGTGACCGCCGACGACATGCTGGTGCTGTTCGTCTTCTGGGAGATCACCACCGTCCTGTCCTTCCTGCTCATCGGCTACAGCCGCACCCGCCTGTCGGCCCGGCGGGCGGCGCTGCAGGCGCTGGTGCTCACCACCGCGGGCGGACTGGCGATGCTGGTGGGCATCGTGATGCTGGGGCAGACGGCGGGGACCTACCGGATCTCCGAGGTGCTCGCCGCGGCGCCGGAGCTGGCCCAGCGGGGAACCGTGGTGGACGTGGCGGTGCTCCTGCTCCTCGTGGGCGCCGTGACGAAGTCCGCGCTGATCCCGCTGCACTTCTGGCTGCCGGCCGCGATGGCCGCACCCACCCCCGTGTCCGCGTACCTGCACGCCGCGGCGATGGTCAAGGCCGGCATCTACCTGGTGGCCCGCTTCGCGCCGGGCTTCGCCGAGACCGCGCTGTGGCAGCCCGTCGTCGTGCTGCTGGGCCTGGGCACCATGCTCTTCGGGGGCTGGGCGGCCCTCAAGCAGTACGACCTGAAGCTGATCCTCGCCTACGGGACCGTCAGCCAGCTCGGCTTCCTCGTGGTGGTCGTGGGCCACGGCTCGGCGGACACCGCCCAGGCGGGCCTGGCCATGCTGCTGGCCCACGGCCTGTTCAAGGCCACGCTGTTCCTCGTGGTCGGCATCATCGACCACCGGGCGGGCACCCGGGACATCCGCCGCCTGTCGGGGCTCTCCCGCCGCGTGCCGGTGCTGTTCGCGGTCTCGGTCGTCGCCGCGGCGTCCATGGCCGGCCTGCCGCCCCTGGCCGGGTTCGTGGCCAAGGAGGCGGTGCTCGCCGCATTCGTCCACCACGCGGACGACGCCGCCGGCACCGCGGTGCTCGCCGGTCTCGTGGTGGGCTCCGTCCTGACCTTCGCCTACAGCGCCCGCTTCGTGTGGGGCGGCTTCGCGCAGAAGTCCGCCGAGTTCTCCGAGCTCGACGCCGGGGTGGGCGGCAAGGCCGTGATCAGCGACATGCAGCGGGTCGAGCCCGCCTTCCTCGCCGCCCCGCTCCTGCTCTCCGTGCTGACCGTGGTCCTCGGCCTGTGGCCCGGACCGGTCGAGGCGATGCTGCAGCCCTACGTGGACACGTTCCCGGCCGAGGAGGGCTACGAGTTCTACCTGGCCCTGTGGCACGGGCTCACCCCCGCCCTGGGGCTGTCCGCGCTCGTCGTGGCGGGCGGGCTGCTGATGTACCTGGGCCGCCGCCCGGTGGCGGACCTCCAGCGGGCCCTGCCGTCCCTGCCCGCCGGCGAGCTCCTCTACCGTCGCACCATCAACGTCCTCGACCTCGTGGCCGTGTGGATCACCGGCCGCACCCAGCGCGGTTCGCTGATGTTCTACCTCTCGGTCATCCTCGTCACGGCCATCGTGGTCCCGCTCGTGGCGCTCGTCCTGGAGGAGACCCCGCCCCTGGGCGCGCTGCGGGTCTCGGACGGGCCGGGCCAGCTGATCACCGGTGCGGCCATGGTCGTGGCGGCGCTGCTGGTGCCCCTGGCCACCAGGCGCTTCCTCGCCGTGCTGCTCGTGTCGGTCACCGGCTACGGCATGGCCCTCGTCTTCGCCCTGCACGGCGCCCCGGACCTCGCCCTGACGCAGACCCTGGTGGAGACCGTGCTGCTGGTGGCCTTCGTGCTCGCGCTGCGCTCGCTGCCCGCACCCCTGTGGCACCGCAACCCGGCCGGGCGCCGCCTCCTGCGCGGCACCATCGCGGTGACCTTCGGGCTGTTCATGATGGCGCTCGCGGCGTTCAGCATCTCCTCGCGCACCGCCGACCCCATCTCCCTGGAGCTGCCGCGGATGGCCTACGAGCTCGGCGACGGACAGAACGTGGTCAACGTCCTCCTCGTGGACATCCGGGCCTGGGACACCTTCGGGGAGATCTCGGTGCTCGTGCTCGCGGCCACCGGGGTGGCCTCGCTGATCTTCGTCACCGGCCGGGGGGACCGCATCGTGCGCTCCGGTGAGGACCCCACCACCGACCAGCTGCGGGTCATCCGCCGCCGCAACGCCGCGGCGGTCTCGCCCGGCGGGGAGCGGCTGGACATCGGTCTCGCCCGCCGCGACGACGACCTGGAGGACCCCTACCTGCTCGCCGGCCGCACGCTCGCCCCCGAGCGGCGCTCGATCGTCTTCGAGGTGGTCACGCGGCTGCTCTTCCACACGTTCATGATGGTCTCGCTCTACCTGCTGATCGCCGGGCACAACGACCCCGGCGGCGGATTCGCCGGCGGGCTCATGGCGGGCCTCGCCCTGACGGTGCGCTATCTCGCGGGCGGGCGCTACGAGCTCGAGCTGGCCACCCCCATCAACGCGGGCGCGATGCTCGGAGCCGGGCTGGCGCTCGCCGCGCTCTACGCCGTGACCCCGGTGTTCCTGGGCGGGTCGGTGATGCAGAGCTACACCGTCGAGGTCGAGCTGCCGGTCTTCGGCGCCGAGAAGTTCGTGAGCGCCCTGATCTTCGACGTCGCGGTCTACCTCATCGTGGTGGGGCTGATCCTCGACATCCTGCGCTCGCTCGGCGGGCGGATCGACCAGCGGATCGAGGAGGACGCCGTCCGCCGCCGCCGGCGCGCCCCGGGCCGCGGCACCCGCATCCGCGTCACCCGCCAGCGCGCGGTGGGCGCCGGGGCCCCCACGGGCTCCACCACGGCGACGTCCGTGACGTCGCCCACCCCGATCACGAGGACCGGCGCGGCCGGGGGCGGAGGGCACCGATGACCGTGAACCTGACGCTGCTGGTCGTGATGGGCGTGCTCTACGCCGTGGGCGTGTACCTGCTGCTCGAGCGCTCGCTCACCCGGGTCCTGCTCGGGCTGATGCTGCTGACCAACGGCACGAACCTGCTGATCCTGCACGCCGGCGGGGTCGCCGGCTTCGCCCCCCTGTACGAGGAGTCGATCGCCGCGGAGGACTACAGCGACCCGCTGCCCCAGGCACTCATCCTGACCGCCATCGTGATCTCCCTCGCCGTCACCGCGTTCCTCCTGGGCATGATCTACCGCTCCTGGGTGCTCGGGCGCCGGGACGAGATCCAGGACGACGTCGAGGACCGGCGCGTGGCACGGCAGTCCTCCTACGACGTGGAGAGCGACGCCGACGTCCCCGCCGACACCTCGGAGTTCGACGACGGAGCCCCGTACCGGGACCCGGACGAGTCCGTCGAGACCCCGGGCGTGCGGGGCCGCGCGGGGGAGGAGCGCCGATGACCGTCAACCTCGCCCAGCTGGCCCCGCTCGCCGTCATCATCCCGTTCCTGGGGGCCGCCCTGAGCCTGCTGCTGCTGCGGCGCAACGCCCTCCAGCGGACGGTGGCCATCGGCTCTCTCGTGCTGACCCTCGTGGTCGAGGCCCTCGTGCTCGTGAGCACCTGGGACGTGGGTCCGCAGGCCGTCCAGCTCGGGGGGTGGCGCGCGCCCTGGGGCATCGTCATGGTCGTGGACCAGCTCTCGTCGCTGATGCTCGTGGTCTCGACCATCGTCTCGCTCGCCGTGCTGGTCTACGCGAGCGGTCAGGGGGTGGCCGACGGCGACGAGGAGGGGCCGATCTCGATCTTCCACCCCTCGTTCCTCATCCTCGTGGCGGGGGTCTCGAACGCGTTCCTCGCCGGGGACCTGTTCAACCTCTACGTGGGCTTCGAGATCCTGCTGACCGCGTCCTACGTGCTCATGACGATGGGCGGGACCGTCCAGCGCATCCGCACCGGCGTGACGTACGTGGTGGTCTCGGTGATCTCCTCCGTGCTGTTCCTGATCACCATCGCGATGGTCTACGCGGCCACGGGCACCATCAACATGGCGGACCTCTCGGTCAAGCTCGAGTCCCTGCCGGTGGGCACGCAGATGCAGCTGCACCTGATGCTGCTGATCGCGTTCGGCATCAAGGCCGCGGTCTTCCCGCTGTCCTTCTGGCTGCCGGACTCCTACCCGACGGCCTCGGCGCCGGTGACGGCGGTGTTCGCCGGCCTGCTGACCAAGGTGGGCGTGTACTCGATCATCCGCACCGAGACGGTGCTGTTCCCGGGCGAGCGCCTGGACGACCTCCTGATGTGGGTCGCGCTGCTCACCATGGTGGTGGGCATCCTGGGCGCGCTCGCGCAGATCGACATCAAGCGCATGCTCTCGTTCACGCTGATCAGCCACATCGGGTACATGATCTTCGGCGTGGCCGTGGGCACCCAGGAGGCCCTCTCCGCGACCGTCTACTACGTGGCCCACCACATCGTGATCCAGACGAGCCTGTTCCTGGTGGCCGGGCTGATCGAGCGCCGCGGCGGCTCGACCAACGTGGACCGCCTCGCCGGGCTGGCCCGGATCTCCCCGCTGCTCGGCCTGCTCTACCTGGTCCCGGCGCTCAACCTCGGCGGGATCCCGCCGTTCTCCGGGTTCCTGGGCAAGGCCGGTCTGCTGCAGGCCGGCGTGGACCGGGGCGACGGACTGGCCTACGCCCTGGTCGCAGGGTCCGTGGTGGTGTCCCTGCTGACCCTGCTGGCCCTCATGCGGGTGTGGAACCGCGTGTTCCTCCGCGCCCCCGAGGACGCGGAGTACCCGGATCCGATCCTGCTGGCCCCGGTGCCCGCCGGCTCCCGGTTCCTGCTCAGCTCGGGCAGCGTCGACGACCAGGCGGGGAGGTTCGCGGGCAAGGGCGACGTGCGCCTGATGTCCCCGTCCATGCTCGGCGGGGCCTCGGCCCTGGTCGCGGTGGGCGTGGCCCTGACGGTGTTCGCCGGGCCGGTCTTCCAGCTCGCGGACAACGCCGCGGAGAACCTCGTCCGGCCCGAGCGCTACGTCGAGGCGGTGCTGGCCCCCGAGTCCGCGCCCCGGCCCGTCGTGGAGGAGGCACCGTGACCCGGCCCAAGAACTCCCTCCTCGTCGAGCTGCCGCTGCTGGTGTGGCTCGTGGTCGTGTGGGGCGCCCTGTGGGGCGACTTCGGCATCGGCAACCTGCTGCTCGGCCTGGTCCTGGCCCTGCTCGTGACGTGGGTCCTCTACCTGCCCGCCGTGCAGCTGTCCGGCCGGTTCAACGTGCTCCAGTTCGCGGTGTTCACCGTGACGTTCGTGTGGCAGGTGGCCAAGGCCAGCGTCGAGGTGATGCTCATCGCGATCCTCGTGGGACCGCGTGCGCGCAACGCCGTGGTGGGGGTGCGCCTGCGCACCCGCTCGGACCTGCTCCTGACGGCCACGGGGCACACCATGACCCTGATCCCCGGCTCGCTCGTGGTGGAGGTGGACCGTGCCGCCGGCACGCTGTACTTCCACGCCCTCAACATCCGCGACGCCGAAGAGGCGGAGCAGTTCCGCCGCTCCGCGCTGCGGGTGGAGGCCGCCTGGATCAGGATCATGGGCACGCGGGAGGACCTCGCCGCGCTGCGGGCCGAGCGGCGCGGGGAGGGAGCGGCCGGCACGGACCACCGGAGCACCGCCGCGATCGGTTCCCCGGTCACCGCGAGCCAGCAGGTCGTGGGCGGCCGCCGCGACGACGCCCCGTCCGGGACCGGGAACGGCGCCCCGTCCGAGACCCCCGAGGAGGACCGCCCGTGATGGAGATCGCCGTGGCCGTCGCGGCCGTGCTGCTCAGCGCGGCCGCCGCCGGCACCCTCTACCGGATCGCCAAGGGCCCGTCCCTGCTGGACCGCGTGGTGGCCACCGACGTGCTGCTGGCCATCGTGGCGGCCGCCCTGGCGGTGGAGATGGCCTACCACGGCCACCTCAACAACCTGATCCTCATGGTGATCGTCTCGCTGGTGGGCTTCATCGGATCCGTGACGGTGGCCCGCTTCGCCACCCAGACCGCCGAGCACGGGCGGTGAGCGCCGTGCTCGACACCGTGCTGGACGCCGCCGCGGCCGTGTGCCTCGTGGTCGGTGCGCTCATGTCCCTCGCCGCCGCGATCGGGCTGGTCCGCTTCCCTGACCTGCTGACCCGCATGCACGCCGGGACCAAGCCGCAGGTCTTCGGGCTGCTCCTCATGCTCACGGCCGTGGCCCTGGAGAACCGCGACCCCGTCATGATCCCGCTCATCGCCCTCGGATGGGTCTTCCAGCTGCTCACCGTGCCCGTCTCGGCGCACATGGTGGGGCGCTCGACCTACCGGAGCAAGCACCTGAACCGGGCCACGCTGACGCAGGACGACCTGCAGGAGGTGCTCGACCGCGCCGCGGACCGGTCACCGGAGCGCGGCGGGGGCCGCGGCCCCGGGAACACCGCGGAGAGCACCGGGGAACATGCCGCAGGAAGTGCCGGGAGGACCGCGTCAGGGGCCCCCGGGGGGAGAGTCGGGGAGAGTGCCGCCGGACCTGCTGCGGGGAGCGCCGCCGGGACCACCGCGGGCAGCACGGCGAGGGACTCCGCCGGGGACGCCGCCGCGGTGCTCCCGGCACCGAGCCCGGACGGCCGGGAAGCAGACGGACAGCAGGCTGACGGAGCGGCGGGGACGCGTTAGGCTGGTCCGGATCGACGGGGCGCACCGGCGTCCCCCGGACGACAAGGAGCAGCACTCCATGAACACCAAGGTTCTCGAACTCGTGGGCACCGGCCTCTCGCTCGGCGGCGTGGCGCTCTCGCACAAGGTGCTGGGCGCCGCGTGGACGCGCATCACCGGCGACCCGCCCCCGGCCAAGAACCCGGACCCGGACGAGGCCTGGGCCGGGATCATCATCTGGGCGCTCATCACCGGCCTCGTGGGCACCGTCATCAAGGTCGGCATCTCCCGTCAGGTCGCGAAGCTGGAGAACCGCCCCCGGGAGAGCCCGAAGGTCTCGAGCCAGGCCGAGGTCTGAGACCCGGCGAACACGCTCGCGCAGGGGCCCCTCCCGCCGCACACCGCACCGGCGGCCGGCGGGAAGGGCCCCTCGTCGTGCGGGTGCGCGCGGACGGGCGGGCGACGGGGTAGAATCGGTGCCACTGAACGACAGGGGAGCGCCCCACCGGTGACGCCGGTGTGGCGCTGAGAGTGCGGATCGCCGCAGACCCTCGAACCTGCTCCGGTTAGCACCGGCGAAGGGAGTCGAGCATCTCAGGGGTGTTCCCCGGGGGCGCCACCGGCGCGGACCCGGAAGAACCCCGTCCCCTCCTGGCACCGACGGCTCGCTGAGCCCAGGAGGAACGCACCGTGAACAGCACCACCCACCGTCCCGCCCGCCGCCCCGGCACGTCCCGCGCCCCGTCCTGGCGCGTGGTCGACATCGTCGTGGCCGCCGTCCTCGCCGCCGTGTGCGCGGTGGTCTTCTGGGCGTGGTCGAACCTGCTCTATCCCGTGGTCGGCACGGCCGCGGTGGCCTATCCGCCCGCCGTGGGCCTGATCGCCGGCGGCTGGCTCGTGGCCGGCGTGCTCGGCGGGCTGATCATCCGCAAGCCCGGCGCGGCCCTGTTCTGCGAGCTGCTCGCCGCCGTGATCGAGAGCTTCCTGGGCACCCACTTCGGCCTGCTGGTCGTCCTGTCCGGTCTCGTCCAGGGCATCGGCGCCGAGCTGGCCTTCGCCGCCTTCCGGTACCGCCGCTTCGACGCCCTCGCGGCGGCCGTCGCGGGCGCCGTGAGCGGGATCTTCCTCGGCGTCCACGAGAACATCGTCTACAACTACGAGTGGACCCTCGGCCACCAGGCGGTCTACGTGGTCCTCGCCGCCGTCTCGGGGGCGGTGCTGGCGGGTCTGCTGATGCACGCCGTGGTGCGGGCCCTCGCGGGCACCGGCGTCCTGCAGGGACTGGCCTCCGGGCGGGCCGTGCGGCGATGACGGCGCCCACCACCCGGCGCCGGGCGGTGCCCGCCGCCCGCGGCGCGCGCGTGGAGGCCCGCGGGTTCGGGTGGCACCACCCCGGACGGGACACCGCGGCCCTGCACGGTCTCGACCTCGTGCTGGAGCCGGGGGAGCGGGTGCTCCTGCTGGGTCCCAGCGGGGCCGGCAAGTCCACCCTCCTGCACGCCCTGGCGGGGGTCCTCCACGACGACGACGGCCGGTCCGGCGCCGGCGAGCTGCTGCTCGACGGACTCCCGCCGGACCGCGCCCGCGGCCGCGCCGGCCTCGTGCAGCAGGATCCCGAGTCCCAGGTGGTGCTGTCCCGGATCGGTGACGACACCGCGTTCGGCCTCGAGAACCTCGCCGTGCCCCGGGAGCAGATCTGGCCGCGGGTGCGCGAGGCCCTCGGGGCCGTGGGCCTCGACCTCCCGCTCGAGCACTCCACCTCGGCCCTGTCCGGAGGGCAGAAGCAGCGCCTGGCGCTCGCGGGTGCCGTGGCCATGAGCCCCGGGCTGCTGCTGCTCGACGAGCCGACCGCCAACCTGGACCCCGCCGGCGTGCGGCAGGTCCGCGACGCGGTGGTCTCCTGCCTCGACCGCAGCGGCGCCACGCTCGTGGTCGTGGAGCACCGCGTGGCCGTGTGGGCCGAGGTGGTGGACCGTGTCGTCGTGCTCGGCCGCGACGGCGGGATCACCCACGACGGGTCGCCCGGGGAGGTGCTCGGCGCGGCAGCCGACGAGCTCGCCCGGGCGGGGGTGTGGGTCCCCGGCCGGGTGCCGTCCACGCGCGCGCCCGCCCGCCCGTCCGGCCCCGTGAGCGCCGATCCGGCGGACCGCCTGCTGACCGCCGCCGGCCTGGCCGTCTCGCGCACCCAGCCCTCGGCGCGCCGGCTGCGCGCCCGCCGCCGGGCGGCCCGCCGCGGCCGGCCCCTGTCCGACGCCGCGGCCGGCCGTGACCTCCCCGCGGCGGTGAGCGACGTGGACCTGGGGCTGCGCCGTGGCCGCGCGCTGGCACTGACCGGGCCCAACGGCGCCGGCAAGTCCACGCTCGCCCTGACGCTCGCGGGTCTGCTGGCCCCCGTGCGCGGCACCGTGACCGCCCACCCGGACCTCGACCGCGGCGCGGGTCCCGACCCCCTGGAGTGGAGCGGCAGGGAGCTCGTGGCCCGGATCGGGACGGTCTTCCAGGAGCCCGAGCACCAGTTCCTGCGCGCCACCGTGCGCGCCGAGCTGGAGCACGGCCCCCGGGTGGCGGGCACGCCGGCGGCCGAGCGGGAGCGGCGCACGGACGAGCTGCTGCGCCGGCTGCGGCTCTCCCACCTGGCCGACGCCAACCCGTTCACCCTCTCCGGCGGCGAGAAGCGGCGGCTGTCCGTGGCCACCGTGCTCGCCACGGACCCCGACGTGCTGGTGCTCGACGAGCCCACGTTCGGCCAGGACGCGCTGACCTGGGCGGAGCTCGTGGAGCTGCTCGTGGAGCTGCTCGACGCCGGCACGTCGGTGCTGGCCGTGACGCACGACGAGGACTTCGTGCGCGCCCTCGGCGCCGAGGTGCTCGAGCTCGGTCCGGCCGGCCCCCGCGTCCCGCTGCGGCCGGCCCCGGAGCCGGTCCGGTGAGCGCCCCCGCCCTCGCGCCGTCGGCGCGGCTCTCCCTCCTGGGGCGGACGAACGCGCTGGCCAAGCTGGCCGGGGCGCTGCTGCTGACCGTGGTGCTCGTGCTCAGCGCGGACCCCGTGACGTCGGGGACCGTGCTGCTGGGCGAGGTGGTCCTCCTGGCGCTCGCGGGCCAGCACCCGGTCGCGCTGCTGCGCAGGGCGTGGCCGGTGGTCGTGGCGGCCCTCGTGAGCGGGTGGGGCACCGCCCTGCTCGCGGAGGACTCCGGGCCCGTGCTGCTCGACCTGGGGGTCACCGGCGTCTCGGTCGGCTCGCTGGCCGCGGGCGCGGCGATCGCCCTGCGCGGGCTGGCCCTGGCCCTGCCCGGGCTGATGCTGGTGCTCACCACCGACCCCACGGACCTCGCGGACGGCCTCGCCCAGACGCTGCGCCTGCCGGCCCGCTTCGTGCTCGCCTCGCTGGCCGCGCTGCGGCTCGTGGGCGTGATGGCCTCCGAATGGGCCACGCTCGCCATGGCGCGTCGAGCCCGCGGTGCGGGGTCGGGGCACGGGCCGGTGGGCGCGCTGCGGGAGTTCGGCGGCCAGGCCTTCACGCTGCTGGTGCAGTCCCTGCGCCGGGCCACCCGGCTGTCGGTCACCATGGAGGCGCGCGGCTTCGGGGCGGGTCCGCGCACGTGGGCCCGCGTCCCCGGCCACTCGTGGCGGGACGCCGTGGTGCTCGGGGGCTGCGCGGCGGCGGCCGTGGCGGGCCCGGCGGTGTCCGTGCTGCTGGGCACGCACCGGTTCATCTGGGGCTGAGCCCGGGTCAGACCTGCTGGACCCAGTGGGTGACGAGCCGGGTCAGCTCCGGGTCCACCGGCAGCGGCTGGTGGTCGAGCCGGCGCACCGGCACCGCGAGCCGGACGCTGGAGACCAGCCACACGGCGTCCGCCTCCATGAGGTCCGCGGGGTACAGCGGTCCGTAGCCGAGCTCCCAGCCGTCCCGGCGGGCGGCAGCGAAGATCTTGGCCTGCGTGGTGCCGGGCAGGATGCCGTGCGAGGGCTCCGGGGTCACGAGGGTGCGGCGGCCGGCCCGCACGCGGGCGCAGACCACGGAGGACGTCGCGCCCTCCAGGACCCTGCGGCCCTCCGTGGTGAAGACGGCCTCGTCCGCTCCGAGGGAGCGGGCGTGACGCAGGGCCGCCATGTTGATCGCGTAGGAGAGCGTCTTGGCCCCCGGCAGCAGCCACGGGTAGCCGGCGTCCTGGGCGGGATCGTGGCCGCGCGGCAGCAGCACCGCGGTCACGCCCTCCCGCCGCTGCCGGAACGTGGACTCGGGGACGGGACTCACCGTGATCCAGGACCACGGGCCGCCCTCCGGGCTGCCGCGGCTGATCACGACCTTGACGCTGTGCTCGGCACCCAGGCCGCCCTCCCCGCCGGGCGCGGCGTGGGCGAGCGCGAGCTCCACCGCTCCGCGCACGTCCCGAGCCGAGGGCACGGGCAGCTGCGCCAGCCGCGCGGAGGCCGAGAGCCGCTGGTGGTGGGCCTCGAACTTCTGCACGCGCCCGTCGACGGCGCGCATCGTCTCGAAAACGCCGTCCCCGCGGGTGAGCCCCTGGTCGTCGATGCGCACGAGCGGGACGGAGGGATCGGCGAGGACGCCCTCCGGGTGGGCGGCGTCGAGGACGACGACGGTGCTGGTCACGGCTCCTCCATCCGGCGCGTCCGGTCCGCCGGGTGCGCCCGGTTCCGCGGGTGCGTCAGGTGTGCCTGGCCCGTCGGGTGCGTCCGGACCGTCGGGCGCACCCGGTTCCACTGGTGCGTCGGGTACGTCGGGTGTGCCGGGCCTGTCGGGTGCGTCCGGAGCGTCGGTCGCCCCCGGGTCCTCCGGTGTGCCCGGTTCCTCAGGTGTGCCCGGGTCCTCTGGTGCGTCCGGTCCATCGGGTGCCTTCCGGCGTCAGCAGACCGGTCCGGGGTGCAGGATGTCCACCTGTTCCCACACGTGGTCCTCCGCGAGGTAGGCGTCCTCCTGGGCGGCCCAGCGGTCCCAGTGCTCGGCGTAGTAGGACCCGTCGCGGCTCAGGGCGCGGTCGTAGCGCAGGGCGGTGGGCAGCTCGACCCACACGGAGAGGTCCAGCAGCCGGCGGGCCTCGGCGCTGCAGGCGCCGACGCCCTCCAGCACGACGACCTCCGCCACCCGGGTCAGCCGGGGCGTGCCCGGGGAGTCGGTGACCCAGTCCCAGGCGCTCCACTCCGCGTCCCGGCCCTCGCGCAGGGGCGTCAGGACCTCGTCCACGTACGTGCGCCGGCCGGGGCCGAGCCCGTCCCAGCCCGGGTAGAGGTCTTCGAGGTGGAACAGCGTCACGTCCCGCACCAGGCGCAGCACCGTCACCAGCTGCTCGGCGAGGCTGGTCTTGCCCGCGCCCGAGCGGCCGTCGACGCCGATGAGGTAGGGGCGGCGCGTGGGGCACGGAAGCAGCCGCGCCAGGTTGGTGCCGGCGGGGTTGGCGGCGGCGAGCGCAGGGTCCAGCTCGAGCTCGATGTCGATCACGTGCGTCCGGCGTCCTGTGCGGCATCCCGCCCGGCGTTCTGCGGGGCTTCCCGCCCGGCATCCTGGACGGCGTCCTGTCCGGCGTCCTGCCGGGCTTCCGGTCCCGAGTCCTGCGCGGGATCCCGCCCGGCGTCCTGCGGGGCCTCCCATCCGGAGTCCTGCGCCGGTCGGGGCACGGTCCCCTGTCCGGATCCCGGCCCGGCGTCCTGCGCCGTGTCCTCCGGGGACTGCTGTCCGGCGCGGAGCTCCCGGGCGACGGCACGGACCACGCCCGGCACGGCGGCCGCGATCATGGCGTAGGTGGTCTCGAAATCCTCCGGACCTCCGTACCAGGGGTCGTAGATCCCCAGCTCCTCGGGCTCGAGGTGCGCGACGGCCGGGTCGAACTCCCGCAGCAGCCGCACCTTGGCGGCTGTGGTCCCGTCCGGAGCGAGTGCTCGCAGGCGCCGCCAGTGGCCGACGTCCAGGGCGAGCACGAGGTCGCGGTCGTCGAAGCGGACGGGGTCGAAGACGCGGGCGGCGTGCCGGGAGGCGTCGAGCCCCTCGCGGCGCAGCAGCTCGTCGGCGCGGGGATCCACGGGATTGCCGAGCTCCTCGTCGCTGACGCCCGCCGAGTCGATCCGGACGTGCTCGGCCAGGCCGGCGGTCTCGACGGCGCGGCGCAGCGCGAGCTCGGCCATGGGCGAGCGGCAGATGTTGCCGGTGCACACGGCCACGATCGAATACATAGCGGGCAGTCTAGGCCGTCCGGTCCCGGCACGAGAAGTGCGGCCGCCGTCCCGGGGGACGGCGGCCGCACTCGTGCTCGTCGGATCAGGCCCGGTCGTGGTCCTGACGGAGAGCGAGGTCCTCGTCGGGGTCCAGGTGCGAGTCGTCCGGGGTCTGATGCGAACCGTCGGGCGTCTGACGCGATCCGTCCGGGTTCAGGACCGATCCGTCCGGGGCCGCACGGGAGCCGGTCTCCGCGGCGAGGTCGATCTCCTCGCCGTCCTCGTCGACCCTCCGGTACCAGTCGGTCACGGCAGGATCGTGCGAGTCGAACGTCTCACCGGCCGCTCGGGCACCCGGGGCGTGCTCCACCTGCAGGGCGAAGTCGTCGCCGTGCTCCTCGATGCCGTGGATCACGGCCTTGCGCACGGCGGTGAGGGCGAACGCGTGCCGGATGGTGGCCGGGTCGCTGCGCAGGTCCTTGTAGAACGCGACCATCAGGAAGGCGACGATCACCGCGAACGGCAGGGCCGAGACGGTCACGAGGTTCTGCATGCCGGTCAGGGCGTCGTCCCCGCCCACGAGCATCATGACCGCCGCGATGCCGCCGAGGCACAGGCCCCAGAACACCACGATGGACCGGTTGGGCTCCGGCCGCCCGCGCTGGGACAGGGTGCCCATGACGATGGACGCGGAGTCCGCACTGGTCACGAAGAAGATGCCGATGACAATCATCGCGAGCACCGAGGTGATCGCGCCGAGCGGGAGGGCGTCGAGCATGCCGAACAGCACGGCCTCCTGGCCGCCGGCGGCCGCGAGGTCGGTCCCGGTGCGCTGCAGGTACATGGCGGTGCCGCCGATGACCACGAACCAGAGCACGCACATCGAGGAGGGGACCACGAGCACCACGGTGACGAACTGGCGCAGCGTGCGGCCCCGGGAGATCTTGGCGATGAACATCCCGACGAACGGGGACCACGACAGCCACCACGCCCAGTAGAAGACGGTCCAGCCGCCCGCGAAGGCGGTGGCGTCCTCGCCCCAGCCGCCGGTCTGCCCGGTCATCCACAGGTACTCCTGCAGGTACGTGCTGAACACGGCGGGGACGAGGTCCAGGATCAGGACGGTGGGGCCGACCACGAACACGAACAGCGCCAGCAGGAAGGCCAGCAGCAGGTTCGTGTTGGAGAGGTAGCGGATGCCGCGGGCCACGCCGGAGACGGCGGAGACCACGAAGGCGGCCGTGAGCACGGCGATGACGGCGATGAGGCCGCCGTTGCCGAGCGGCCCCCAGCCGGCCACGATCTCGAGGCCCCGGGAGATCTGCAGCGCGCCGATCCCCAGCGAGGCCGCGGTGCCGAACAGGGTCGCGAAGATGGCGAACACGTCGATGAGCCGGCCCAGGCCGCCCTCGGCGCGCTGCTGGCCGATCAGCGGGACGAAGATCCGGCTGATGAGCGGCGGGCGCCCGCGGCGGTAGGCGCCGTAGGCGACGGCGGAGCCGACCACGGCGTACATGGCCCAGGGGTTCAGACCCCAGTGGAAGGCCGTCTGGACCAGGGCGTAGACGGTCATCTCCTCGGAGCCGGGCTCCGCGCCGAAGCCGGGCACACCCGCGCCGAAGTGGCTCAGGGGCTCGGAGGCGCCGTAGAACATGAGGCCGATGCCCATGCCGGCGGCGAAGAGCATGGCCAGCCACGAGAAGAAGGAGTACTCGGGCTTCTCGTCGTCCATGCCCAGCGGGATCCGGCCGGTGCGGCTGAAGCCGACGACGAGCATGAACAGCACGGCGGCGGTGGAGAGCGCGGTGAAGAACCAGCCCGCGTTGCCGGTCACCCAGCCCAGGGCCGCGGTGGAGGCCGCGGTCAGGGACTCGGTGGAGAGGACGCCCCAGGCGATGAACGCCACGATCAGCGCGGCGGTGACGAGGAAGACGACCTTGTCCGTGCCGTAGTGCAGCTTCTGGTCCTCCACGGCGATGCCGGGGACCAGGGCGGGGTGGATGCCGTGGGGGTAGTTGATCTCCCGCAGCACCTCGCGCGGCCTCGGCCGGTGCGAGGACCCGTTCGGGCTCTGTGGTTGCGGCGAATGGGGCGGTGTGGTGCTCACGGAGGCTCCTGCGGTGTCGAGTGCGTGTGCGGTGTCGTGTCGGCGTGCGTGAGTGGGCGTGCGGGGCGGACCGGAGGTGTCGATGAGGACCCGGCAGTCCGGGCGCAACAGTCCAGTCTACGGCACGGGGTCCGGGCGGCCGAAGGGGGAGTGGTGTCTCACACCCGGTGCGGCAGATAGCTTGAGTCGACAAGACTCAACTCAAGTTGACATCGACGGTGCACGTGGCAGACTTGAGTCAGGAAAACTCAAGACCTGAGACCTCCGGGACCCAACGGGGCCAGCACGGCCCGCCCGGTTCAGCTCGACCCGAAGGAGAACACTCCATGTCCCGTGCAGTAGGAATCGACCTCGGCACCACCAACTCCGTGGTGTCGGTGCTGGAGGGCGGCGAGCCCACCGTCATCGCCAACGCCGAGGGCAACCGGACCACGCCCTCCGTCGTCGCCTTCTCGAAGGACGGCGAGACCCTGGTGGGCGACATCGCCAAGCGCCAGGCCGTCACCAACGTGGAGCGCACCATCGCCTCCGTCAAGCGCCACATGGGCACCGGGTGGTCCACCGACATCGACGGCAAGAAGTACACGCCGCAGGAGATCTCGGCGCGCATCCTCATGAAGCTCAAGACCGACGCCGAGTCCTACCTGGGCGACAAGGTCACCGACGCCGTGATCACCGTCCCGGCGTACTTCAACGACGCCGAGCGCCAGGCCACCAAGGAGGCCGGTGAGATCGCCGGCATGAACGTGCTGCGCATCGTCAACGAGCCCACCGCCGCGGCGCTGGCCTACGGCCTGGAGAAGGGCAAGGAGGACGAGCTGATCCTCGTCTTCGACCTCGGCGGCGGCACCTTCGACGTCTCCCTGCTGGAGGTCGGCAAGGACGAGGACGACTTCTCCACCATTCAGGTCCGCGCCACCGCCGGTGACAACCGGCTCGGCGGCGACGACTGGGACCAGCGCGTGGTCGACTGGCTGCTGTCGCAGGTGAAGCAGAAGACCGGGGCGGACCTGTCCAAGGACAAGATCGCCCTGCAGCGCCTGAAGGAGACCGCGGAGCAGGCCAAGAAGGAGCTCTCCTCCGCGACGAGCACCAACATCTCCCTCCAGTACCTGTCCGTGACCCCCGAGGGGCCGGTGCACCTGGACGAGCGCCTCACCCGGGCGAAGTTCGAGGAGCTCACCCGCGACCTGCTCGAGCGCACCGAGAAGCCCTTCAAGGACGTCATCGCCGAGGCCGGCATCTCCGTGTCCGACATCGACCACGTGGTGCTGGTGGGCGGCTCGACCCGCATGCCCGCCGTCGCGGAGACCGTCCAGCGCCTGGCCGGCAAGGAGCCCAACAAGGGCGTGAACCCGGACGAGGTCGTCGCCGTCGGCGCGGCGATCCAGGCCGGCGTGCTCAAGGGCGACCGCAAGGACGTGCTGCTGATCGACGTGACGCCGCTGTCCCTGGGCATCGAGACCAAGGGCGGGGTGATGACCAAGCTCATCGAGCGCAACACGGCCATCCCCACGAAGCGGTCCGAGACCTTCACCACCGCCGAGGACAACCAGCCGTCGGTGTCGATCCAGGTCTTCCAGGGCGAGCGCCAGTTCACCCGGGACAACAAGAACCTGGGCACCTTCGAGCTGACCGGCATCGCCCCGGCCCCCCGCGGGATGCCGCAGATCGAGGTCACCTTCGACATCGACGCCAACGGCATCGTGCACGTCTCCGCGAAGGACAAGGGCACCGGCACCGAGCAGTCGATGACCATCACGGGCGGGTCCTCCCTGTCCAAGGAGGACATCGACCGCATGGTCAAGGACGCCGAGGCCAACGCCGAGGCGGACCGGGTGCGCCGGGAGGCCGCCGACCTGCGCAACAACGCGGAGCAGCAGGCCTACTCGGTCGACAAGCTGCTGAAGGACAACGACGAGAAGCTGCCCGCGGACGTGAAGTCCGAGGTGCAGGCCGACGTCGACGCCCTGAAGCAGGCGCTCGAGGGCGAGGACGACGACGCCGTGAAGACGGCCTACGACAAGCTGCAGCAGTCCCAGACCAAGCTCGGCGAGGCCCTCTACGCACAGTCCCAGGCCGAGGGTGCCGAGGGCGCCCCCGGTGCGGGTGCGACCGGCGCCCCCGGTGACGAGGACATCGTCGACGCCGAGGTCGTCGACGACGAGGACGAGAAGAAGTGAGCATGCCCGACCCCACGCCAGGACCCGACGAGAACGCGGCGGAGAACGGCCCCGGCAACGGTCCCGGGGACGCGGCCGCGCAGCCCGACGAGCACCGCTCGCAGGACTCCGGATCCGGCCCCCGCGAGGAGGCCGGGCCGGAGGGCCTGACGGTGGACGACATCCTCTCGACGCCCCAGTCGACCGACGCCGAGTCGGGGGACGCCGCCCCGTCGGCCGCGGAGGCGGCGGACTCCCCGTCGGCCGCCCTCGCGGAGGAGCGGCTCGAGGAGCTGCGCCGCCTGCAGGCCGAGTTCGTCAACTTCAAGCACCGCACGGCCCGCGAGAAGGAGCAGCTGCGGACCTTCGTGACGGGCGACCTCCTGCAGACGCTGTTGCCGGTGTTCGACGACATCGACGCGGCCCGGCAGGCGGGCGACCTCACGGACGGCCCGTTCGCGGCGATCGCGAACAAGCTCGAGGAGACCCTCGTGCGGCAGGGGCTCGTGCGGATCGGGGAGGTCGGGGAGAAGTTCGACCCGACCGTCCACGAGGCGGTCCTGCAGCAGCCCACCAGCGAGGTCGAGCCCGACCAGGTCTCGATGGTGCTCCGCTCCGGCTTCCGGATCGGCGAGCGCGTGGTGCGGCCCGCCCAGGTCGCCGTCGCGGTCGCAGAGTGAGGCCCGTCCCGGCCTGATCCGTGCGACGGCAGGGGAGGCCCGCCCCGCGGGCCTCCCCTGACCCGTCCTCCCGTCCCCGGCGCCGCGGCACCGGGGACCACCCCAGGACACCCACCGGGCCCTGTCCCGCAGGACCCCGACCGGCCCCACAGAAAGGAGGCGTCATGGCCAGCCAGGACTGGATCGACAAGGACTTCTACAGCATTCTCGGCGTCTCCAAGGACGCGTCCGCAGCCGACGTCAAGAAGGCGTACCGCAAGCTCGCCCGCCAGTACCACCCGGACCAGAACCCGGGCGACGCGGAGGCCGAGCAGCGGTTCAAGGACATCACGGAGGCGAACTCCGTGCTCTCCGACCCCGAGGAGCGCAAGCAGTACGACGCGATCCGCGCCATGGGCTCCGGTGCGCGCTTCACCGCCGGCGGCGCCGGCGGCGCGGGCGGCTCGGCGAACTTCGAGGACCTCTTCGGCGACATCTTCGGCGGGGGCGGCGGCGGCAGGCGCCGCCGCACGACGTACTCCACGGGCGGGCCGGGCGGCCAGCCCGGGTTCGAGGACCTGTTCGCGCAGTTCGGCGGTCAGACCGGGTACGGAGCCCCGGGCGGCTACGCCGGCTACCAGGGCCCGCCGGCGCGCGGGGAGGACATCCGCACGGAGACCACCATCCCGTTCCGTTCCTCCGTCCACGGCACCACGATCAAGCTGCGCCGCGGCAACGGCCAGGAGACCACGGTGCGGATCCCGGCCGGTGTGCGGGACGGGCAGAAGCTCAAGCTCGCCGGCAAGGGCCACTCCGGGCCCGGTGGACCCGGCGACCTCTACGTCACGGTCCACGTGAGCCCGCACGCCTTCTTCCGGCGGGTCGAGGGCACGGACGACGTCGAGGTCACCGTGCCGATCTCGTTCCCCGAGGCGGCGCTCGGCGCCACGGTCGAGGTGCCGGCGCTGGACGGCGGCACCGTGCGGCTCAAGGTGCCCGCCGGCACGTCCTCCGGCCGGCGCTTCCGCGTCAAGGGGCGCGGGTTCAGCACGGCCAAGGGCGCGGGGAACCTCATCGTGACGGTCGAGGTGCACGTTCCCGCCGACCTGGACGAGCGGGCCCAGGAGGCCGCCCGGGCCTTCGCCGAGGCGACCGCCGCCGAGGACCCGCGGGCCGGCCTGGCCGCGAAGGCGCGGGTGTGAGATGGCACTGGACGCCGACCAGCCGCTGTTCGTGATCTCCGTGGCCGCGGAGATCGCGGAGATGCACCCGCAGACCCTGCGCCAGTACGACCGGCTCGGTCTCGTCAAGCCGTCCCGCGCCCCGGGCCGGGCCCGGCGGTACTCCCAGCGGGACATCGAGAAGCTGCAGCAGATCCAGGTGCTCTCCCAGCAGGGCGTGTCCCTCGAGGGCATCCGGCGCATCCTGCAGCTGGAGAACCAGGTCGCGGCGCTGCGCTCGAGGGTGGCCGAGCTGTCCCGGGAGCTGGAGGAGGCCCGGGACCGGGCCGAGGAGTCCTCGCGGATCTTCGCCGCCGGTGTGGGCGGGGACGTGGTGCGCATGGCCCGCGGCGCCCGTCCCCGAGCCCGCAAGATCTCCCAGGCCGTGGTGCTCTACCGGCCACCTCGTACGCAGGACCGCTGACCGCCCGGTCCCCGGGCCGAGTCAGCGCAGGGGCTTCTCGAAGGCCACGTCGTACACCCCGCCCGGGTAGACCCGGGCCGGACCGGGCAGCACCACGTACCCGCTGCCGCGGTAGAGGGCGTAGGCCTCGGGCTGCCGGCTGCCCGTGGTGAGGCGGATCCGCCGGTAGCCCGCCGCGGCGGCGAGCCGCTCGAGCTCGGCGAGGACCCGCCGCGAGATCCCGCGCCGGCGGTGCTCCGGGGCGGTCCACACCCGCTTGAGCTCGGCGGTGTCGTCGTCGTGCCGGCGGAACGCGCCCCCGCCCACCGTCACGCCGTCCTCCAGCAGGAGCAGCAGGGCCCCGGCAGGAGCGGTGAAGTCCTCCACCGGGTGGTCCGCCATCTCCTCCGCGCCGATGGCGGGCCCGTAGCGCTCCACGTACTCGAGGTGCAGCCCCTGGAGCAGCGGCCGGGTGCGGGGATCGCCCGGGAGCACGACGACGAAGCCGTCCCGCTCCGGCCCGGGCCGCTCGTTCACGCCGTCCGGCGGTAGAGGAGGTCGCGCGGGACGCGGCCCGCCTCCTGCGCCTTGCGCTCGAAGCTCGTGAGGATCCGTCCCTCCCAGCGGGGGGCCCAGCCGGTGTCCGGGTGCTCGTCGTCGGCGAGCGGGCCCGGGTGGACGTTCTCGAAGTGCGGGGACGCGTCCAGGACCTCCCGCATGACCAGGGCGTACTCCTGCCAGTCCGTGGCGAGCCGCCACAGCCCGCCGGGCGCCAGCACCCGGGCGGCGAGCTCGGCGAACGCGGGGGAGACCAGGCGCCGCTTGTGGTGGCGGGTCTTGTGCCAGGGATCCGGGAAGAACACCCACAGCTCGTCGACCGAGCCCGGAGCGAGCATGTGCTCCAGGACCTCGGGCGCGTTGGCCTGCACCACCCGGACGTTGTCGACGCCGGCCTGGCCCGCCTTGAGGAGCAGGTCCGCGATCCCGGGCTTGTACACCTCGACCGCGAGGTAGTTCCGCCCGGGGTCCTGGGCGGCGGCGTGCACGACCGCCTCGCCGAGCCCCGAGCCGACCTCCACGACCAGGGGGGCCTCGCGGCCGAAAGCCGCGGCCGCGTCGAACTCGTGATCGGGGTGCACGGAGGTGTCGGTGCGCACCCGCGGGATGTCGAGCACCCGCGTGGGCGCCCAGTCGTCCCAGGCCTTCTGACGCCGGGCGGTGAGGCGGTCGCCGCGGCGCACGAAGGAGTACGGCCGGCGGTGGAACTCCTCGGGGACGGGACCCTGCGGGGTGCCCTCTGCGGGGGAAGGGGTGTGCTCGCTCATCGCCCTACATCCTAGGCGCAGGGTCGGTGGTCGCGGGGCCGGTGGGGGCAGGACCGGTGGTCGCGGGGCCGGTGGGGGCAAGGCCGGTGGTTCGGTGACGGCGGCGCGGGGGCTCCCACGCCGCGAACCGGGCGAGCAGCTCGTCCGCGTCCTGGGCCACCACGGCGGCGTTCCGGTGCTCGGGCGGCACCAGCCCGGCGGCGGACATCGTCGCCACGGCGTCCAGCAGAGGCTGCCAGTAACCGGCCACGTCGAGGAAGCCGACCGGCTTGGCGTGCACTCCCAGCTGCAGCCAGGTCCAGGCCTCGAAGATCTCCTCGAGGGTGCCCAGCCCGCCGGGCAGGGCCACGAACCCGTCCGCGAGCGCGGCCATCTCCGCCTTGCGCTCGTGCATCGTCCGAACGATCCGCAGCTCGGTGAGGCCGGGGTGGGCGGTCTCGTCGTCGACGAGGGACTGCGGCATGACCCCGACCACCTCACCCCCGGCGGCCAGGGCGGCGTCGGCCACGACACCCATCAGTCCCACGTGGCCGCCGCCGAAGACGATGCCCACGTCCCGGCGGGCGAGAGCGGTGGCGAAAGCCCGGGCCGCCTCGGCGAACAGGGGGTTGGAACCGAGGGAGGCCCCGGTGTACACGGCGAGTCTCATGGGGACATTGTCGCCCCCTTGGACGCCGGTGTCCGTGCGGGGGCGGATGCAGGAGCGGCTGCCAACGTCCGCGCGGACACCGGTGCCCGTGCGTCTGCTGTCGTCCGCCCGACTGCGGGTGTCCGTGGGTCCGCCGTCGTCCGCGCGGCTGCCGGTGTCCGTGGGTCCGCCGTCGTCCGCGCGGCTGCCGGTGTCCGTGGGTCCGCCGTCGTCCGCGCGGCTGCCGGTGTCCGTGGGTCCGCCGTCGTCCGCGCGGCTGCCGGTGTCCGTGGGTCCGCCGTCGTCCGCGCGGCTGCCGGTGTCCGTGGGTCCGCCGTCGTCCGCGCGGCTGCCGGTGTCCGTGGGTCCGCCGTCGCCCGCGCGGGTGCGGCGTCGATAGCATGAGTCGCGCCCTGCAGACATCCGCCGAAGGACCTCCCGTGAGCTCACCGCCGCCCCACGACGCCGTTCGCTCCCGATTGCGCCTCTCCGGCGGCCGGGACCGGGTGGTGCTGGTGGCGGCGCTGGGGATCCTCAGTGCCGTGAGCCCGATGGCGACGGACATGTACCTGGCATCGATGCCCGCGATGGCCGGACATTTCGGGGCCTCGGCCTCCGCGGTGCAGCTGACGCTGACCACGTACATGGTCGGCATGGCCGTGGGTCAGTTTCTGCTGGGGCCGGTGTCCGACGTGCTCGGCCGGCACCGGCTCATGGTGGCCGGCAACGCGCTGTTCCTGCTCAGCTCCGTCGCCGTGGTCCTGGCCCCGGACATCGGGACGGTGCTGGTCCTGCGGGCGGTCCAGGGTCTCGCCGGGGCGGCCGGCGTGGTGATCGCCCGGGCCGTGGTCTCGGACATCTCCTCCGGCCGCGGTGCCGCCAAGCTGTTCTCGATCCTCGCGACCATCACCTCTCTCGCGCCGGTGGTGGCCCCACTGCTGGGCGGGGTGATCGCCACAGTGGCCCCGTGGCAGACGGTGTTCTGGGCGCTCGCGGGGTTCGGGTTGCTCATGCTGGCGTGCTCCGTGCTCGTGGTGCCCGAGACCCTGCCCCCGCACCGCCGGCACCGCGGCGGGGTCGGTGCGGTCGTCACCGGGTCCTGGCGGGTGCTGCGCACCCCCTCCTTCATGGCCTACGCCCTGACCTTCGGACTCGCGTTCGGCGCACTGTTCTCCTACATCTCCGCGTCCTCCTTCGTGCTGCAGAACGTGCTCGGCTACTCGGCCCTCGGCTACTCCGTGGTCTTCGCCGTCAACGCGGGCGGCTCGATCCTGGGGGCGGTCGTCAACACCCGTCTGGTCGACCGGCTCGAGCCCGGCACCATCCTGCGCACCGCGATCGTGGTGATGGCCACGGTCAACGTGGTGGGACTGGGCCTGGTCCTGGCCGGGATCACCGGGTGGACCACCCTGGCGCACCTCTTCGTGAGCCAGACCTGCATCGGCTTCGTCATGGGCAACGCCGTGGCGCTCGCCCAGGGGCGGGTGCCCGGGCGGGCCGGTGCCGGGTCGGCGGTTCTCGGACTGACCCAGTTCCTCCTGGGCGGGCTCGTCAGTCCGCTGACCGGGCTGGCCGGTCAGCACACCGCGGTGCCGATGGCGGTGTCCATGGCGGTGTGCTCGCTGCTCGCCGCGGCCGCCGTTTCCCTCGCCCGCCGGCTCTCCCGGCGCGGCCCCGACGACCCCGCTGCCGCCGACCCGTAGCCGCCCCGAGGCCCGGGTGTGCCTGGGCGGTCGCCGTCGTCGCGTCGTGGGGGCACCCGAGCCCTCACCGCCCCTGAGCCGCCGCCCCGGTCACGGACGTCTCCTCCGTCGGGACAGGGCCGAGACCGGCCGGGCCGACACCGGTCCTGGTCCGACGTTCCTTGCGGGCGCACCGCCGGACCTGTGATTAGATTCCTTCGGCCGAGACGGAGGTCACAGCCCCCTCTCGGCCGATCCCTGACCCACCCGACACCCACGGGAGAACACATGCTCAACACCATCGAGACCGCCCTCGGCGAGCTGGGCGCCATCATCTGGGGGCCCTACGTCCTCATCCCCCTGCTGCTGCTCACCGGCCTGTACCTGACCGTCCGGCTGGGCGGTCTGCAGTTCCGCAAGCTGGGCTCCGCGCTGCGACTGGCCCTGCTGGACCGCCAGGACGCGGACGCACGCGGCGGGGACGTCTCCCAGTTCCAGGCGCTGACCACGGCGCTCGCGGCCACGGTCGGCACGGGCAACATCGTGGGCGTGGCCACCGCGATCTCGATCGGCGGGCCGGGCGCCCTGTTCTGGATGTGGGTCACCGGCCTGCTCGGCATGGCCTCCAAGTACTCGGAGGCGTTCCTGGCGGTCCGCTTCCGCACCACGGACGCCAAGGGGGAGATCTCCGGCGGGCCGCAGTACTACCTGGAGCGCGGCATCCGCAACGGGTTCGGGAAGTTCCTGGCGATCTTCTTCGCCATCGCCGCCGCGCTGGCCGCGTTCGGGATCGGCAACATGACCCAGGGCAACGCGATCGCCTCGAACGTCGAGGTCTCCTTCGGGGTGCCGACCTGGATCACCGGCATCGTGCTCGCGGTGCTGACGCTCGTCGTCCTCGTCGGCGGCATCCGGACGATCGGGCGGGTCACGGCCGCGCTCGTGCCGTTCATGATCCTCTTCTACGTGCTGGGCGCGCTGTTCATCCTGCTCGTCAACGTGGCGGCGCTGCCCCAGGCGATCGTCCTGATCTTCACCGACGCCTTCACCGGGACCGCGGCCGTCGGCGGGTTCGCCGGCTCGGCCATCATGCTCGCCGTGCAGATGGGCGTGGCCCGCGGGCTGTTCTCCAACGAGTCCGGCATGGGCTCGGCGGCCATCGCGGCCGCGGCCGCCCGGACGACCCACCCGGTGCGGCAGGGACTGGTGTCCATGACCCAGACCTTCATCGACACCATCATCGTGGTCACCTTCACCGGCCTGGTGCTCATCTGCACCGGGGTCTGGGAGCAGGGCGCGGACTTCGCCGCCACGATGACCGGCGACGCCTTCAGCCAGGGCCTGCCCGGTGAGTGGGGGCACGTCGTGGTGACCGTGGGGCTCGTCCTCTTCGCCTACTCCACGATCCTGGGATGGGCCTACTACGGCGAGCGCTGCATGGAACGTCTCTTCGGGCGCCCGGCGGTGATGCCCTACCGGGTGGTCTTCTCCGTCGTGGTGTTCGTGGGCGCCACCGTCCCGCTCGCCGTCGTCTGGAACTTCGCCGACGTGATGAACGGCCTCATGGCACTGCCCAACCTCCTCGGGCTGCTGCTCCTCTCCGGACTGATCGTCCGCGAGACGAAGCACTACCTGGACCACGACCCGCAGCTGCGGGCGGACCGCCGACAGGTCGACGACTTCATGGAGGGCCACCCCGGCGCGATCGACTCGTACGAGCGCACCGGCGTCTGACGGCCGTCCGTGTGCGAGGGCCCGGCCTCCTGACGGGGACCGGGCCCTGCGTCTAGCCTGAGGGGCATGAGCCAACTACCCGATCCCCGCGCGTTCTCCTGCGCGGATGCCACCGGTGCCGTCTACGACCAGGGCGCGCACGTGATCGACTGGATCCCCACGGGCCATGCCCCGGTGCTGTGGCTGTCCCCGGCCACGGCGCTCGAGACGGGCAGCCCCGTGCGGGGCGGCGTCCCCATCTGCTTCCCGTGGTTCGCGGACGGAGCAGAGGGCGGGCGCACACCCAAGCACGGGTTCGCCCGTACGCTGCCGTGGCACGTCGAGTCGCGCGAGTCCTCGGACCACGAGGCGATGGTCGTGTACCGGCTCTCCGACGAGGACGTCACCGACCCCGCGCACCGGGAGCAGTTCCCGCACCCGTTCGAGGCGTACTGCGTGGTGCGCTTCGGCACCGAGCTGTCCATCGACCTGAGCGTCACCAACACCGGTGAGCACCCCTTCGACTTCGAGGAGGCACTCCACGCCTACCTCGTGGTGGGGGACGTGCGGAAGATCCGGGTGGAGGGTCTCGACGGCGCCACCTACCGCGACAAGGTCCTGGACCGGGACGACTGCGTGCAGGAGGGCGACGTCCGGTTCGACGGCGAGACGGACCGGGTGTACCGCTCGAGCGGGGACGTGGCCGTCGTGGATCCCGTGCTCGGGCGCGTGCTCCGGATCCGCAAGAAGAACTCCGACACCACCGTGGTGTGGAACCCGGGGGCGGAGATGGCGGCCGCGATGTCCGACGTGGGGCCGGACGGGTGGACGGACTTCGTGTGCGTGGAGGGCGCCAACACCCACGCCGACGCCGTGCACCTGGAGCCGGAGGAGACCCACACCATGACCTACCGGGTGTCCGTGGAGAGCACGGAGGAGGACCCGGGCCGGCCCCCCGCCTGACCACCGGGACTGCCGGTCCGTCAGCGCGGGAGGGGGCGTTCCTGCAGGCCGGGCCGCTGGTTGTTCAGGACGGGGGAGGGCTCGCTCCCATGGGACGGGCCACTGGGTGTTCAGGACGACCGAGGGCTCGTTCCCCCAGGCCGGACCGCCGGTTGCTCTGGCTGGTGAGGGCTGTCTCCAACTGCGGGGGCCGTCGGGTGCTCAGAACGGAGGAGGGTCCGCGTCCTCCGGCACGACACCCGGCCGAGCGTCGGCGCCAGGCAGTCCACCGTCCCCGACCCCTCCTCGCGTTCCGGGTGGCTCCGGTGCCGTGCTGCCGGGCCGCAGACCGGGCGGCAGGGGCGCACCGGACAGCATCCGGTCCCGTGCCGCTGCGCCCGGTGCGAGCCCGGCCGACGCGTCCGGCTCCGTCCGGTACGTCCGCCCGGCCGGTGACGTCCACTCGAGCACGCCTCCCCAGGGTGCCGGACCGAGCTGGCGCACCGACCAGCGGCCGAGAGCACCGTTGCGGTGCTTGACGAGATGGTGGTGGCGGCACAGGTGGGCCAGGTTGTCGGCGGAGGTCCGTCCGCCGTCCTGCCAGGCCACCGTGTGGTCGAGGTCGCAGCGCTCGGCCCTCCGGCGGCAGCCGGGGAAGCGGCAGGTTCCGTCCCGGAGCCGCAGCCGGCGGCGCAGATCGGCCGGCACGGCGTAGGTGGTGCGGTCGTGGTCGAGGACGACACCCGTGACCGGGTGCGTCAGCACCCGCTGCCACGACGGGGCCCCGGCGGCCAGCTCCCGGGCGGCCTCGACGCTGATCGGCCCGTGACCCGCGAGCACCGGGGCGTCCGTGGGCACTCCCTCGGCCGGGCCACCGGGGCGGCACCCCAGCAGGGTGAGCACGGGGACCGTCACGCACACCTGCCCCCGCACCCCGCGCGGGAACGCGGGGTCGTCGGGGAGCTCCCCGGAGAGCAGGAGGTCCGCCAGGACGTCCGCCCGCAGCTGCTCCTCGCTCCGGGAGCCCGCACCCTCCCTTGGAGCGGGGGGATCGGCGGGACCCTCCGGTCCGTCCTGCGCCCCGCCGGGACGGGCTCCGCCGGGACGAGCTCCGGTGCCCGCCTCCGCCGGACCCAGGAGCGCCACGAGCGAGTCCAGCCGGTCCTGGACCGCGAGCGCTGTGGGTGCGTCCAGCAGGGCGTGCAGCCAGGCCATGCCGTCCTCACCGTGCTCGAGCCACACGCCGCGTCCGGCACGGGCGGCCCGGTGCCTGGCCTCCTGCGTCTCGGCCAGCAGCGCCGCGCGCCGGCGCCGGGCCCACGCGCGCAGCTGCGCCACGGTGCAGAACGGCGCCCGTTCCGTCAGGTCCGCGGCGAGCCGCCGCACGAGATCGTGCGGCGCCTCCTGGTCCGCCGGGGCCTCCTCGACCAGTTCGCGCCACTGGTCGGCGATCACCGAGGCGTGGCGGGCGCTGAACAGGCCCGCCTCCAGAGCCTCGAGGGTCCCTGGCAGGTGCAGGCCGAGCACCAGGGCCTCGCGGACCCGGTCGAGGGCCGTCGCCGCGGGAAGGAGCAGCGCCGGGGCGACCTCGTCGGCGAGGTCGCGCACCATCTGCTCGTCGGTCTCCAGCAGGGAGCACACGAGCTCGTCGGCCTCGTACGGCATCAGCCCGGCCGTGGAGACCCAGTCGATCTCCCGGTCCTCCCAGGCCAGCAGCCACAGCCGGACGATGCAGCGCACCTGGCGCGCCGCCTCGCGCGCCTGCGCGGCATCCGAGGCCACGAGTTCACCGACGACGGCGCGGACCTCGGCCCGGACGCCGGCGTCCAGCATCCGCTCCCCGGCAGGAGAGGCTCGGTGCCGACCCGGAGCGGAACGGGCCCGGCGGTGCGCCGTCGTCATGGGTCCCATTCTCCCGGCCGCCTCGGACGTCCTAAGGGTGTCCGGCGCCGGTGCGGAGCGGTTCCCGGCCCGGAACGGGAAACGGGTGCCGTCCGTCCCGGGGGACGGACGGCACCCGCAGGGTGCGTGCGGCGCTGTGCCTACTTGGAGACCACCAGGGCAGCGGCGATCGCGGCCAGGAAGGCGTCCTTCGACAGGCCGGTGCCGGCCTCGGTCGGGCGGATGCCGTCCTCCTGCGTCATCTCGGGGTTGCGGAAGTACATGGCCAGCAGGCCCGCGGAGAACGCGCCGAGGGCCAGACCCGCGAGGCGCTTGTTGACGAACGGCGTCAGCAGGGCCGCGCCGATGCCCATCTCGGAGTACGCCACGAACTTGCCGAAGGTGTCGGCGTCCCACTCCTTGAACTGGGGCACACCGGTCGCGGCGAACTGCTGGAGACCCGACGCGGCCTCGGTGGGCAGGTCCTTCTTGCCGTAGCCGGACTGCACCAGGTAGGCGCCGGAGACGCCGCGCAGGATGGCGTTGGAGAGGCTCATGATCGGTCCTTTCGGGAGGGCGAACAGGGTGGTTGAGTCGTCAATGACCCTATCAGGGGAGGGTCCGCCCCCACCGGGCGGGACGGCCCGGAGCGAACACCCGCCCCGTCCGGGGCCCGTGGCGCCTAGGCTGGCCACCCGCTCGCAGGACGCCCTCCGCGTCCCGCCACCCGACGGAAGGACAGACATGGACATCGAGACCATGAAGAAGGTTCTGCTCGTTCTCACCAGCCACGACACCCTCGGCGACACCGGGGAGCCCACCGGCTACTTCGTGGGCGAGGCGGCCCACCCGTGGAAGGTGTTCCGGGACGCCGGGTACTTCGTCGACTTCGCCTCGATCGCCGGCGGGCAGCCCCCGCAGGACGGCAAGGACGAGGAGGACGAGGTGCAGCGGCAGTACCTCGAGGACGAAACCGTGCGGGCCTCCCTGTACAACACCCCGCGGATCGGCGTGGTCGACCCGGACCAGTACGACGCCGTGTACCTCGTGGGCGGGCACGGCACCATGTGGGACTTCGCCGGCAACGCCGAGCTGCAGTCGCTGGTCGCCGCCGTGCACGACGCCGGGGGAGTCGTCGGCGCCGTCTGCCACGGTCCGGCGGGGCTCGTCGACGTCGAGCTCTCCACCGGTCTGCGCATCGTCGAGGGGCGCAAGGTGGCCGCGTTCACCAACGCCGAGGAGGACGAGGTCGGCAAGTCCGACGCCGTCCCGTTCCTGCTCGAGGACAAGCTCGTGGAGCAGGGCGCGGACGTGCGCACGGCGCCGAACTGGAGCGAGAACGTCGTGGTCGACGACCGTCTGGTCACCGGGCAGAACCCGCAGTCCGCGGCCGGCGTGGCCAAGGAGATGACCAAGCTCCTGACCGAGGTGGTGCGCGGGCAGAAGGCCGTGCAGGAGGCGGACGCCGCGGCGGTGCGCCGCGCGCACGACGCCGAGAAGGCCGACGACGAGGGCTGAGCCCCGGCCGGCCGCGGGCGCCCGCGACGACGCGCGCGGACACGTCCGCGTCGTCCTCGCGGGCCCCGGCGTTTCCGGACACACTGGGAGCGTCGGGCCGCCCGGCCCGGCCCATCGGACACACGGCAGGAGAACCACATGGCTGATCTCAAGGACAAGGTCGCGCTCGTCACCGGCGCCGCCTCCGGCATCGGCGAGGCCTGCGCCAAGGACCTCGCGGCACAGGGCGTCAAGGTCGTCGTCACCGACATCGACACGACGCGGATCGACGACGTCGTCCAGGCGATCATGGCCGCCGGCGGCGACGCCGCCGGGTTCCGGCAGGACGTGGCGAAGCCCGGGGACTGCGAGGCCGCGGTCGAGTTCGCCCAGCAGACCTACGGCGCGCTGCACCTCGCCGTGAACAACGCCGGAGTCGGCGGCTCGGCGGACGCCGTCGGCGAGTCGGACCTCGACGCGTGGGTGCGCACCGTGCAGATCGACCTGCACTCCGTGATGTTCGGCATGCGCTACCAGCTGCCCGCCATCGAGCAGGCCGGCGGCGGGGCGATCGTCAACATGGCCTCCGTCCACGGCACCGTGGCCGTCGCCGCCGGCAACAGCGCCTACACCGCCGCGAAGCACGGGGTGGTCGGGCTCACCAAGCAGGCCGGGGTGGAGTACGGACAGCGCGGGGTGCGGGTCAACGCCGTCGGCCCCGCCTACATCGACACCCCGCTGCTGCGCACCGCTCCCGCGGCCGTCCTGGAGGGGCTCGCCGCCAAGCACCCCCTCGGCCGGCTGGGCCGCGCCGAGGAGGTCGCCGCCCTGACCACGTTCCTGCTCTCGGACCGGGCCTCCTTCATGACGGGCGGCTACTACCTGGTCGACGGCGGCTACACGGCCCTGTAGCCCGCCCCGTGCGGTTCCGCCCGGCCGAACCCACCGGGTCGGTGCGAGATGTCGGCAGGCATCGCTGCCTCTCGCGCCGACCCGGTGGGTCCGGCGGGAGGGCGGCCGGGGGTGTGCTGTGCCACATGCCGGTCCTGCACCGCCACCCGTGCTGTAGGGTGGTCGGTATTGCACATGGCACTGCTCCCCGGTCCCGGGTGAGCAGGCAGGCGTCGAGCACCCCTTTCTTCTTCCAGCGCGGCACCGTTCCAGACGGTCTCAGCCCGCTCGCAGGGGCTCCAGGAGTCATTCGGCGCAACCCGGCGCGCTACCCCCTTGCCGGGACATCCGATCGAAAGACGTATCCCAGTTTTGGCTACTTTCACCGACCTTGGCGTGCCCAAGGCCCTTTCCGCCGTCCTCGCCCAGCAGGGCATCGAGCAGGCGTTCCCCATCCAGGAGAAGACCCTCCCCGACTCGCTGGCCGGCCGCGACGTGCTCGGCCGCGGCCGGACCGGCTCCGGCAAGACCGTGGCGTTCGCACTGCCGCTGGTGTCCCGGCTCGCCGGGCTCACCGGCAACGGTGCCCGCGCGGCCCGCCGGGCCAACCGGCCCACCGGCCTGGTGCTGGCCCCCACCCGCGAGCTGGCCACCCAGATCGACCGCGCGATCGCCCCGCTGGCCGAGGCCGCCGGGCAGCGGACCACCGTCATCTTCGGCGGGGTGTCCCAGCGCAACCAGGAGAAGGCGCTCGCCCAGGGCGCCGACATCGTCATCGCCTGCCCCGGCCGGCTCGAGGACCTGCTGAAGCAGAACATCCTCACGCTCGACGACGTCCGCGTGACGGTCATCGACGAGGCCGACCACATGGCCGACATGGGCTTCCTGCCCGTGGTCACCCGCATCCTCAAGCGCACCCCGCAGGGCGGGCAGCGGCTGCTGTTCTCCGCGACGCTCGACGGCGGCGTGGACAAGCTCGTCAAGCAGTTCCTGTCCAACCCCGTCAAGCACTCCGTGGACGCCCCGCAGGCATCGGTGTCCACCATGGACCACCACGTGCTGGTGGTGGACGCGGACGAGAAGCAGGAGCTCATCGAGGCGCTGGCCTCCGGCACGGGACGTCGCGTGATGTTCACGCGCACCAAGCACCGCGCCAAGAAGATGGCCCGCAAGCTCAGCCAGATGGGCATCCCCGCCGTGGACCTGCACGGCAACCTGTCCCAGAACGCCCGTGACCGGAACCTGGCCCAGTTCTCCGCCGGGGACGTGCGGGTGCTCGTGGCCACCGACGTCGCGGCCCGCGGCGTGCACGTGGACGAGGTCGAGCTGGTCGTGCACATCGACCCGCCCACCGAGCACAAGTCCTACCTGCACCGCTCCGGGCGCACCGCCCGCGCCGGCGCCTCCGGCTCCGTCGTGACGGTGGCCACCAAGGAGGAGCGTCGGGAGGTCACGCAGCTCATGAAGGCCGCGGGCGTCACGGCGAACTTCGACACCGTGAACGTCGGCTCCCCGGCCGTCACGGCGCTCGTGGGCGAGCCCGCCGAGAAGGTCGCCTACGTCCCGCAGCCCGTCCAGGCCCAGGGCCGTCCGTCCGGCGGCCAGCGCTCGGGTGCCGGCCGGTCCGGCGCCCGCTCCGGCGGCGGCCGCGGCCGCGGCGGCCAGGCCCGTTCCGAGCAGCCGCGCAGCTCCTCCCGCGACCAGCGCTCCGAGACCGGCAACCGCGGCGGCTCCCGCCCCGGCAACGGCTCGGCCTCCCGCTCGGCGGCGCCGGCCCGCACCGCGGCACCCACCCGCTCCGCGGCGCCCGCGTACTCGACCGAGTCCGCGCCGGACCGCGCCACGCAGGCCGCGGCGCGCCGTCGCAGCCGCAGCCCGCGCCGCGCGTCCTCGCCCCAGGGGACCGCGACCCGCTGAGTCCCGGACGGCACCCACGAGGGCCCGTCCCCGGTCGTTCCGCAGTGCGCGGTCCGGCCGGGGGCGGGCCCTCGTGCTCGGCGGGCGAAATCTGTCGGACGGACTCGGTCGGACGGACTCGTCAGGCCGACTCGTCAAACGGAAGCTGTCAGGCGGAGGGGTCCAGCCCGCGCAGGAACTCCAGGGTGACGTCCGTGTGCGCGGCCACGAGCACGAGGCCGGGTGCCGGGTCCACCGGAACGTCGCCGGGGACCACCACCACCGGCATCCCGGCGGCCGCCGCGCTCGCGGCCCCCGTCTGCGAGTCCTCGATCGCCACGCACCGGGCCGGGTCCACGCCCAGCCGCCGCGCCGCGAGCAGATAGGGCTCCGGGTGCGGCTTGGGCTGCTCCACGTCCTCCTGCGAGACGACCACCCGCAGCACCTCGGGCGCCCCGGACGCGGTGCCCGCCGCGACCACGGTCAAGGCGTTCGTCACGACGGCCCCGGGGATGCCGGCGCGCTCCAGTTCCGTCAGCAGGTCGCGCATCCCGGGCAGGAAAGGCACCTCGCCCCGGAGCGAGGCCGCCACCTCCTGCCCGAGCTCGGCGGTGATGGCCTCGACGGTCCCCTCGGCGCCTCGCTCCACCATCAGCCGCGCCGACGTGGGCACCGTGCGCCCCAGCGTGGCGAGGTCGTCCTCGGTGTCCCAGCCGACGCCGTAGCGCCCGGCCACCGCCCGCTTGGCCACGGCCCACTGGGGCTCGGAGTTCACGAGGGTGCCGTCGTGGTCGAAGAGGACGGCGGCGGGGTATCCGGGGAAGCTCACGGGCGGGTCTCCTGCAGGGCGTGGAAGGGCGACGACGGGGACTGGGGGTCCAACGAGCGCAGCAGCTCGAGGGTCAGCTCACGGTGGGATCCCAGGTGCAGCATCCCGGGGCCGGGCTCGACCCTCATCTCTCCGGGGACGACCACCGTGGGGATGCCGGCCGCGACGCCCGCGGCGGCCCCCGCGGGGGAGTCCTCGACCACGACGCAGCCGGCGGGGTCCACCCCGAGGCGGCGCGCCGCGGTGAGGTAGGCGTCCGGGTCCGGCTTGGGGCGCACCCCCTGCGCGTACTCGTCCGTTCCGATGATCACCCGGAACAGGTTCTCCGGCGCCGTGGACGCGGTGCGGTGGCCGATCGCGGAGCTCGCGTTGGTGACGATCGCCGCCGGGATCCCCGCGGCGGCCAGGTCCTCGAGCAGTTTCGCGATCCCGTCGATGAAGGTCAGCTCCGTGCCCTCCAGGACGCGGACGCAGTGCTCGAAGACCGCCCGGAACAGCTCGTCCTCGCCGAGCGGCACGCCGACCTGCTGCAGGCGGGCGATGGTCGCGGCGACCGGCCGGCCCAGGGTGGCCAGGGAGTCCTCGGTCGTCCAGGGCCGGCCGTGCTCGGCGGCGAGGTTCTGCTTGGCGCGGTCCCACAGGGGTTCGGTGTCGACGAGGGTACCGTCGTGGTCGAAGAGGACGGCCTGCGGGAATCCGGGGTTCGGCATGCGCTCCAGCCTACCGGCCCGCTCGGGACCGGCCCGCTCGGGACCGGCCCGCTCGGGACCGGGCCCCGAGGAGCAGGGCCACCGGGCTGCCGTCCGCCCGGGACCAGACCGCCCGGCGCCGGGCCGCTGGGGCCCGGGCCGCCGGGGTGCGGGACGCCCGCCGATAGACTGGCGGGCGTGCAGACCGACCTCGACCGCGTGCCGCACCGCCCCAGCGCCCTGCAGCGGGCGGTGCCCGTGCTCGGCGTCCCGGTGGCCCTGCTCCTCGGGGCGTGGATCGCCGTCGGCCGCGGTCTCGTGGGTGCCGCCGGAGACCTGGTGCCGGTCCACACCCTGGCGCTGGCCCTCCCGCTGACCGGGCTGCTCCTGGCCGCGAGCGTGCTGCTGGCCCGGGACGCGCGCGCCCACGTCCCGAGCGGGGCGTCCCTGCGGTCCTCGCTGACGCTGTCCGCGGCGTGGGCCGTGCTCCTCGGCTTCGGCGCCGTCCTGCCGGACCGGGTGGACGGCGCGGGCGCCTCCGTGCTGACGCGGGCCACCGACCCCGTCCACCTGGGCCTGTCCGCGGGCTTCGCCAACACCCTGGGGATCCTCTCCTGCGTGCTGGCGACCGCGGCCGTGGTGCTCGCGGCGACCGACCTGCGCCGGACCCGCCGGATCCAGCGCGGGGAGCCCCTCGACGAGGACGAGGTCCTGGACCGGCTGGGGCTGTGACCCGCCCGGCGGATCCCGGTAGATTGACCGCATGAGCACCGAGCGCACCGGCACCCCCGACATCTCCCCCGTCCCGCCGGAGACCAAGGACTGGACCGTGGTGCTCGAGCGGGGCTGTTCCGACTGCGGGTTCGACCCCGGCTACGACGTCACGACCACCGGGGAGCGCGCCCGGGCCACGGTCGAGCGCTGGGCGACGGTCCTGGACCGGCTCGGCATGACGGACCGGCCCCGGCCGGGAACATGGTCCCCGCTGGAGTACGCGTGCCACGTCCGCGACGTGTGCCGGGTGTTCCGTGAGCGCCTGCGGCTCATGCTCGAGGAGCATGACCCGGTCTTCGCGGACTGGGACCAGGACGCCGCCGCGGTCGGGGAGCGGTACAACCTGCAGGACCCCTACGAGGTCTCGGGGGAGCTCGCCCAGGAGATCCGCGCCACCGCGGACGCCTTCGACGCCGTGACCGCGGAGCAGTGGGCCCGCACCGGCCGCCGCGGGGACGGGAAGGACTTCACCGTGGCGAGCTTCGCGGCGTACTTCCTGCACGACCTCGAGCACCACCTGCGCCACGACGTCCGCGGCTGAGCCGCGCCGCCGCCTTCCCGGCGCGGGGTTCAGCCGAGGTGCACGGTCCCGTCGTCGTCGACCCGCCACCCCGGGTTGTGCGCGACCTCCCACACCACGCCGTTGGGATCGGCGACGTGCGCGTGGAAGACGCCCCCGAAGGCGCCCGGCCGCGGACTCGTGAGGACCGTGCCGCCCGCGGCCGCCATCGCGGCCACCACCGTCCGGACGGAGGCCTCGTCGTCCACGTTGTGCGCGAGCGTCACCCCCTGCGCGGGGGACGCCTCCGGCAGGCCGAGGTCCTCGGCGAACTTCGCCGCGTCGAAGAGGCCCAGCACGGTCCCGGGAGCGATCCGGAAGAAGAGGATCTCGCCGGGGACGTCCAGCAGCGGCTCCCAGCCCAGGCCCCGCACGTAGAACTCCCGGGCGGCACCGAGGTCCGGGGTGGACAGGGTGAGGAAGTGCACGCGAGGGTCCATGACGGCCTCCTGGGGCTCCGGGGGCGGTGACGGTCCCGCCTCACCAGCCCAGCGTAGCCGTCAGCCGTTCCTCGACGTCCGGCGTGAGCGTGGCCGCGTAGCTCGAGGTGACGTGGTCGAGGTCCCGGTAGACGACGACGTTGCCGACCACCGAGGGGCACACGTCCGCCGTGCAGAGCCGGTCAGTGAGATCCACGACGTGCAGTCCGTCGTGCCGGGCGGCGGCCTCGAGCAGCGGGTTGACCTCCTGGAGCGCCTCGGCGCGGGGCTCGTTGCAGCGCGGGTGGTCCGCCCCGTAGGTCTCCACGCACTCGAACATGTCGTAGGGGAACCGGGGGTTGTCCCGCAGGGCGACCACCGGCAGCCCGGCCTCGAGCAGCGGGGCGACGCCCTCCTCGTAGCCGTCCACGAGCTCCTCGTGCGGTGCCTCCGGGAGGCTGCGCGTGCCGATCGTGAGCACGGCGTCCGGCCGCTGCTCGAGCACGGCGTTCCGGGCGGCTTCGTTGAAGGCGTCGCAGGCGTCGTCGCCGCCGAGGGAGGCCGCCGCGTACCGGCAGCCCATCCGGAGGTAGCTGATCACGGCCCACCCGTTCCGTTCGGCGGCGCGGGTCACGGGCGTCAGCAGCTGCATCGCGTGCGAGTCGCCGACGACCACGAGCGTGCGCGTGGGCGCCGAGCCGTCGGTGGGCCGCACGGCCCAGCAGTCGCCGAGGTCGCCGATGGTCTCCCGACCGTCCTCGGGGCCGCACTCCGGGCCCGTCTCCCCCCACTCGTCCTCGCGCTCCGCGGCGGTCGGGACGGGCGGGACGCCCGCGGGGGCCACGGCTGCGCCGCGCAGCACCGCCGCCCCCGGGTAGTTCTCCCCGCTGCGCTCGACGCCCTGCTGCTGGGCCTCCCGCACCAGGGTGCCGCCGTGGGCGGCCCCCACGGGGACGGCCACGAGCAGCACGGTCGCCACCAGCCGGGCGAGGTCCCCCGGGCCCGGCAGCGGTCCCCGCGCCGGGCTCCGCCGCAGGCGCACCGGGCGCCGCCGCGGGTTCGCCGGCAGCGCCGGCAGCGCGGGCAGCCGGGTCAGCAGCGCGGGCAGCCGGGTGAGCGGGGCGGCGGCCCGGGTGAGGACGAGCGAGCCCAGGAGGATGCCGATCCCGTGCGCCACCGGCACCTCCTCGCGGACGGTCACCAGGGCGTAGGCGATGAGCAGCGGCCAGTGCCACAGGTAGACGCCGTAGGCGCGGTCCCCGAGCCGGACGAGCGGACGGGCCGCGAGGACCCGGCCCACCCCGCCGCGGGTGCCGGTGGCGAGCGCCCCGGACAGCAGCACGGCCGCAGCACCCAGGGTGGGCGCCAGGGCCACGGCGCCGGGGAAGCGGGTCTGCGCGCCGACCAGGATGGGGGTCGCCACCACCGCCGCCAGGCCCGCCCACCCGAGACCGGCCGCGAGTCCCCGGCGGGCCGCGGAACCGGCAGCCCCGGGGCGGGGCAGGGCCGCGACGGCGAGAGCGGCCAGCGACCCGAGGGCGAACTCCCACAGCCGGGCGGAGGTGTCGAAGTAGGCGGCGTCCGGGGAGGCCGCGGTCGCGAGCACGGAGCGGGTCAGGGATGCCGCGAGGACCACCGTGAACACGGTCCCGGCCAGGAGCCGGAAGCTCGCTCCGGTCCGGCGGGCCGCCCACGCGGTGCCGGCCAGCAGCAGGGGCCAGAGCAGGAAGACCTGGCCCTGCACCGACAGGGACCAGGTGTGCTGCAGCGGGGTGGAGGCCGCACCGCCGCCGGCGTAGTAGTCGACCGCCTCGGCGGCCAGGACCCAGTTCTGGACGTAGAACAGGGAGCCCCAGGCGTGGCCCACCAGGGTCTCCCAGCGGCTGGGCGGGAAGAGGAGCAGGACCACGGCCAGGACCACGAGCAGCATCACGGCCAGGGGGCCGAGGAGGCGGCTGAAGGTGCGCAGCCAGTACGCGCGCAGGGCCAGGGGCCTGCCGCTCTCCACGCGGCGCACGAACGAGCCGGTGAGCAGGAAGGCCGAGAGCACGAAGAAGACGTCGACGCCGCCGGAGACACGGTCGGTCCAGACGTGGAACGCGACGACGAGGAGCACGGCGACCCCGCGCAGCCCCTGGATCTCGGGGCGGTGGGCCGGGGCGGCGCGCTCCTCCCCGGACACGGGTATGCGCTGGGCGGTCAGCAGAGTCACGGGGGCTCCGGGCAGGTTCGGGATCCGCCCCGGCGCGAGCCGCGCACCGGCGCGGGCGCCGCCCGCCGGCAGCGGTGCTCGGCGGTTCCGGGGGGAGGGGGCGGGGCAGGACGGTCGACCGGCCTCGCAGAGAGTAGCGCAGGGGTGGTGCCGGGAACAACGCGAGGGGCTCGGGCCGCGCCGTGCGGAGCACCGTGCGGGGCGCGGACGGGATACTCTCGGAATCAGCAGGGGCGGCCCCCGCGGGCCGCCCGCCCACGGCGCCAGGAGAGCGGGAAGGCCAGATGACACGGCACCAGGACGCGGTCGAGCCGGCGGAGTCGCCGTACTACCACCGCGTGCTCACGGTGCCGAACGTCGTCTCGGTGGTGCGCTTCGCGCTCATCGTCCCGGCCGTCCTGGCCGTCCTCGACATCGACGAGCGGCCGGTGCTCGCGCTGGTCCTCGTCGCCCTGTTCTCCTTCACGGACTGGGTGGACGGCACCCTTGCCCGGGCGCTGCACCAGCGCAGCCGGGTCGGCGAGGTCATGGACCCCATCGCGGACCGGCTCGGGACCGTGGCGATCGCGGTGGCCGCGAGCATCGTGGGGCTGTTCCCGTGGTGGGTCCTGATCGTCATCGCGGTCGTCGACGTCGTGGTGGGGGTCGCCACCCTCCTCCGGCGCTCCCTCGGCACGCTGCGGGTCACCACCGTGGGCAAGGCGAAGACCGCTCTGCTGATGGTGGGGACCGTCCTCGTCCTGGCAGGGCCGGCATGGTCCAGTCCGGAGGTCACGGACGTGGGACGGGTGCTCGTCCAGGTGGCGGCCGTCCTGCACGTCCTCGCGGGCGTGCAGTACTTCCGGCAGGCGCTGCGGGGTCAGACCTCCGCCGGCGGCACCGCGAGGTAGGCGTGCCGGGCGGCGCCGATGATGCCCGCCGCGTTGCGCAGCTCCGCCGGGACCACCCGCACGTCCAGGCGCAGGCGGGGCAGGAAGTCCTCGTGCCGGGCGGAGATGCCGCCGCCGACCACGATGAGGTCGGGGGAGAAGAGGAACTCCAGGTGGGCGAAGTACTCCTGGAGCCGCTCGGCGTAGTCGGGCCAGTCCAGGCCCTCCCGTTCCCGGACCAGGGCCGAGGCCCGCACCTCGGCGTCCACCCCGCCGAGCTCCAGGTGGCCCAGCTCCAGGTTGGGCACGAGCTTGCCGTCCACGAACAGCGCCGAGCCGATGCCCGTGCCCAGGGTGATCACCAGGACGGTGCCGCTGCTCCCGCGCCCGGCGCCGTAGCGCAGCTCGGCCAGGCCCGCGGCGTCGGCGTCGTTGAGGACGTGGACCGTGCGCCCCAGGCGCTGGGTCAGGAACCGGTGCACGTCCAACCCGATCCACGCGTTGTCGATGTTCGCGGCCGAGCGCGCCACACCGTGCCGGACGATCGCCGGGAGCGCGAGTCCCACGCTGGCCTCCGGGTGCGGTGCGGCCGGCCCGGCGGAGAGCTCCTCCACGAGGAGCACCAGCTCCTCCGCGAGGGCGTCGGGCGTGGCGGGCACGGGGGTGGGGCGCTGGAGGACCGGGGTGGTCAGCGTGCCGTCGGCCATGTCCACGGCCGCGTACTTGATCAGGGTGCCGCCGACGTCCACGCCGATGTGGTGGCGGTGCAGGGTCGACCAGCCGGTCGGTGCGGGCGGCGCGGTCGGCGCGGGAGCGCGGGGCGAGGGGTGGGCCATGCGGCATCCTAGGGTCGAGGTGGGGCACGGGGACGACGACGGGCGCGCTGCGCCCGGCTCGGCCCGCCCGAGCGGGCGCCGGCCGGCGCCGGGACCGGCGCCCCGGACCATTCTGCCACTGCGGCGGCCGGGGCCGTGGAGGCCCCGTTCAGGCGCGTGGGCCCGTGCTCGGGGTGGTGCCGCGGCCCTGCGGTCCGGCGTCGCGCGGGGAGTCCGCGATCTCCCAGGAGAACGGGACCCGGGCAACAGGTGCGCCCCGGACGAGGTCGTTGAGCGCACGCGCGAGGAGGTTGCGGTGGTCGGCGGGCAGGCGCAGGCACCCGTGCAGGTAGGCGTCGACCTCCAGCGCCCCGGCCTCGCCGCCGAGCTGGAAGTACTGCCACCAGAGCCGGCCCGGGTCCAGGGCGGCGCGTTCGACGGCGTGCCGGGCCAGACGCGCCTGCACGGCCCCGATCCTGTCGTCGTCCACGTCCACGGTCCCCCCATGCGGTGCTGCGGTCCGAGCACGGACCCCGGACCGGGCGCGGCGCTGCGCAGCGGTCCGGGACCGTCCGTGGCGGTGCGGTGACACCGCCGCCCCTGATGCTTCCGGGTCCGGTGCCGGAGCGCCATCCGGCCCCGGGGCGAGTGCGTTTTCCGGACCGTCGGTGCCTTCTCCGGACATCCGGTGCGCGGGAAGGACCGGTGCCTCGCAAGGACCGGTGCCCCGGAACAGCCCCGGACACCGAGGACGCAGAGGGCGCAGAAAAGGAGCGGGGCGGCCCCCCAGCCGGCCCCGCTCCTTGCTGCTCCCTCGCACGGACCGTGTCCTTGCGGCCCTCCGGAGGCGGCGCACTGCCGGTCGACGGTGCGGGAGCCGGGGGATGGTCCTCGACGGACCACAGAATCCCCTGGTGAAAGGCAACAATGGTCGATCCCGTGACGTTCGGCAAGACCCCGTGTGTGACCCAGTTCACATGCAGACACAAAAGGTTGTGATCGCAAATAGAGGCCGTCGGGAGGCCGCGGATCAGTGCTCCTGCTGGAGCATCCCGCCCAGCCGCACCCGCATCCGGCGGCTCGCCTGGTTGAGGCCGGCGACCCGCACGTCCTTGCCGTAGTGGGCGTACTTGTCGGTCACCGAGTCCAGCGCCGCGACGGTCGAGGCGTCCCACAGGTGGGAGTCGGACAGGTCGATGACCACGTGCTGCGGGTCCCCGGCGTAGTCGAACATCGTGTAGAGGTCGTTGGAGGAGGCGAAGAACAGCTCCCCGTGCACGGTGTAGACGGCCGTCTCCCGGTCCTCCCGCCGCTCGAGCGACCGGTCGACCGTGACGAAGTGCGCGACCCGGCGCGCGAAGGCCACCATCGCCACGAGCACCCCCACGATCACGCCCAGGGCGAGGTTGTGCGTCCACACGGTCACGGCCACGGTGGAGAGCATCACCAGCGTCTCCGGGACCGGCATCCGGGACAGGGTCGAGGGGCGGATCGAGTGCCAGTCGAAGGTCGCCCACGACACGAAGATCATGATCGCCACCAGTGCGGCCATCGGGATGACCGCCACGACCTCGCCGAGGGTGACGACGAGGACCAGCAGGAAGACGCCGGCCAGGAAGGTGGAGATGCGGGTGCGGGCGCCGGAGGCGCGCACGTTGATCATGGTCTGCCCGATCATCGCGCACCCGCCCATCCCGCCGAAGAGCCCGGTCACCATGTTGGCGACCCCCTGGGCCCAGGACTCGCGGGTCTTGTCGGAGCGCGTGTCGGTGATGTCGTCGACCAGCTTGGCCGTCATCAGCGACTCGAGCAGGCCCACGAGTGCCATGGTCAGGGCGAACGGGGCGATGATCCGGAAGGTCTCCAGGTCCAGCGGGACATCGGGGAAGAACAGCGACGGCAGGGACTCGGGCAGCTCGCCCTTGTCGCCGACGCTCGGCACGTCCATGCCCATCGGCACCACGATCGCGGTGATCACCACGATGGCCACCAGGGGGGCCGGGACCACTCCGGTCAGCCGGGGGAACAGGAACACGATGGCCAGGCCCAGGGCCGTGAGCGGGTAGACGGCCCAGGGCACCCCGATCAGCTCGGGGATCTGGGAGCTGAAGATCAGGATGGCCAGGGCGTTGACGAAGCCCACCATGACCGAGCGCGGGACGAAGCGCATCAGCCGCGCCGCGCCGGCCAGGGCCAGCACCACCTGGAAGGCCCCGGCCAGGATCACCGCGGCGATGAAGTAGTCCAGGCCGTGGGAGGCGACCAGCGGGGCGATGACCAGGGCCACGGCGCCGGTGGCGGCCGAGACCATCGCCGGACGGCCGCCCAGGACGGACGTGGTCACGGCCATGGTGAAGGAGGCGAACAGGCCCAGCCGGGGATCCACCCCGGCGATGATCGAGAAGGCGATGGCCTCCGGGATGAGGGCCAGGGCGACCACGAGGCCGGCCAGGACCTCGGTCCTGAGGTGGCGGGGGGAGCGGAGGGTCAGGCGCACCGACCGGCGCTGCTCGGGCGTCAGCTCGGCCGAGGGGGTGGCTGTCGTGGTGGCCAAGGCGTGGCTCCGTTCGCAGAGAAGGATGGCGGGGCGGGAGAACAGGGCGGGGGACAGGGGTGTCTCGGGTCGTGGCGGTGCGGGTGGGCGCGGCGTCGCGCGGGAGAACCGCTGCCCGGGCGCTCGGTGCGCCGACGGGCCCCTGCAACTCTACCCTGCCGTGAGGGTAGAGTCTGCCCTCCCGGGGCGGAGGTGGCCGACCTCACGTCCGGTCGAGGGCCTCGAGCATCCGTCGTTCGACGTCCGGGACCAGCGTCTCGCCGTAGGTGGAGGTGACGTGGTCGAGGTCGCGGTAGACCACGATGTTGCCGATGACCCCCGGACAGGTGGTGGCGGTGCACAGGCGGTCGGTGAGGTCGATGCTGTGCAGGTCCTCGTGCCGGGCGGCCAGGGCCTCAAGGGGATTGACCGGCAGCAGGGACTCCGAGCGGGGCGGGTTGCAGCGGTCGTGATCGGGACCGTAGGTCTCCACGCACTCGAACATGTCGAACGCGGAGCGCGGGTTGTCGCGGAAGGCGAGCACCGGGATGCCGGCCTCCAGGAACGGCAGGACCCCGTCCTCGTAGCCCTCGACGAGCTGCTCGTGCGGAGCCTCCGGCAGGCTGAGGGTGCCGATGGTGACCACGGCGTCCGGCTCGAGCTCCAGGGCCGCGGCGCGCGCGGCGGCGTTGAACTCGGCGCACTCCTCGTCCTCGCTGCCGGAGGCGGACGTGTACCGGCAGGCCATGCGCAGGTAGGAGACCACTTCCCAGCCCCGCGCGTCGGCGATCCGGTGGATCGGGGTCAGCAGCTGCTGGGCGTGGGAGTCCCCGATCACCACCAGGGTGCGGGTGGGGTCGCTGCCGTCCTCCGGCGCGACGAGCCGGCACTCGCCGAGCCCCTCGATGCCCGCCGGGGTCCGCGCGGGCGGGCACGGCTCCCCGGTGTCGCCCCACTCCTGGTCGCGCTCGTCCGCGGTGGGGATGAGCGGCACGTCCGGCGGGTCCCCGGCGGCGTCGCCGCGCAGCACCGCGGCCCCGGGGTAGTTCTGCGGGGTGCGCTCCACCCCGGCGGCGGGGTCGCGCAGGGCGGCGTAGGAGTGGGCGGCGGTCAGGGGGACCGCGGTCACGAGAACGGTGGCGAGCAGCCGGATCCCCGGGGCAGCCCGCACGCCGGGCAGGGCCCGCCACCCGGCCAGGAGCACCGCGCCGGCCCGGGTCAGCACCACCGAGGCGGCCAGGATCCCGAGTCCGTGCAGGACCGGGACGTCGTCGCGGGCCGTGAGCAGCAGGTAGCTGACCAGCAGCGGCCAGTGCCACAGGTAGATCCCGTAGGCCCGGTCGCCGAACCACTGCAGAGGGGCCAGTGACAGGACCCGGCCGACGCCGGTCCGGGCTCCGGGGGCCAGCGCGCCGCCGGCCAGCACCGCGGCGGCCCCCAGGGTGGGGGCCAGTGCCACGGTGCCGGGAAACCGGGTTCCGGTGCCCGCCAGGAACGGGGTGGTGAGGATCGCCGCCAGTCCGGCCCAGCCCAGGACGGCACCCAGGGCGGGAGCCGAGACGGTTCCCCGGGACGGCTCCGGACGCCGGGGCGCCGGCCCCGCGGGCGGTGCGGTGGACGGCGCGGTGGGCGATCCAGTGGACGGCGCGGCGGGCGGTGCGGTGGGCGGCGTCGTGGCGGCCGGCGTGGCCGGCCGTGGTGGTGCGGGGGCCAGGGCCAGAGCGGTGAGCGATCCCAGGGCGAACTCCCACAGGCGGGTGAGGGTGCTGAAGTACGCGGCCTCGGGACCGGCCGCCGTGGCGGCCACCGACCAGGCCAGGGATCCGGCGAACACGGCGGTGAACAGGGCAAGTGCCACCGGGCGGAAGCCCACCCCGGAGCTGCGGGCCGCCCAGGCGGCGCCGGCCAGCAGCAGGGGCCACACGAGGAACACCTGTCCCTGGACGGACAGCGACCACATGTGCTGCAGCGGAGTGGTGGCGGCCGAGTTGCCGGCGTAGTAGTCCACGGCCTGACGGGCCAGCACCCAGTTCGCCGTGTAGGTCAGGGACCCCCAGGCCTGGGTGAGCAGCTCGCCCCACCGGCTCGGGGGGAACCAGGCGAACACCGCCGTGAGCACGGCCAGCAGCATCACCGCCACGAGGCCGAGCAGCCGGGCGAAGGTCCGGGCCCAGTAGCCCGGCAGCTCCAGCGCCCGCCCGCTCTCGATCCGGCGCACGAAGGAGCCGGTGAGCAGGAAGGCCGAGAGCACGAAGAACACGTCCACCCCGCCCGAGACCCGGTCCGTCCAGAGGTGGAAGACCACCACCAGGAGCACGGCCACCCCGCGCAGACCCTGCAGGTCCTCCCGGTGCCGCGTCCGCGACACCGGGGCGGGCGGTGCGCCACGCGCGGGCGCCGGTGCGGTCGCCGGGGGAAACGTCATGGGGAGCAGCGCCTGTCCGGGTCGGTGGCGGGCGGCCCGGGGGAGCTGCGCGGCCGGCACGTCGCTGCCGCGGCGATCGGGCCGGTCACCGGCCGGGACCGGGCGGGCCCGGTGGAGCGGTCCCCCAGGGGTGGTCACAGCAGTGCACCACGGTGGCCTGGGCATCTCCTGCGTGCACGGGGTGCGGCTCGACGGCGGGCACGCGGTGCGGCGCCCGGGCGAGCGGTTCGTCAGCGGCCGAGCCGCTGCTCCAGCATCCCGATGAACTCGTCGGCCTGGGCCAGCTTCCTGGCCAGCCGGTCCCGCTCCGGGCGGGCCCGCGCCAGGTACTCGGCCAGCCGCTCCCCGCCGGGTTCCTCGGCGCCGAGCAGCTCGAGCAGCTCGGCCATCTCCTCCAGGGTGAAGCCCAGCGGCTTCATCCGCTTGATGTGGGTGAGCCGTTCGACGTCCCGCTCGGTGTAGACGCGGAATCCGCCCTCGGTCCGTGAGGCCGGCAGCAGGCCCACCTCGTCGTAGTGGCGGATGGTGCGCAGGGACAGTCCGGTCCGCTCGGCGAGCTCGCCGATCTGCATGGTGCCTGCACGGACGCGCTGCGGCATCGGACGACCTCCAGGATTCAGGGGACCACGAGTCTAGCAACTGCCGGGCCCGGACCGGGGCCCGGCTCCGCACGTCCCGCCGGGCCCCGGACCGGGGCTCCGGGCGGGCGGTGCGGCTCAGGCGTCGACGACGACGACCGTCACGAGCGGGGCCCGGCGGTAGGCCCGCTCGAGGTGGCGGGACACGGTCTCGGCGATGATCGACTCGAGCTTCTCGAGGTCGGCGACCTTGGACGTGGCCGGCCGGGACAGGGCGTTCTTCACCTTGTCGGCGGCCCCGTCGAAGATGTGCTCGTCGTGCACGAAGCCCTTGGCGAGGAACTCCAGCGGCTCGGCCAGGGCGTTGGTGTCGGCGTCGACGATGGCGACGACCGTGACCACCCCGCCCTCCTGCAGCAGCCGCCGCTCCACGAGGGTCTCCTCGGTGACCTTGCCCACGGTGTGCCCGTCGACGTAGACCAGGCCGGCCTCCACCTGCCCGGAGATCCGGGCCTTGCCCCCGACGAGGTCGATGACGGTCCCGTCCCGGCCGATGAGCACGTTCTCCGGGTCGACCCCGGTGCGCACGGCCAGCTCGGCGTTGGCGTGCAGGTGCTTGGACTCCCCGTGCACGGGCAGCACATGGGTGGGCTTGACGATGTTGTAGCAGTAGACCAGCTCCCCGGCCGAGGCGTGGCCGGAGACGTGCACCTTGGCGTTGCCCTTGTGCACGACCTTCACCCCGAGGTCGGTGAGCTTGTTGATGATGCCGTAGATCGCGTTCTCGTTGCCGGGGATCAGCGAGCTCGCCATGAGCACGGTGTCCCCGGCGTTGAGCTGGATCTGGTGCGTCTCGTTGGCCATGCGCGAGAGCGCCGCCAGCGGTTCGCCCTGGGACCCGGTGCACACCAGGGTGACCTTGGCATCCGGCATCGAGGCGAGCTTCTTGAAGTCCACCACCAGACCGCGCGGGATCTTCAGGTAGCCCAGGTCCCGGGCGATGCCCATGTTCTTGACCATGGACCGGCCCACGAAGGCGACCTTGCGCCCGTGGGCGTGGGCCGCGTCCAGGACCTGCTGGATCCGGTGGACGTGACTGGCGAAGCTCGAGACGATGATCCGCTTCGGCGCGGTGGCGAAGACCCGGTCGATCGCCGGGGTCAGCTCCTGCTCCGAGGTGGTGAAGCCCGGGACCTCGGCGTTGGTGGAGTCGGTGAGGAACATGTCCACGCCCTCGTCGCCCAGGCGGGCGAAGTGGCGCAGGTCGGTGATCCGGTCGTCCAGCGGGAACTGGTCCATCCGGAAGTCCCCGGTGTGCAGGACCAGACCCGCGTCGGTGCGGATCGCCACGGCCAGGCTGTCCGGGATCGAGTGGTTGACCGCGACGAACTCGCACTCGAAGGGCCCCGCCCGGTGCAGGTCGCCGGCCTCCACGTGCACGGCCTTGGGGGTGATCCGGTGCTCCTTGAGCTTGGACGTGATGAACGCCAGGGTCAGCTCGGAGCCGATCACGGGGATGTCCGGGCGCTCCTTGAGCAGGTAGGGCACACCCCCGATGTGGTCCTCGTGACCGTGCGTGAGCACGATCCCCACGATGTCGGACAGCCGGTCACGGATCGAGGTGAAGTCGGGCAGGATCACGTCGATGCCCGGCTGGTGCTCCTCGGGGAAGAGCACGCCGCAGTCGACGACGAGGAGCTTGCCGGCGTGCTCGAAGACGGTCATGTTGCGCCCGATCTCGCCCAGACCCCCCAGCGGGGTGATCCGCAGGCCCCCGGAGGGCAGCGGGGGCGGGGACTTGAGCTTGCGGGAGGAATTGGTCAAAGGATTCCGCTTTCATCGTGGGGTCGTGCGAGGTGGCGCGGACCGCTCCGGTGGAGTACGGGCCGCAGGCGGGGCCGGATTGCCCCGAGAAGTCTGGGACAACTCTAACGTCGGGGCAGGGTCGGCGGTGACCGCAGGGCACCGCCGACGGGTGCGGCGCCCCGTGCGGACAGTCTCCGGACGGCCTCAGGAGGCTCCTGGACGAGCTCCGTGGCCGACTCCGGGCGGGCTCTGCGCGACCCTGTGGAGGGGGTCGGGATGCTCCGGTGGGGTCCTGTGACGGGGCTCCCGTGGCCTGCCCCGTCACAGGCCCGGGGAGTCACGGGCGCGCCCTCCGGGCGGCCCCGGGGGCTGCCGGGCGGGCTACGGGGCGCTCGCGCGGCCCGTGGGCACGCGGTCACCGCCCGCGCGGGAACGGGATCCGGTCCAGGTCCTCCGCGGCCAGCACGTCCGCTCCGCCCGCCCGGTCGCGGGCCTGGCCGGCCAGCCGGGAGACGTCGGCGTACCGCGACGAGAAGTGGGTGAGGACCAGTGTGCCGGCGCCGCCGCCGGCGGCCAGCGCTCCGGCCTGACCGGCGGTGAGGTGGCGGTGGCGTGCGGCGAGTGCGGTGTCGTCGTCGGCGAACGTGGACTCGGCCACGAGCAGGTCGGCACGGTCGGCGAGCTCCTCCGCCCCCGGGCAGGGTGCCGTGTCCATGACGAACGCGAAGCGCCGCCCCGGGCGCGGCCTGCTCACGTCCTCGAGGCGCACCCCGCCCAGCCGGCCCGCCCGCTGCAGCCGGCCCACGTCGGGGCCGGTGATGCCGGCCGCCGCGAGCCGGTCCGGGAGCATCGTGCGGCCGTCCGCCTCCACGAGCCGGTAGCCGTACGTCTCGACCCGGTGGTCCAGCGCGCGCACCTCCAGCCCGGGCGCCACGGTCCCACCGCTGCCGTGCGGGTGCAGCCGCAGGTCGGCGCCCGGGGTCGCGAGGGAGACCAGGGCCCGGACCACCTCCTCGCCCGAGGCCGGGTAGTGCAGGTGGACCGGGTGCGGCACGCCGTCGAGGGCCATGCGCGAGAGCACCCCGGGCAGTCCGTAGCAGTGGTCGCCGTGGACGTGGGTGAGGCAGATGCGCGTGATCCGGCCGGACGGGACGCCCGCCAGGGTCATCTGCCGCTGCGTTCCCTCGCCGGGGTCGAAGAGCAGGCCCTCGCCGTCCCACCGCAGCAGGTACCCGTTGTGGTTGCGGGTCCGCGTCGGGACCTGGGAAGCGGTGCCGAGGACCACGAGCTCACGCATGGGCCCGAGTGTGCCACCGCTGCGCGGCCCGGGGGAGGGCCGCCGGGTCCCCGGAGACCGCCGCTCCCTCGCTGCCGCTCCCTCGCTGCCGCTCCCACGCCGCCGCTCCCACGCCGCCGCTCCCTCGCCACCGGGGCCGCGGAGACCTGCGGTCCCGGCGGTCACCGCTCAGCGGCCGAGCTCGGACCAGCCGGTCATCCGGGCGCTGCTCGCGAGGACCGGGCGCGGCAGCGCGGGCTCCGGGAGGAGCACGGTCAGGTCGGCGGCGGCGCGGGAGGTCCAGCCGAGCCGGGCGCGGTCCGGGGAGGAGACGGGGGCGACCCCCGTCCGGTGCAGGCGGGTCGCGTAGCCGAGGATGAGCAGGCCGGCCACGGCCAGGCCCACGCCCACCCAGGCGGGGGAGCGGTAGCCCCAGCCGGCGGAGATCACGATCCCGCCGAGGAAGGCGCCCATGGCGTTGGCCAGGTTGAAGGCCGCGTGGTTCATGGCGGCCGTCAGGGACGGGGCGTCCTTCGCCTCGCGCAGCAGGCGCATCTGCAGCGCGGTGCTGAACAGGGCCCCCATCAGGCCGATCCACAGCACGCCGAGCACGGCCGCGACCGCGGAGTGGGCGAACAGGCCGAAGAAGGCGAGAGCCACCCCGGAGACGGCTCCCGCGCCCAGCGCGGTCTTCTCGATGGAGCGGTCCAGCAGCGGGCCCGCCAGCAGGGAGCCCGCGGTCATGCCCACCCCGTACACGGCCAGCACCCACGGCACCGCCGAGATGTCGAGACCGCTGAGCTCCGTCAGGATCGGGGAGACGAACGTGTAGACCGCGAACATGCCGCCGAAGCCGACCGCCCCGGCCAGCAGGGTCAGGGCGACCTGGGGCCGGCCCAGGGCGCGGACCTCCTGGGCCACGGAGACGCCCCCTTCGTTGCGGGTGCGGGGGATCCACAGGGCCATCGAAGCGACGGTGAGCAGCCCGATGACCACCACGAGCCCGTACCCGGCACGCCAGCCCAGCGTGCCGCCGAGCACGGCGGCCAGCGGGACGCCCACGATGTTGGCCACGGTCAGGCCCAGGGCCACGCGTGCCACGGCCGTGCCGCGCCGTTCGCGCGGCACCAGGGAGGAGGCCACCACCGCGGCGACGCCGAAGTAGGCGCCGTGGGGCAGGCCGGAGAGGAAGCGCGACACGTACAGCCACTCGAGGGACGGCGCGGTCGCGGACAGCACGTTGCCGGCGGTGAACGCGATCATCAGGCCCAGCAGGAGCCGCTTGCGCTCCACCCGGGCGGTGAGGGACGTGATCAGGGGCGCGCCGACGACCACGCCCAGGGCGTAGAGCGAGATGGCGTGCCCGAGGGAGGGGATCGAGGCGTGGAGGTCCTCGGCGATGAACGGCAGCAGGCCCATCGAGGCGAACTCGGTGGTGCCCACGCCGAAGCCGCCGAGGGCCAGGGCGAAGAGGGCGAGACGGGTGCCGGTGCGGTCCGGGGCGTTGACCACCTGGAGCACGGCAGTGCGGGGTGCGGACATGGCAGATCCTTCCGTGTGGAACAAGGGGGTGTGGAAGGCGCGTCGTCGGGCCGAACGGGTGGAACCTCCGATGCTACGGACGATGTCGAGGGCATCCAACGGTTCCGGCGTGTGATCTTGGACAGATCGGGCACGCCTGTGATATGGATCGCGCCCGTTCTCTCCGGTCCCGGAGTCCGCCGGAGACGCCGTGGTCGTGGCAGACGCGTGGTTCCCGGGGGCCGCAGGGCTCGCCGGGGCTTCCCGTGGTCGCCCGACGGGCTCGTGCGGCACGGACGGGTGTGGTGCCCGCCGAGCCGGCCGGGTCGACTGCTATGTTTCCCAGGAGTCGACAGGCCTCCTCCGGAGGCCGCTCGGGGCGAAGGGCAGGCGGGGAGGGCGGATGGAGCGGAGCCACGCGTGGGGCGACGCTCTCCAGCCCGAGGAGCTTTCCCGCTCCACCCTGAAGGACTCGACCGAGGCCCTGATCCGCCGCGCCCTGCTCAGCGGAGCCATGAAGCCGGGGGAGATCTACTCCGCCAACGCCCTCGCCGCCCGCCTCGGGGTCTCCAACAGTCCCGCCCGGGAGGCCATGATGTCGCTGGCCAACAAGGGACTGCTCGAGCTCGTGCGCAACCGTGGCTTCCGCGTGGTGGAGCTCACGGACCAGGACAAGCAGGAGGTCTACGACCTGCGCCTCCTCGTCGAGGTGGAAGCGGTGCGCCGCGTCGCCGCGACCGGCGTTCCGGCCGAGCAGGCCGCGCTGCTGCGGACGCTGACGGAGCAGACCGTGGAGGCCGCGGGCGCGGGCGGCGTGCTGGAGTATCTCGAGGCCGACCAGCGCTTCCACATCGCGCTCGTGGGCATGCTCGGCAACACCCGGTGGACGGCGATCGTGGAGAACCTGCGCGACCAGTCCCGCATCAACGGCTCCTACCACCTGCAGGAGCGGGGGCTGGTCCGCAGCAGCGCCGCGGAGCACAGGGGCATCACCGAGGCCGTCGTCGCCGGCGACCCGGAGCTCGCGGCGCAGCGGATGATCCGGCACCTGGACTACGCCCGCCCCTGAGGGGCCCGGCCGGGTGCCCGCGAGGGACCGGGCCGCAGTGCGCTGCCGGCGCGGACCCCCGCGGAGCTGCCCGTCATCCCTTGACCACCGCGGAGCATCCCGCCATGCTGGTTATCGATAACCGATGAGCTGGAGTGGGTGGGTCGGCAGGCACATCCCGCGCGGAGCAGCGCCGAGGGAGGCCCCCGTGCCCGATCAGATCGTCCCGTTGGACCCGACGTTCGCCACGGTCCAGCCACCGGCCGCCGACGTCGTCGTCATCGGGGGCGGCATCATGGGCCTGAGCACGGCCTGGCACCTGGCCTCCCAGGGCGTGCGCAGCATCGTGCTGGTGGAGCGCGCCGAACTGGGCAGCGGGTCCTCCGCCAAACCCCTGGGCGGTGTCCGGGCCAACTTCTCCGACCCCGGCAACATCGAGCTCGGCCGCCGCTCGCTGGAGGCCTTCCGCCGGTTCCCCCAGCGGTTCGGGGCGGACATCGGCTTCCAGCAGGTGGGCTACCTCTTCCTCTGCCGGTCCGGGGCGGAAGCGGCCGATCTGGAGGGGGCCACCGAGGTCCAGAACGCGCTGGGGGTCGACAGCCGCATGGTGACGCCCGCCGAGGCCGCCGGGATCAACCCGCTGCTGGACCCCGCCGCGCTGGTGGGGGCCTCGTTCTCCCCGGGGGACGGGTTCGCCGCCCCGGGCGCGGTGGTCGCCGCCTACGCCGCCGCCGCCGTCGAGCACGGGGTGACGGTCCTCGACCGCACCGAGGTAGTGGACGTCCAGCGCACCGCCGCCGGCATCGAGTCGGTGACCACCCAGCGGGGAACGGTCCGCGCGGGTGCGGTGGTGTGCTGCGCCGGGGCGTGGAGCGCCCGGATCGGGGCCATGGCCGGAGTGGACCTGCCCGTCACCCCGGTCCGGCGCCTCGTCGGACTCACGCGCCAGCGGCCCGTGCCCTACCCGCGGGTGCCCTTCACGCTGGACCTCTCGAGCACCTTCTACCACCACAACTACCGCAACGGCCTGCTGCTGGGCATCTCCCACGAGCAGGAACCCGGCTTCGCCCGCGAGTTCGACCACAGCTGGCTGCCCGAGCTCAACGCCGCCGCCGCCGTCTGCGCCCCGCAGCTGGAGAACCCCGACCTGGAGGGCGGCTGGGCGGGGCTCTACGAGAACACCCCGGACCGCAACGCGCTCATCGGCGAGGCACGCGAGCTGCCCGGCTTCTTCTACGCCACCGGCTTCTCCGGGCACGGGTTCCTGCAGGGCCCGGCGGTGGGGGAGCTGATGGCCGACCTCTACCTGGGCAGGCCGTCCTTCCTGGACCCGCGCCGCTTCTCCGCCGACCGCTTCCGCGCCGCCGAGTCCGTGCTGCGCGAGGTGAACATCATCTGATCCGTCCCGCGCCCGACGAGAGGAACCCCCGCCATGACCTTCCAGCAGCTGTGGCAGCTGCGGGCCGAGTTCGCCCGCCGGCTGTCGACGATGTACGGCCAGGAGGTGCCGGCCTACACCACCCTGGTGGACGTCTCGGCCGCCGTGAACGAGGACTTCCTGGCCCGCCGCGGCGCGGACGCGGAACGGCTGGGCAGCATCGACCGCGTCACGGCCGAGCGGCACGGCGCGATCCGGGTGGGCTCCCCGCGCGAGATGGCCCAGGTGGCCCGGGTCTTCGCCGCCTTCGGGATGCACCCGGTGGGCTTCTACGACCTGCGTGACGCCTCGACGTCCTCCGTGCCGGTGGTCTCCACCGCCTTCCGCCCGACCGACCCCGACGAGCTGGCGAAGAACCCGTTCCGGGTCTTCACCTCGATGCTGGCCGCCGACGACCCCCGCTTCTTCGACCGGGAGCTCCAGCAGCGGCTGCAGGAGTTCATCGACCGCCGCACCCTGTTCCCGCCCGAGCTGCTGGAGCTGGCCGACCGCGCCACGGAGCACGGCGGTCTCGAGGAGGCCGACGCCGGGCGGCTGCTGGACCTGGCCACCGCCGCGTTCGAGCTCTCCGGCGACCCGGTGGACCACGCCTGGTACCGGGAACTCGAGGCGGTCTCGGCGGTGGCCGCCGACATCGGCGGGGTGACCACCACTCACATCAACCACCTCACTCCGCGGGTGCTCGACATCGACGACCTCTACGCCCGGATGGAGGCGCTCGGCATCACGATGATCGACGAGATCCAGGGCCCGCCCCGCTGGGAGGGCCTGGACGTGCTGCTGCCCCAGACCTCCTTCCGGGCCCTGGCCGAGGAGCGGGTGTTCCGCTTCGCCGACGGCACCGTGGGCCCGGGTGCGCTGCGGGTGCGCTTCGGGGAGGTGGAGCAGCGCGGCATCGCCCTCACCCCAGCAGGACGCGACCTCTACGACCGGATGGTCGCCGAGACCGACCGGCGCCTGGCCGCCGGGGAGGGCGGCGGCATCCGGGTCGAGGTGGCCCGCACCGTGTGGGAGGAGAACCTCCCGCGTACCGAGAGAGAACTGGCCCTGCAGGGCCTGGCGTACTTCACCTACGTCCTCGACCGCGATGCCCTGGACCGGGCCGACGGGTCCCTCGCGGGCCCGGACGCGAGCCTCGAGGAGTTGGTCGAGGCCGGCATCGCGGTGCCCGAGCCGATCGTCTACGAGGACTTCCTCCCGCGCTCGGCCGCCGGGATCTTCCGGTCCAACCTCACCGACGAGGGCACCCGCGACGACGCACAGACCGGTACCGACTACGACCTCACCGTCATGTCCGGGGTCGTCGGGCGCGCGGTGGTCGACCCGCACGACCTCTACCGGCGCCAGCAGGACGCCTCGACCGCCCGGCTGCGCGAGCAGCTCTCCGCCGTCGTCGCGCGCTGATCCCGCAGCGGCGGGCCCCCAACCCCGGGTCCCGTCCCCGAAACCCGGCCCCACCCCGACTCCGCACCCCGTCCCCGCCCCCCGGGTCCCGCGCCCGCCGCGGAAGCCGGGCCCCAGCACGTTCGAGCACCCGTCAGCACCAGGAGGAGCGCCATGTCCCAGACCGTCCAGGAGACCACCCTCGCCGCCGAGGTCCGCCGTGCCCTCCGGGCGTGCGGGGTCGACGTCGACGCCCTCTCCGGCCCGCTCGAGGCCCGCAGCCCGCTGACCGGGGAGGTGCTCGTGACCCTGCCGCAGGCCCGTGCGGAGGACGTCACCGCGGCCGTCGGCGCGGCTCACCGGGCCTTTCCGCACTGGCGGGACGTCCCGGCGCCGGTGCGGGGGAACGTGGTCAAGCGATGGGGCGAGCTGCTCACCGAGCACCAGGAGGACCTCGCCCTGCTCGTGCAGGCCGAGGCCGGCAAGATCACCTCCGAGGCCCTCGGAGAGGTCCAGGAGATGATCGACATCTGCGACTTCGCCCTCGGGCAGTCCCGCATGCTCTACGGCAGGACCATGCCCTCCGAGCGCCCCGGCCACCGGCTCATGGAGACCTGGCACCCCCTGGGGGTCGTCGGCGTGATCTCCGCCTTCAACTTCCCCGTGGCCGTCCACTCCTGGAACACCGCCCTGGCCCTGGTCTGCGGGGACACCGTGGTGTGGAAGCCCTCCGAGGCGGCCGTCCTCTGCGCCCTCGGCGCCGACGCGCTGCTGCGCCGTGCCGTCGAGGACTGCGGGGCACCGGCGGGGATCCACCAGCTCGTGCTCGCCGACCGCGCAGGCGGTCAGCGCCTCGTCGAGGACCCCCGGGTCGCACTGGTTTCGGCCACCGGGTCCGTGCGCATGGGCCGGGAGGTCGCCCCGCGCGTGGCCGCCCGCTTCGGCCGGGCCCTGCTCGAGCTCGGCGGCAACAACGCCGCGATCGTGGCGCCCAGCGCCGATCTCGACCTCGCCCTGCGCGGGATCGTGTTCTCGGCCGTCGGCACCGCCGGGCAGCGCTGCACCACCCTGCGGCGGCTGATCGTGCACGAGTCCGTCCTGGACGCCCTCGTCGAGAAGCTCGTGCAGGCCTACGGGACGCTCGCCATCGGCGATCCCCGTGACCCGGACACCCTGGTGGGCCCGCTGGTCGACGAGCGCAGCTACGAGGCCATGCAGCAGGCCCTGAGCGACGCCCAGGACCAGGGCGGCACGGTGCTCACCGGTGGGACTCGGGTGCTGGCCGAGGAGCACCCCGGGGCCTTCTACGTCGAGCCGGCCATCGTGCGGATGCCCGCCCAGACCGCGATCGTTCAGGACGAGACCTTCGCCCCGATCCTCTACGTGCTCACCTACAGCGAGTTCGCCGAGGCCATCGAGCTGCAGAACGGGGTGCCGCAGGGGCTGTCCTCGGCCGTCTTCACCAACGACCAGCTCGAGGCCGAGCGTTTCCTCTCCTCGGCCGGCGCTGACTGCGGCATCGCCAACGTCAACATCGGCACCTCGGGCGCGGAGATCGGCGGGGCGTTCGGCGGGGAGAAGGAGACCGGCGGCGGCCGGGAGTCCGGCTCGGACTCGTGGAAGGCCTACATGCGCCAGGCCACCAACACCGTCAACTACTCCGGGGAACTCCCCCTGGCCCAGGGCGTCACGTTCCTCTGAGCCGCCGTTGCACGACCGGCACGGGACGGCGGCCGACCGTCCCGTGCCGGGCGTCATCCGCCGGCGAGATCTGGTCCGCGGCCGTCGCCGTGACCTAGGGTCGAAGACGATCAGCACACTGCTGAACGGCGGCACGGGACCGTGCGACGCTCGGGCGCCGCCGGCCGCGGAACCGCGCACCACCACGTCAAGGAGGCACGTCCCATGACCGACACCCACGCTGCGGGAACGGATGTCGTCGACATCCTCACCGCCGACCACCGGGAGATGCTCGAGCTGCTCGGCCGGATCGAGGGCACGCCGGACGCCGGCCGGCGCCGGGACCTGGCCGACACCGTGATCGCCGAGGTCATGCGCCACGCCGTCGCCGAGGAGATGCACGTCTACCCGGCCATGGAGAAGCACCTTCCCGGCGGCGCCGAGGAGGTCGAGCACGACAAGCAGGAGCACGACGAGCTCGTGCAGGTCATGAAGCAGGTGGAGGGCGTCGACGCCTCGGAGCCGGCGTTCCTGGAGCTGGTCCGGGAGATGCAGTCCCAGCTGCGCCACCACATCGAGGACGAGGAGTCCGACCAGTTCCCGAAGCTGCGGGCCCACATCCCGGCGGAGGATCTCGTGGCACTGGGGGAGAAGGTGGAGAACGCCAAGAAGCTGGCCCCGACCCGGCCGCACCCCCACGCGCCCCACTCCGAGCTGTTCCACAAGACCATCGGGCCCGGCGTGGGCATGGTCGACCGGCTCCGGGACAGGCTGACGGGCCGCAGCACCGGGTAGGGGCGGCCCCGCAGGCCCTGCGCGGACCCCTGCTGAGCCGGCACCGCGTGCCGCTCGGCGGGGGTCCGTGCCGTTCCGGGGGAGAGCGGGGGGCGCTCTCTGTCCACCCGGGGTTGAGTGAGGTAGACTCAGGTTAGCTGAACTGCTCGGCCGCACTCATGGAGCAGCAGTGCCGGGGCAGTTCGTCCCCGTTCGACCCGTCCCAAGGAGCCGCAGTGGACACCAAGTTCACGACCAAGTCCCAGGAGGCGCTCTCCGCCGCCTCGACCAACGCCTCGACCGCCGGCAATCCGCAGGTCGAGCCCGCCCACGTCCTGAAGGCCCTCATGGACCAGCGCGAGGGCGTGGCCGTCGCCGTCCTCAAGGCCACCGGGGCCGACGTCGACGCCGTCTCCGCGCAGGCCAGCGCCGCCATCAAGGCCCTGCCCTCGGCGTCCGGGTCCTCCACGGCCCAGGCCCAGTTCAACCGGGGAGCGCTGCAGGTCATCCAGGCCGCGGAGCAGTTCGCCCGGTCCCTCGGCGACGAGTACATCTCCACCGAGCACCTCCTGTACGGCCTCGCCCAGCAGGAGGGGAAGGTCGGCGACATCCTGCGGGAGGCGGGCGCCGGACCCGACCAGCTCAGGACCGCCGTCCCGTCCGTGCGAGGGGACCGCCGCGTGACCACCCCCGACCCCGAGGGCACCTTCCAGGCGCTCGAGAAGTTCGGCACCGACCTGACCGCCATGGCCCGCGAGGGCAAGCTGGACCCGGTCATCGGGCGGGACTCCGAGATCCGGCGCGTGGTGCAGGTGCTGTCCCGGCGCACCAAGAACAACCCCGTCCTCATCGGCGAGCCCGGTGTCGGCAAGACCGCGGTGGTCGAGGGCCTCGCCCAGCGCATGGTCGCCGGGGACGTGCCCGAGTCGCTGCGCGGCAAGACGCTGATCTCCCTGGACCTGGGCTCCATGGTGGCCGGCGCCAAGTACCGCGGTGAGTTCGAGGAGCGGCTCAAGGCCGTGCTCGAGGAGATCAAGCAGTCCGAGGGCCGGATCGTCACGTTCATCGACGAGATCCACACCGTGGTCGGCGCCGGCGCCGCCGAGGGCTCGATGGACGCCGGGAACATGCTCAAGCCGATGCTGGCCCGCGGCGAGCTGCGCCTGATCGGCGCGACCACCCTGGACGAGTACCGCGAGAACATCGAGAAGGACGCCGCCCTGGAGCGCCGCTTCCAGCAGGTCTACGTGGGCGAGCCCTCCGTGGAGGACACTGTGGCAATCCTGCGCGGGCTCAAGGAGCGCTACGAGGCCCACCACAAGGTGCAGATCGCGGACTCCGCGCTGGTCGCCGCCGCGGCGCTGTCCAACCGGTACATCCCGGGCCGCCAGCTGCCGGACAAGGCCATCGACCTGGTCGACGAGGCCGCCTCGCGGCTGCGCATGGAGATCGACTCCGCGCCGGAGGAGATCGACCGGCTGCGCCGGGCGGTCGACCGCCTGACCATGGAGGAGCTCGCCCTGGAGCGCGAGACCGACCCCGCGTCGGTCGAGCGCCTCGCCGCGCTGCAGCAGGAGCTCGCGGACAAGAAGGCGGAGCTGGACGCCCTCAACGCCCGGTGGGAGGAGGAGAAGGCCGGTCTGAACCGGGTGGGCGACCTCAAGGAGCGGATCGACAACCTGCGCTCGCAGGCGGAGATGGCCCAGCGCCAGGGCGACCTCGGGGAGGCCTCCCGGCTGCTCTACGGGGAGATTCCCGCCCTGCAGAAGGAGCTCGACGTCGCCCAGGAGCAGGAGGACAGCTCCGCCCCGCACGACACCATGGTCTCCGAGGAGGTCACGGCGGACGACGTCGCCGAGGTGATCTCGGCCTGGACCGGCATCCCCGCCGGGCGCATGCTCCAGGGGGAGACCGAGAAGCTGCTGCACATGGAGGAGGTGCTGGGGAAGCGGCTCATCGGCCAGCACCGGGCCGTCCAGGCCGTCGCGGACGCGGTGCGCCGCTCCCGCGCCGGCATCTCCGACCCGAACCGGCCGATCGGCTCGTTCCTGTTCCTGGGGCCCACCGGCGTGGGCAAGACGGAGCTCGCGAAGTCCCTGGCGGAGTTCCAGTTCGACGACGAGCGCGCGCTGGTCCGGATCGACATGTCCGAGTACGGCGAGAAGCACACGGTCTCCCGGCTGGTCGGAGCCCCTCCCGGCTACGTCGGCTACGAGGAGGGCGGCCAGCTCACGGAGTCGGTCCGGCGCCGCCCGTACTCGGTGGTCCTGCTCGACGAGATCGAGAAGGCCCACCCGGACGTCTTCGACATCCTGCTGCAGGTGCTCGACGACGGGCGGCTCACCGACGGGCAGGGACGCACCGTGGACTTCCGCAACGTGATCCTGATCCTCACCTCCAACCTGGGCAGCCAGTTCCTCGTGGACCAGACGATCGAGCCGGAGGCGAAGAAGCAGGCGGTGATGAACGTGGTCAACGCCTCGTTCAAGCCGGAGTTCCTCAACCGGCTCGACGACGTCATCCTGTTCGACCCGCTGTCCACGTCCGACCTGTCCAAGATCGTGGACATCCAGGTGGCGCAGCTGGCCGAGCGGCTGGGGCAGCGCCGCCTGGAGCTGGAGGTCACCCCGGCGGCCACGGAGTGGCTGGGCCTCACCGGCTACGACCCCGCCTACGGCGCCCGGCCGCTGCGCCGGCTGGTGCAGCGGGAGATCGGGGACAAGCTCGCCCGGGCGATCCTCTCCGGGGCGGTCGTGGACGGTGACACGGTCCGGGTGGACGTCGACGCCGACGTCGTGGCGGACGGGCTCACGGTCACCGCCGCGCGGGAAGGGGCCCGCACCGCGGGCTGAGGCAGGGGCCGTGCGCGCCGTGTTCCGCGGCGCGCACGGCCCGCCACCGCCGCGTCCGGACCGCGTCCGGCCGGTCCCCCGTGAGGTTGCCGACAGTCCACCGCGCGGGCCACGGGCCGGGCGCAAGGGGCTGGCAAACCATGTACCCTGGTCTCACGAACCATTCATACGACATTTCCGGGGCCGTACTCTGTGCCTGAGTGCCGCCGTCCGGACCAAGAGACAGAGGGGGTCACGCCATGGGGCGCGGCCGTCAAAAGGCTAAGGCGACACGGCAGGCGCGGGAGATGAAGTACTTCAGCCCGCAGACCGACCTCACGGCCCTCCAGCGGGAACTGCGCGGCAGCGAGCAGATGCCCCCGCTGCGCGAGCCGGTCGAGGAGACCGTCGACGAGGACGAGGACGACTACTCGGCCTACGTCGACAAGTACGCCGACGACTACGACGAGGACTACCGCCGGTAGGCGCCGGGAACTCCGCTCGTCTCCACCGCACGACGCAACAAGGTGCCCGTCCAGGACGTGCACCTTCTTCGCGTGCCCACCGACATCACCGTGCCCCGGCGGACACCGCCGCCCGTGGCCACGGACAGCGCCCCCTGTGCCCTGCGGACAGTGCCACCTGTTCCCTGCGGACAGCGCCGCCTGTTCCCGCTGACGACGGAGGCCGCACGAACGACGGAGGCCCCGCCGACGGGCGGGGCCTCCGTCGTCCGCGCGGGCGGCGACACTGGACGGGGTCAGCCCCCGTAGGTGCCGACCATGCGCACCGCGCCGCCGTCCACACCCTTCGCGCCCTGCACCCAGTCGGGTCCGTCGTGGTCGGCGCCCGGGTCGATCTCCCCGACGGTGCCCATCACCCACGAGGGCAGGCCGCGGGCGACGAGGTGTGCGACGGCGTCCTCGGCCACCGCCGGGTCGACGATCGCGACCATCCCCACGCCGAGATTGAGGGTCCGCTCGAGGTCGGGCATCGGGACGCCGCCCAGCTGCCCGATGAGCTGGAAGATCGCGGGCAGCTCCCACGTGCTGCGGTCCACTGTGGCCTCGAGCCCCGCGGGCAGCACCCGGGCGAGGTTCGCGGCGAGCCCGCCGCCGGTCACGTGGCTGAAGCCGCGCACCCCGTGGCCCGTGGTCCGGTCGGTTCCGTTGACGGGGAAGGCGGCGGCGAGGTCCAGGACGTCGGCGGCGTAGACACGGGTGGGCTCCAGCAGCTCCTCGCCCAGGGTGCGGCCGAGCTCGGAGACCTGCCGGTCCAGGGACCAGCCGGCCACGTTGATGACCTTCCGCACCAGGGAGTACCCGTTGGAGTGCAGCCCGGAGGAGGCCATGCCGATGATCACGTCACCGGCGCGCACGCGGTCGGGGCCCAGCAGCTCGTCGGCCTCCACCACGCCGGTGGCGGCCCCCGCCACGTCGTACTCGTCCGGGCGGAGCAGGCCCGGGTGCTCGGCGGTCTCCCCGCCGACCAGCGCGGTGCCGGCCTGCTCGCAGCCCGCGGCGATGCCGCGCACGATGTCCGCGATCCGCTCGGGGACCACCCGGCCCGTGGCGATGTAGTCGGTCATGTACAGGGGCTTGGCGCCGACGACGACGATGTCGTCGACGACCATGCCCACCAGGTCGAAGCCGATCGTGTCGTGCACGTCGAGGGTCTGGGCGATCGCGACCTTGGTCCCCACGCCGTCGGTCGAGGTGGCGAGGTAGGGCTTGCGGTAGGAGAGCAGCTCCGAGACGTCGAACAGTCCCGCGAACCCGCCGACCCCGCCGACCACCTGGGGGGTGTGCGTGGCCCGGACCGCGCTCTTCATGAGCTCGACGGCGCGGTCTCCCGCCTCGACGTCCACGCCCGCGCTGGCGTAGGTGACGGTGCGGTTCGTGGAGGAGGGGGGCTGGGCCATGGTCAGGCGTCCTTCGCGGTCTCGTGCTGGGCGGCGTGCTGGGATCCGGGTGCCGGTGCGGCGGGGATCCGGTCCTCGGGCAGGATGAGGTCCTCGAGGTCGGCGTCGGGCCCGGGGTCGCACCCGGTGGAGGTCTCCTGGACGCCCGGGTCCTCGTCCGAGATGCGGGTGCGCTCGGCGGACCGGCGCGCGAGGCCGTCCGTGGCCGAGGGCCGGGTGTCGATGGACACGGCGGAGGCGTGCTCCGGGCGCTGCGCCACGGACGGGCCGCCGGGCGCGCGGCGGGGCGAGGAGTCCACGGGGGTGCTGCGGGTCTCGAAGACGTTCTTGCCCAGCTTGTCCGCGTCCGGCAGGCGGGTGGGGTAGGTCCCCGAGAAGCACGCCGTGCACAGCTCGCCGCGCTCCTGCAGGGTGGCCGCGATCATCCCGTCCTCCGAGATGTAGCCGAGGGAGTCGGCGCCCAGGGACGCCCGGATCTCCTCGACGCCGAGGCCGTTGGCGATGAGCTCGGCCCGGGAGGCGAAGTCGATGCCGTAGAAGCACGGCCACTTGATGGGCGGGGAGGAGATCCGCACGTGGATCTCGGCGGCCCCGGCCTCCCGGAGCATCCGGATGAGGGCGCGCTGGGTGTTGCCGCGCACGATCGAGTCGTCGATGACCACGAGCCGCTTGCCCGCCACCACGGACTTCAGCGGGTTGAGCTTGAGCCGGATGCCGAGCTGGCGGATGGTGTCCGAGGGCTGGATGAACGTTCGTCCGACATAGGCGTTCTTGACCAGGCCGTTGCCGAACGGGATCCCGGACTCCTCGGCGTAGCCGATGGCGGCGGGGGTCCCTGACTCGGGCGTGGGCATCACGAGATCCGCCTCGATGCCGTGCTCCCGGGCGAGCCGGCGGCCCATCTCCACGCGGGACTCGTACACGGAGCGGCCGTTGATGGTGGTGTCCGGGCGGGCCAGGTAGACGTACTCGAACACGCACGCGGCACGGCGGGTCTCGGCGAAGCGCTGGGAGCGCAGGCCGTGCTCGTCGATGACCACGAACTCGCCGGGCTCGATCTCACGGACCAGGGACGCCCCCACGATGTCCAGCGCCGCGGTCTCGGAGGCCACCACCCAGCCGCGCTCGAGCCGGCCGAGGACCAGCGGGCGGATGCCCTGCGGGTCGCGGGCGGCGTAGAGCGCGTTCTCGTCCATGAAGGCCAGGCAGAAGGAGCCCACGAGCTGGGGGAGCAGGTGCATGGCCGCCTCCTCGAGGGAGCCGTGCGGGTGCTCCGCCAGCAGCGCGGTGACCAGGGCGGTGTCCGTGGTGTTGCCCTGCGCCATCTCGCCCTGCGAGGGGAACCCGGACTTGTCGATCAGCTTCTCGTACAGCTCGGCCGAGTTCGTGAGGTTGCCGTTGTGCGCGAGCGCCACGGTGCCGTGCGGGGTGGCGCCCAGCGTGGGCTGGGCGTTGGCCCAGTGGGAGCCGCCCGTGGTCGAGTACCGGCAGTGGCCCACGGCCAGGTGCCCGGTGAGGGTGCTCAGGGTGGCCTCGTCGAAGACCTGCGAGACGAGACCCATGTCCTTGTACACCGCGATCCGGCTGCCGTCGCTCGCGGCGATGCCGGCGGACTCCTGGCCGCGGTGCTGCAGGGCGTAGAGGCCGTAGTAGGCCAGTTTCGCGACCTCCTCGCCGGGGGCCCAGACGCCGAACACGCCGCACGCGTCCTGGGGGCCCTTCTCTCCGGGGAACAGGTCGTGGCTGAGTTGTCCATCAGGGCGAACCACGTCGATCAGCCTTCTCTCGAGCGTCGGGGGTCGGTGGTCCGGGGGGCGTCCTGCGCCGGCCCGGCAGGGGTGCCGTCCTCCCCGTCGACCACCTCGGTGGTGACGGCCCGCGCGCGGGCCACGGAGACCCGGTCCAGCACGAGGGCCACGACGGCCCCGGCCGCCAGGCCCAGGACCGTGCCGACGGAGACCATGAACAGGGTCACGGCCTCCCGGGTGAACTCGGCGCTCCCGCCGCCGGACAGCCCCACGAGCACCCCCACGAGGGCACCGAGGACACCGCCGAGCAGGACGAAGGCCCAGATGTTCGGGGCGCGGCGCAGGGTCATCTGCTGGCTGCCGGACGCCGCCAGCGGCACGGCCGCCCGCTCCCGGCGGCGCCGGCGCGGGAACCTCCGCGGGGACGGGCGCGCGGAGGGGGACGAGGGAGTGGAGCTCATGTCCTCAAGGCTACCGGGGAAAGAGGGGGAGGGCGTCCGCGAGATCGGTCCGTGTGCCCGAGGCCACAGCCGCGCCCGAGGCGACGGCCTCCGGCCAGGTCACGGCGCCCGTGACCAGGCCGAGCCACGTCCGGGCATCGGTCTCCACCACGTTGGGCGGGGTGCCGCGGGTGTGCCGGGGCCCGGCCACGCACTGCGTCACGCCGAAGGGCGGGACCCGCACCTCCACGCTGTTGCCGGGCACCCGCTCGGCGAGCTCCTCGAGGGTGTAGCGCACCGCGGTGGCCACGGTCCGGCGCGCGGCGCCGTCCGGGTCCGCACGCCAGGCGCTCAGGGCCAGGGTCCCGTCCGCGGGGTCGACGCGGCGGCGGGCCACGGCCTAGTCCTGCCCGAGCGCCCGGACCAGGTCCGGGCCCAGCAGCTCCAGGAGCGGGTCCTCCAGACGGATCCGGCCCACCGGCCGGGAGCCGCCCATGATCGGGCGCACGACCTGCTCGATCACCGCGGCGGCCGCGGGGGCGGGCACGGCCCCGGCGTGGGCGAGCAGGGCCAGCCCGACGAGCGCGTTGGCGCGGGAGCCGCCGTCGAGCACCTTGAGCGCCACCGACCACCCGCCGCGGGTGCCGAGGGCGAGCACGCCCTCCGCCCCGAGCTTCGCCACGACGTCCAGCTCCTCCATGACCACGGTGTTGTACTTGCCGGGGCCGTGCACGAGCTCGGGGTAGTCGAGCATGCACTGGGCCACCGTGGCGGCGCGGGCGTCGGCGTCCAGGTTGCCCGCGGCCCGGCCCAGGGTGGAGTAGGCCCGGGCGAGACCGGTCAGGGAGACGGCCGCGACAGGGGCGCCGCACCCGTCGACGCCCACGTGCGCCACGCGCTCGCCGGTGAACTCCTCGACCGTCTCCAGCACGGTGCGCTGCAGGGGGTGCTCGGGGTCCAGGTAGCTGTCCGTCGGCCAGTCGTTCTCGGTGCAGGCCCACAGGAACGCGGCGTGCTTGCCGGAGCAGTTCATGCAGATCCGCGTCCTGCCCTGCCCGGTGCGCACCAGCTCGGTGCGGACCTCCTCGTCCTCCGGCCAGTCCGGCGGGCACCGGAGCGCGTCCTCGGTCAGGCCGGCGGCCGTCAGGATCGAGCTCACGGCGTCCAGCTGCTCGAAGGAGCCGATGTGGGACGCGGAGGCGATGGCCACCTGGGCCCCGCGCAGCGGGACGCCGGCCTTCATGGCGGCGATCGTCTGGAACGGCTTGAGCGTGGAACGGGGGAAGATCGGGGTGCCGATGTCGCCCAGCTCCACCGCCACGGTCCCGTCCGGGGCCAGGACCACGGCGGAGCCGCGGTGGCGGGACTCGACGAAGCCGCTGCGCTCGATCACGGCGAGGTCCACGGCACGGTCCGAGGTGAAGGTCTGCATCGCCCCAGTATGTCAGCGGGGACGGCCGTCCCGGACGGGCCCGGGGGCCGTGCCCGCATGCCGGGAACGATGTGCCACTTCCCGGTGCCGCCCACTAGCCTGAGGGCGTGAAGGTTCTGGTACTGGGCCCCGGCGGCCGCGAACACGCAATCATCCGTGCACTGCTGGCAGATCCCGAGGTCGAGCAGGTCCACTGCGCGCCCGGCAACGCCGGGATCGCCCAGCTCGTCCCGGTGCACGCCGTGGACGCCGACGACCCCGCCGCGGCCACCGCGCTGGCGCGCGAGCTCGCGGTGGACCTCGTCGTCGTCGGGCCCGAGGCGCCGCTGGTGGCCGGTGTGGCCGACGCCCTGCGGGAGGCGGGCTTCCTCGTCTTCGGCCCGTCGCGGGCCGCGGCACGGCTCGAGGGCTCCAAGGCCTTCGCCAAGGAGGTCATGGCCTCCGCCGGGGTGCCGACCGCGATGGCGCGGGTCGCCACCACGGAGGAGGAGGCCGCCGACGCCCTCGACACCTTCGGCCCGCCGTACGTCGTCAAGGACGACGGGCTCGCCGCCGGCAAGGGCGTGGTCGTCACCTCCGACCGGGCGGCCGCGCTCGAGCACGCCGCCGCCTGCTTCGCCGCGGGCGGGTCCGTGGTGGTCGAGGAGTTCCTCGACGGCCCCGAGGTGTCCCTGTTCGTGCTCACCGACGGCTCCCGCGTGATCCCGCTGAGCCCCGCGCAGGACTTCAAGCGGATCCGCGACGACGACGAGGGCCCCAACACCGGCGGCATGGGCGCCTACACGCCGCTGCCGTGGCTGCCGCAGGGCTTCGTGGACGAGGTCGTGGAGCGCGTGGCCCGTCCCACGGTGGACGAGATGCGCCGCCGGGGCACCCCGTTCGTGGGCGTGCTGTACTGCGGGCTGGCCGTCACGAGCCGCGGCCTGCGCGTCATCGAGTTCAACGCCCGATTCGGGGACCCCGAGACGCAGGCCGTCCTGGCCCGCCTCGGCACCCCGCTCGGGCGGCTGCTGCGGGACGCCGCGGCCGGCCGGCTCGACGAGGCGGAGCAGCTGCGCTGGCGGCCCGAGACGGCGGTGGCCGTGGTCGTCGCCGCGCAGGACTACCCCGACAGCCCCCGCAGGGGGGACCCGGTCGGCGGGCTGGAGGAGGCCGAGGCGCTCGAGGGCGTGCACGTGGTGCACGCCGGGACCGCCCTGGCCCCCGAGGGCGAGCACGCCGGACAGGTCGTCTCGGCCGGCGGGCGGGTGCTCGCCGTCGTCGGGCTCGGCGCGGACCTCGACGTCGCGCGCGAGCGCGCGTACCGGGGCGTGGGCGTCGTGACCCTCGAGGGCTCCCAGCACCGCACCGACATCGCGCTGAAGGCGGCCCGGGGGCTCATCACCGTCCCGCGCGCGTCCGATCCCCGATCCCGTCAGGAGCAGGCATGAGCGAGCAGGGCACCGTCACCACCCCTCCCGAGATCCCCGGGTGGACGCACATCTACTCCGGCAAGGTCCGGGAGCTCTACGTCCCCGACGAGTCGCGGCTGCGCGCCACGGGGGTGGCCATCCACGACGACGCCGAGTACCGGGCCGGCTCGGTCCTGGTGCTGGCCACGGACCGGATCAGCGCGTTCGACGAGATCCTCCCCACCGAGATCCCGGACAAGGGCAAGATCCTCACGCAGCTGTCCCTGTGGTGGTTCGAGCAGCTCGCCGACGTGCCCAACCACGTCCTGTCGACGGACGTGCACGAGTCCGTCCGGGGACGGGCCATCGTGTGCAAGAACCTGTCCATGTTCCCCGTGGAGTGCATCGCCCGCGGCTACCTGACCGGGTCCGGGCTCAAGGACTACCGGCAGACCGGGGAGATCTGCGGGATCGCGCTGCCCCCGGGACTCGTGGACGGCTCCCGGCTGGACGAGCCGATCTTCACCCCGACCGGCAAGGCGGACGTGGGCGAGCACGACCTGCCCATCACGTTCCAGGAGATGGCCGACGGCGTCGGCCACGCCGTGGCGGACCGGCTGCGCGAACTGACCCTGACCATCTACACGGCCGCCGAGCGGATCGCCCGCGAGCGCGGGATCATCGTGGCGGACACCAAGGTGGAGTTCGGCCTGGACTCCTACCGGGGCGCGATCACCCTCGGGGACGAGGTGCTCACCCCGGACTCCTCCCGCTTCTGGGACGCCGCGACCTACGAGCCGGGCCGGCCCCAGCCCTCCTTCGACAAGCAGTACGTGCGGGACTGGCTGCGCTCGGACGAGTCCGGGTGGGACGGGAGCGGTCCCGTCCCCCCGCTGCCGGAGCAGGTGGTGGAGCGGACCCGCGCCCGCTACGTCGAGGCCTTCGAACGGCTCACCGGCCGGAGCTTCGACCCGGACGGCAACTTCTTCGAGGTGGCGGGCCCGCCGGAGTACTGACCTCGGTGCGGGGGCCGGCAGCCCGGATCCGGGCTCCCGGAATCCGTGACGTGGCGCCGAGCAGGTGTGGCCGGTCTCAGGCGCCGGGGGAGTCCGGCGTCCACAGCGCGCGGCCCATGTCCACGCGCACCAGGTGCCGGTCGTCCTCCACCAGGGGAGTGCCCTCCTCCCGGTAGCGCTGCCGGGCCTCGGCCTGCAGGTGGTCGGCGAGCGTGCCCTGCACGGTGACCACCCGCCACCACGGGAGCTCGGCGCCGGTGGGGTTGCGCGCCATGATCGTGCCCACCAGGCGCGGGGACCGGCACTCCGCCAGTTCCGCCACGTCCCGGTAGGGCAGCACCCGGCCCGGGGGGATCAGCGCGACGACCTCCGCCACGCGCCGGGCCACGCCGGGGTCCGCCCCGGCCCGCCGGCTCACAGGGCGTCCCGGCCGTCCACGGGCAGGCACACGTCGAGGACCCACTGCCCGCCCACGGGGCCGCTGTCGGCGCGGCCGCCCAGCAGGGACACGCGCTCCGCGATGCCCCGCAGGCCGAGCCCGGAGGACAGCTCCCCGGAGCGGCCTCCCGTGCGCTGGGTGCTGCGCGGCATGGGGTTCGCCACGCGCAGGCACAGCTCGTGGTCGTCCGCCGTGACCTCGATCCGGCACCGGGACCCGCGCGGGGCGTACTTGATGATGTTGGTGACCGACTCCTGCAGGATCCGGGCCGCCGTGCCGCGCACGGTGGTGGGCATGGCCTCGAGGTCCCCGGTGACGACGACCTCCGGCTCGAAGCGCAGGTCCCGCAGGCTCGCCGCGAGGGACGTCACCACGTGCTCGAGGCTGCCGATGGACAGGCCCGCGCCCGTGACGTCCCGAGGGTGCTCTCCCTCGTTCTCGTTGCGCAGCAGCCGCAGCATGACCCGCAGCTCGTGCAGCGCCGAGCGCGCGGCGTCCTCCACGGTCTCGAGGACCTGGTGGAGCTCGCCCACGTCCCCGGAGCGGCGCCGGCTCATGGTCTGCATCGTGATGAGAGTGAGCTCGTGGGCGACGACGTCGTGCAGGTCGCGGGCCAGCGCCTGCCGCTCGTCCTCCCGGAGCCGCTCGTTGAGGATCTCCAGGTCGCGGACGCGCTGCTCGCTGCGCCGTCGTTGGGCGCCGAAATAGCGGACAGCCGCGCCGATCAGAGCCCCGGCCAGGGTGACCGCACTGAGACTCCAGAAGATGATCGAGGATTCCGGGTGCTTGAGCGAGGACAGCAGTATCCATACGCCATAGCTGATCAAGTGGATGACGACGAAACGCCGTGTGGTGGTCGCCACCACAGCAATGGTGATCGTGCACGCCGTGAGCGCAGCCATGGGGTATTCGTCGATGCGCAGGGAGAACGCGAGACATCCCCACGAGACGAGGGATGCCCAGGTCGCTCTGGTGGCAAGCATGCCGATGGCGGCGTAGGCGAGCACACTGTCGAGCGCCTGCTCGACGTCTCCCGTGTTGATCGAGCCGTCGAGCCACGCCTGGAAGACGTCGCGGAGATCGTCGATGGCGGCGAAGACGGCGAACAACAACAGCACCGTGCGCAACCACCGAGCAAGGGGCTCGGCCTGGAAGACGGGGATCTTCCCGGTTGCACGCGGTGCTGTCGCCGGAGTTTCCGTTGTGAGGGTCACTCAGAGAGATCTAGCACAGACCCTGGGCCGATTAGCACCAGAAGGGGACGTAGTAGCAGATCGTGGCGCGGGGACCCATGGGGACGATCACGCCGGCGGCGTTCGCGGGGGCCACCGGGGCGACGATGAACGACACCGCGAGGGCGGCAGAGGCGATGGCGGTGGTCAGCTTCTTCTTGGACATGGGGGGCTCCTTGGATCACGAGGTCAGCACCGGATCGGGGGGTGGCGGCCGGTGAGGGGGGAGAGATGTCCCGGCCGCGAGGGGGGTGTGCTGCCCTGGTACCTTCCATTTTGCCAACGTTAACCAGGTCGACCTATTGACCTTTGTCCAGACCCTCTGTGACTTTTGTCGAATATGACGTGTTGCACTTTGGGGGACAGGGAAAAATAGACTGTGCGGGTGACTGATTGCAGAGTGCTTGTCGTGGACGACCAGCCGTTGATGCTGGAGGCCCTGAAGTCCTTCTTCTCGGCCGAGCCCGGGTTCGAGGTGATCGGCACGGCCTCCAACGGGCGCGAGGCCGTCGACCGATGTCTGGCGATCGACCCCGACGTGGTCCTCATGGACATGAAGATGCCCGTGATGGACGGGATCGAGGCCACCCGCGAGATCACCTCGCGCAGCCCGCGGTCCAAGGTGCTGGCGCTCACGACGTTCTCCACGCTGGAGTTCGTGGTGCCGGCGCTGCGTGCCGGTGCCGCCGGCTACCTGGTCAAGGACGCGCGGCCGGACGAGATCATCGACGCCGTCAACCAGGTGCTCGCCGACGAGATCGCCCTCTCCCCGGCGATCGCCCGGGCGCTCGCGGACAACGTCATCTCCGTCCCGGACCAGCAGCAGGCGCGCTCGGCCGACGACGGCCTGCGCTCCCTGCTGACCGACCGGGAGATGGAGACCGTGACCCTCCTGGCGCAGGGTCTGAGCAACCGGGAGATCGCCGAGCAGATGCACGTCTCCGAGGGCAGCGTGAAGGCCTACCTCGGGCGGGTCTGTGAGAAGTTCGGGGTCCGCGACCGTGTGCAGGCGCTGATCAAGGCGTACCAGAGCGGACTCGTGGATCCGCAGCTGCGTGATCTCTGAGGTCCCCTCGACCTCCGTCGGCCCGGATCCGGACGGAAGTCCACGCCACTTGTAGACGAAAGTGCATTCATCTGCATTAGCAAACACGGCATAGTGATCAGTGCGAGCAGAGAAGAAAAGTCGGTGGATGAGTGAGAGACATCCCCACGGCGCACGGCCCGACCCCCCTTGTGGCCGAGCCCCGGACCGGATGGTCCACCGACCTGCTCACGGTAGGGGGCCGCCCCGGGACAGTCCCCCCTGGACCGGGATGTGGCCGCGCAAGGCCTGGATCACCTTGCACCCCCCTCGGCCGACGGCCCCCTACCGTGCAACACCTGCTCCGCAGATCTCGCAGAGGAGAACGGCCCCACCGGCAACGGTGGGGCCGTTCTCGTGCGTTCCGCTCGTTCCGGAGGTCCGGCGGAGCGCCCGGCCGGGTCCGCGGCACCGCGGTCCCGGGGTGCTGTCAGTCGTGCCGGTCGTCCTCATGCCGGGCGGCGGCGCTGTGGCCGAAGAACCAGGTGATGTGGTTCTGCAGCGCCGCGGCGGCGTCCTCCCCCCGGCGCTCCTGGGTGGCGAGCAGGATCTCCCGGTGATGCTGCTGCAGGGTGCGGCGGACCCGGGGCCAGTCCTCGAGCCCGGCGACCGTCTCCTGCACGTACCCGATGGTGGCCTGGCGCAGCGAGGACATGATCGTCTCCACCACCATGTTGCCGGCCAGGGAGGCGAGCAGGATGTGGAACTGCGCGTCGGCGGCGTGGAAGCGCTCGTCCGGCAGGTCCGGATCCTCCATGGCCTCCACGAGCTCCGCCGCGCGCCCGAGCGCGGCCGCCCGCTCCGGGGTCTCCGCCGCGGTGGCCGCCTCGTGGGCGGACTGGGTCTCCAGCAGCAGCCGCGTCTGCACCAGGTCCCGCACCGGCAGGGACCGGGTGGCCACGTGCATCCGCAGCGCCCACCCGAGCGCGGCCGAGGGGTCCGAGATGACGATCGCTCCGGCGTTGGGCCCCGAGCCGGTCGAGGAGCGGACCAGCCCCATGGCGTCGAGGATGCGGATCGCCTCCCGCACGGACGCACGGGAGATGCCGAACTCCTCGGCCAGGTGGCGCTCCCCGGGCAGCTTGTCGCCCACCGAGATCTCGCCCGAGCGCAGGCGCTCCTCGAGCCAGTCCAGGACGACGGTGTACATGCGCGAGGTGGCGGGCACGAGGGGCTCCTCACGGGATGGGCGGGACGCAGACCAGTCTAGGGAGGTGCCGTCGGTCCGCCGCGCCGGAGGTGACGGCGACCCCTGACCGAGGGCAGGGGTCGCAGCGCACGCGGTGCCGTCGCGGCCCGGCTCAGACCCGGAGCCGCGTGCTCGCCGGCGCGTCCTGGCGCCACAGCCGCCGGGCCAGGAGGGCGAGTCCCGCCACGAGCAGGACCAGCATGACGGTGCCCAGGTTCAGGCCCACGCCGTGGATGAAGAGGTACGCGACCGCGCCGCCGGCCAGGCAGTAGTACGTGGTCACGATGATCGTCTTGCGCAGCAGGTCTCCCTCGCGCCCGAGCAGGCCCACCGTGGCGGAGGCCGCCACGATGTTGTGGATGGCGATCGGGTTGCCGCCGGCGCCGCCGATGGCCTGGGCGGCCACCACGAGCTCGGGGCGGTCGAGGCCGATCTGGGCGCCGGTGGAGAACTGGAACTGCGAGAACGTCAGGTTGGAGATGGTGTTCGACCCGGCCACGAAGGCGCCCAGGGCACCGATCCAGGGGGCGATCACCGGCCAGGCGCCGCCCGAGATCGCCGCGGCCCCCTCCGCGAGGGTGACCGGCATGCTGGAGAGCCCCGACTCGTTGAGGGCGGGACCGGACTGGATGAGCACACGGACCAGGGGGACGGCGAAGAGCAGGGCGGCGGCCGTGCCGGCGAGCTGGCCCGCCGAGATGCTGAGCGTCCGGGCGATCTGCCGGGAGGTCATCCGGTGCAGCAGGTACGCGAAGACGGAGGCGAGGATCAGGACGAAACCGGGCAGGTAGAGAGGCTGGACGGTGGTGGTGATCCCGGTGCCCAGGATGTTCTCGAACGGGATCGCGAGACCGGTCAGGAACTCCTTCACCGGGGCGATGACCCGGCTGGCCACCAGCAGTCCCGCCATGAGCGCATAGGGGGCCCACGCGCGGACCACGCTCATGTGCGTGGACACGTCCGTGGCCTCGGCCGGCTCGATGGTGCCCATCCAGCGGGCGGGCCAGTCGGTGCGGGGACCGAACACGAAGGTGTCCTTCGGCATGAGGAAGCCCTTGCTGGAGGTGAACATCACCAGCGCCAGGCCGATCAGCCCGCCGAACATCGAGGGGAACTCGGGGCCGAGGAAGCGGGCGACCAGCAGGTAGGGGACGGTCATGGCCAGGGAGGCGTACACGGCGAAGGGCCACACGGCGAGGCCGTCGCGGAAGCGGCGGTCCGGGCCGAAGAAACCGGTCAGCAGGGTCACGAGGATGAGCGGGACGAGGAGGCCCACGACGGCGTGCATGGCCGCGGTGTAGAAGCCGATCGAGTTGACGAACTCGGGCATGGTCAGGCCGAGGACGCTGACGCGCTCGGCGACCGCGGGGTCCCCGCCCAGACCGTTGGCCACCCCCACGAGAATGGGCGTCCCGACCGCTCCGAAGCTCACGGGCGTGCTCTGCACGATGAGCCCCACCATCACGGCGGCCATCGCGGGGAAGCCCATGGCCAGGAGCAGCGGTGCCACCACCGCGGCCGTGGTGCCGAAGCCGGAGACGCCCTCGATGAAGGAGCCGAAGAGCCAGCCGATGATGACGGCCTGGATCCGCCGGTCCGCGGAGATGTTGTCGAAGCCGGCGCGGATCGTGGCCATCGCCCCGCCCACGGTGAGGGTGGAGAGCAGCAGCAGGGCGCCGAAGACGATGTAGAGCATGGTGATGGCCACGACAAGTCCCTCGATGGTGGCGGCCAGGACTCCCGTGAAGCTCATGCGCCACACGAGCAGCGCCACCAGGACGGCGGTGACGTAGCCCACCGGCATCGCGTACTTCGCCGGCCACCGGAAACCGGCCAGGAGCACGCCCACGAGGAGCAGGGGCAGCAGGGCCAGGAGGCTCAGCACAGCAAGTGAGTCCACGGGGATTCCTTTCTGGGCCCACCTCGTCAGGGGCGGGGCGAGGGAAGGGGCCGGACGTGCGGGGAGAGTCCCGCGCACCGGACGACGCTATGGTCGGACCACAATGGTCTGACCACGAAGAGTACATGAGCCAGGTCACACGTCCAACCCTCGTCCCTGCCGATTCCGACTGTTTCCGGGGTGCGTTGTGTCGTCCGTCTCACTGGCCTAGTATGGTCAGACCACAGGCGGCCCGGCGTCGTCGACCTGCCCGTCCCTCGTTCCCCGGAGGTCCCATGAGAATCGCCCTGTTCGCCACGTGCATCGTGGACGCGATGTACCCCCGGGTCGCCCTGGCCACCGTGCGGCTGCTCGAGCGGCTCGGCCACGAGGTGGTGTTCCCGCCCGGCCAGGGCTGCTGCTCCCAGATGCACGTCAACAGCGGCTACTTCGACGACGCCCTGCCCGTGGTCCGCAACCACGTCAAGGCCTTCACCGCCGCCGACTACGACGTGGCGGTGGCTCCCTCCGGCTCCTGCGTGGCGTCGCTCGGCCACCAGCAGCCGATGATCGCCCGCGCCGGCGGCGACGAGGGCCTCGCCCGGGACGCCGCGGCGGTCGCCGCGACCACCTACGAGCTCTCCCAGCTGCTGACCGACGTGCTCGGCGTGACGGACGCCGCCGCGCAGCTGGGCTCCTGGTTCCCGCACCGGGTCACCTACCACCCGTCCTGCCACGGCATGCGGCTGCTGCGCCTGGGGGACCGGCAGAAGGACCTCGTCGCCTCGGTCGACGGCATCGACTTCGTGGACCTGCCCGACGCCGAGGAGTGCTGCGGCTTCGGCGGGACCTTCTCCTTCAAGAACCCGGACGTCTCCGCCGCGATGGCCGAGGAGAAGATCGGCAACATCGTCTCGACCGGTGCCGCGGTGTGCACCGGCGGTGACGCCTCCTGCCTCATGCACCTGGGCGGGGCCATGAACCGCCGGGACACCGGGCCGGCCACCGTGCACTT